>CAYQDR010000132.1:0-12206 GCA_964416315.1 uncultured bacterium
CGGCGAGCACAATGATCCCGAGCAGAGTGCTGTCAGAAACCGTGAGCCCGAACAGATGTGGCACCTGGAAACCTGGCTGGGAGGAGAGCCGTATTGGGCTTGAGTGGGTCAGCCGCCGGAGTAGTGGCTCCGTCATCGACCGGTCGCGTGGGCGCCAGGACGCCCGGGCCGAGGTGTTGGGCCGGCACGCTACACCGCGGACTTCGAGATCCCCGAGATGGCGGAAGGGAAGGTCCTCCGGAGCCCGCCACGGATCCATTGGATGGCGACGACGGGTCGAACGGCTCCCCGACATGATCGCAGTCGTCAGAGTGGAGCACGGGACTTCTGTTGCCTTCCGAGGGCGTGGTCGCGGCGTGCCACCAAGGAAGGCGATGGTGAACCGACGTCTCAACACCCGGCGGCCCCGGGTGGGGATGTAGAGCCCCGGGAACCGCTCGAGAGGTCGGAGAGACCAGCCGTGAACTTTCAGGAGCTCCTCGACGCTTACGACGACCTCGTCGACTACCTGTCGTCGGGGCGGGAGGCGCTTGTCACGCATCCGATGAAGACAGTTGCCAAGGAGCATTGCGATGCAGCGTTCTGCCAGATGCTCATCATGATGGTCGTCACTTGCATCGATGAGGTGGTACTCAAAGGCCTCCTCGGGAAGAAAGGGAGGCGTGCCCGCGTTCTGGCTCCCTACTTTGTGGAGCAGACTTCGCGGGGGCGCGTGAGCAACCAGCAAAGGGTACAAGGCTTGTGTGAAGCGTTTCATCGAGAGGGATTCGTGGTCGACGACGAGGTGTTCAGCGACTACCTGGCCATCAAGTATCTGCGAAACATGCTGGTCCACGCGCGCGAGCCCTTGGAGCACGAGATGACCTTCATTCTACAGCGGGGATTTCCCGCAAATCCGCGCGCGCTTTCGCACGACCACTGGCGCAGGGTCATGTCGGTGTTGGAAAACGTGACATCCTATGCGTTCGCGCTGGGAATCGTGTCGTCGCCTACGCGGCTTCCCAAGGTCTCCGGTGAGCCCGCGAGGGAAGATCTGGGAATCATACGCAGACAGGACCTACCGCGCGTCTTCCGCAGCAACCTGGAGCGGATTGACTCGGCGCTCAGGGAGGCGGAGGGAGCCGGCTCAGAGGACACGGCTCAGAAGGAGGCCGCGCTCCGAGAACTTGCCCACGAAGCCCTGTACTCCTGGAGACAGTACTGGGACCTGACGTTCGGCAGCCAGCGTATCTCTGAGGGCGACATCCTTGGAGGCATCGAGGTGTTTCGAAGCTTGCACGAACGGAGAATCTATCCCACTGGACCGTTCGTCCCGTGGCCCGAAGAAGTGCCCGCAGGCGTCACGCGGGACGAGTTTGAGCGCTTCGTCCACGAAGGGCTCGGCCTGAAGGGTTACGAGCCCTTGCGGCTACAGGAGATCGATCTCGCAATGAGAATAGGGCACAAGGTCTATGATCTCGCACGAGGGCTGCCGGCCTTCGAGACCTTGGTTGGTTCACTCGCGCTCGTAGAGCAAGTGAAGACGGCCGAGTACCTCGAAGAGGCGAAGCGGTCTTTGGCGGCGGCCGAACTCGCTGACTACTGGTATTCCTACGTCGCACACAGGAGCCCTCCAGACTTCGAGAGATGGTCCACGCGCCGCGCGGCGCTGGGGACACAGAAGAAGGAATGATCGTCGGCCACGCCCCGGGCAGCATGGCCGCAAGCGCCGAATGACGGCGCCAGCGCGGCGGGTCAGGCCCAGGGCGGAGGCGTCCCCCAGGCGTCGAAGAACGTGGTCTCGGCGGTCGGTCGGCGGATACTCCCTCCGAACTGCCCACGCGGATAGCCGAGCGGGATCGAGAAGTGGAAGCTCACCTCCTTCGGGATCCCGAAGAAGGCGTAGAAGCGCTCCATGACCTGGGGGTGGAGCGTCGTGGGCAGGGAGCCGATCCCGAGCGCCCGCGCGGCGAGCATGAGGTTCTGCGCCGCCGGGATGACCGAGTTCGCCCAGCCAGGGGGGAGCGCCAGGGCCAAGACGACGCAGGGCGCGTCCTTCATTTCGTCGGCGAGGACCATCGCCGAGCGGTAGTTGCGCTCCTCGGGCGGGATGTCCTCGGGCCGCGTCCACCCCTTCTCGTCGCGGCGCTTGGCCCACCAGGCCTCGTGGTAGAGCTGGCCGAACGCGCGGATGCGGGCACGGTCGGTCACCGCGAGGAAGCGCGCGATCTGCCGGTTGCCGCCGTTCGGCGCCTTGGAGGCCGCCTCGAGGATCAGGCGGATGTCCTCCACCGGGATCGGGTCGGGGCGGAAACGGCGGATCGAGCGCTGCGTGAACATCGCCTCGCCGACGGGCATGGCAAGCCGCGCGTGGTCCATGCGGGGGGCCTCCTTCGAGGTCACGGGGGTATTACAGGTACTGGCCGGGCGACTTCGGGCCCTCCCGCCCCTGGGGGCCGCTGGGGAGCGCGCGGCGGCGCATCTCTTCGAACTGGGCGCGGGCGTGCATCTGCTGGGCCCAGAGGGCGGCCTGGATCCCCTGGAACAGCCCTTCGAGCCACCCGACGAGCTGCGCCTGGGCGACCCGGAGCTCCGACTCCGAGGGCGTGCGGTCCATCGGGATGGCCAGCGTCGAGAGCTCCCGCTGGAGGTCCTCCGAGAGGGTCCCCTTCAGCTCGCCGAGGGCGCGCTCGTGGATCTCGCGGAGCCGCTGGCGCCCCGCCTCGTCGAGCGACGACCGCCGGACCTCCTCGAGGAGCTCCCGGATCATCGAGGCGATGCGGAGCAGCTTGGAGGGGTGCTCGATCATCTCCCCAGCCTCGGGCCGCGGCGCCCGCCGGGGATCGAGGATCTCGGGCTCCTGGGGCTCGGGCTCCTGGGGCTCGGGCTCGCGATCCGGCATCCTCCCTCCTTTCCCCTCGGGGGTCGTCAGCCGCCGCGCCGCGCCGTCGCCGCCAGCGCCCGCTCGAAGGCCTCGAAGGCGTGGCGGTCGTAGAGGACGAAGCGCACCTCGCGGACGGTCGTGTCGGCGCGCTGCGCGGCGCCGACGGCGACCGGCGCGGCCAGCTCGAGTGGATAGCCGTACACACCCGTCGAGATGGCGGGGAACGCGACCGTCTCGACGCCCAGCTCGTCGGCGATGCGGAGCGACGACGTGTGGCAGGCCGCGAGGAGGTGGGAGCGGTCCTCCGAGCGCGAGTACACCGGTCCGACGGTGTGGATGACCCACTTGGCCGGGAGCCGCCCGGCGGGCGTGGCGACGGCCTCGCCCGTCGGGAGGCCGTCGGGGTAGCGCTCGGCCCGGAGGCGCCGGCACGCCTCGAGGATGGCGGGACCGCCCCTCCGGTGGATGGCGCCGTCCACGCCCCCGCCGCCGAGGAGCGACGAGT
Organism: uncultured bacterium; assembly: GCA_964416315.1. Classification (GTDB taxonomy): domain Bacteria; phylum Methylomirabilota; class Methylomirabilia; order Rokubacteriales; family DASRDR01; genus CAYQDR01. Next base: position 3,369 of record CAYQDR010000132.1, read on the forward strand.
TCGCGGCGTTGACGATCGCGTCCACGGTCTCGGTGGTGATGTCGCCCTGGACGAGCACGATCCGCGGCATGGGGTGGCGCGCCTCGCGGCGGGGACGCGCTGGGCGCCGCCTCAGGCGCGGGCGCCGAGGCCCGTCGGGCAGGCCACGCCCGTCCCGCCGAGGCCGCAGTACCCGGCGGGGTTCTTCGCCAGGTACTGCTGGTGGTAATCCTCGGCGTAGTAGAACTCCGGCGCCGGGCGGATCTCGGTCGTGACGGCCCCGTAGCCGGCCCGCGCCAGCGCCTGCCGGTAGGCGTCGCGCGAGGCCTCGGCCGCCTTCTGTTGGGCGTCGCCATGGGTGAAGATCACGGAGCGGTACTGGGTGCCCACGTCGTTCCCTTGCCGCATCCCCTGGGTCGGGTCGTGGGCTTCCCAGAAGACCCGGAGGAGCTGTTCGTAGCTCGCCACGTTGGGGTCGAAGACGACGAGCACGACCTCGGCGTGGTCGGTGAGCCCCGAGCAGACCTCCTCGTACGTGGGGTTGGGGGTGACCCCGCCCGCGTACCCCGCGGCGGTCGTGTAGACCCCCTTCGTCTGCCAGAAGCAGCGCTCCGCGCCCCAGAAGCAGCCGAGGCCGAAGACCGCCTGCTCGAGGCCCTCGGGGTAGGGGGGCTTCAGCGGATGCCCGTTGACGAAGTGGCGCTCGGGGACAGGGATCGCCTGCGCCCGCCCCGGCAGGCCCTCCGCCCGGGTGGGCAGGCGCGTCTTCGCTCGCGAGAAGAACAGCATGGCGGCCTCCTGATCGGTTGCGCGTTCCTCCCCATCTTCGCGGAGGGCGGCCTCGGCTGCAAGTCCCGCCCGAGCCCGCCCTACGGTGCCCAGATGGGAATGCCGAGGCGGACCGCCGCCCCGCGAAGGCGGTCGTCGGCCGTGGCAAGGCGCGTGACCCGGCTCGAGGACAGCGCCAGATAGAGGCAGTCGTACACCGGGTGGTCGATCTCCAGGGCCATCTGCGCGGCGCGGGTCAGCAGCGCCTCGGCCGGGACCCAGCCGATTCCCAGGGCGAAGAGGTGGACAACCGCGTCCGCCAGGTCGGCCGCCTCCATCTCGGCGCGCCGCACCTTCTTCCACCAGGCGTTGGCGGCTTCGACGGCCATGATGTCGGGGGCGAGCAGTGCGTCGCCGCTGTCGATGAGTCGGGCCGCCCGCTCCGAGCCCGGCTCATTGGCAAACCACTGGACTGCGGTGGACGCGTCGACGACAACCGGAACGGCCTGCGCCCGGCGTCCCGCGAGACGCCGTCGCATCAGCGGGTTCGGTCCTCGCGAACGAGGTCCACCGCTCGCGAGCGGTGGCGCTTCTGGCGTGCGCGGATGGCGCGGGCGCGAGCGGCAACCTCGCGGCGTGAGATCGCGGTGCCCTGCGCCAGGAGCCGACGAGCCTCCTGCTCGACCGACACGCCGCGCAGGCGTGCCTGGAGACGGAGCCGCGCCGCCACCGTGTCGTCCAGGTTCCGGATGACCATGTTCGCCATGACTCCAATCCTATGACGCGAGGGTGATATCGGCAAGAGATATCACCGACGGGAAACGGACCCCGGACCCTGAGACCGGTGCGCCGGGGAGGGGCGCACCGGTGCGCCGGTCGGCCGGTGGACCGGGGCCGGCGGTCGCTGGGATAATGACGGGCGTGAGATCGTGCCGGGCCTTGATGGTGGCGTTCCTGTTCGTGCCCGGGCTGGCGGCGGCCGAGCTCGTCCTCCCGCCCGGCTTCACCGCCCAGGTCTACGTGACCGGCGAGGGCTTCGATCCCGGGCGCGGGGCCCGCGGGATCCCGGCGACCACCACGCTCGGCCTCGACCACTCGGGTGCCCTCTACCTCGCGCGGGCCGGGCGCCGCTACTGGAGTGGCGAGGCCGACGATCTCGGCCCGATCTACCGCATCCCGGTCGGCGGCGCGCGCCTCGCCGCCGACACGGAGCGGCGCTACCTCCACGGCCCGCCGCTCCCGAACCCCCAGATCGCGGCGATGCGGGCGGGCCGGGAGCTCTTCGTCACCACCTTCGACCGCGAGCGGAAGATCGGGGTTCTCTACCGGATGCTCGACGGGCGCGTCGAGCTCGTCGCGGGAGGCACCCCGCCCCGCGGGGTGCCGCCGCTCCTGCGGCAGCCCGAGGGCGCGGCGGCGGACTCGGCGGGGAACCTCTACCTCGCCGATCGCGAGCAGGGTCGAATCGTCCGGCTCGACCCGGCGGGCCGCGTCCTCGACCCGAGCTGGGTGACCGTCCGGCGCCCGCGGGTCCTCGTCATGGACGAGCGCGACCAGCTCTGGATCGGCGCGGACGGGAATGCCGAGGCGCCCTGGCAGCAGGGCCCGGGCGAAGTCTGGCGGGTGAGCCGTGAGGGCGTGCCGAGCCTGGTGTTGGCCGGCCCGATGTCCGGGGGGATGGGGCTCGGCCCGGGGGGCTACCTCTTCGTGGCCGAGCGCCACGCCGGGCAGGTGTTCGTCCTCACGCCCGATGGGAAGCGGATCGAGTTCGCCCGCTTCACCGACGGCGACGCGCCGCGGGCGCTGGCCTTCGCCCCGACGACGGCCGAGACGCGGCGCGCCGGCCTCGCCAGCGACCTCTTCCTGGTGGTCATCAATCGGGGGGCCTGGCCGGTGAACGAAGTCCTCCGCCTCTCGGGCCCCTTCGAGGCGTGGCTGCGGGAGCGCGCCAGCGCGCCGTGACGTCGGCGCGCCCCGCGCGGCGGACCCGCCGCTCCCCGCTGTCCTGAGGCGTGGGGTCCTCACGCCGGGCCGAGGACCGGAAAGCCCTCGCGCTCCGCTGCCACCGCCTGCGTCAGGTCGGCGGCGCCGGGTCGCCCGCGACCCGCGGGCTCAGCGGTCGAGGTCGGCGAGCGTCGCGAGCGACGGCGGGCGGCTCGCCCGGAGCCGCCGGGCGACCGCCTCGGCGCGGCGGAAGGCGCGCAGGAGGTTCCCCTGGGCGAGCTTCGCGAGGCCGCGCTCCCGCCAGCCCCGGCGGATCAGCTCGGCGAAGAGCCGCGGGTACGTCGAGACGTCCTCCAGGCCGACCGGCCAGTCCTCGTTCCCGTCGTAGTCGCCCCCGAGGCCGATGTGGTCCACGCCGGCCAGCTCGCGCGCGTGCTCGACGTGGTCGGCGACCTGGCCGAGCGTCGCCGTCGGGAGCGGGTGTTGCGCGCGGTACTGCCGCTCGATCCGCTTCCGCTCGCTGCGATCGGCGATCCCTTCCGTCAGCTTCTTCATCTCGGTCTTTCGCGCGAGGTAGACCCGCGCGGCCTCGGCCGAGACGAACGGCGCGACGAAGGTCAGCATCACGACGCCGCCGTTCGCGCGGAGGCGCCTGAGGACCGCGTCGGGGACGTTTCGGGGGACATCGGTCAGCGCGCGGCACGAGGAGTGGGAGAAGATGACCGGCGCCGCGGAGACGTCCAGCGCGTCCGCCATCACCTCGGGGGAGACGTGGGCGAGGTCCACGAGCATCCCCAGCCGGTTCATCTCGCGGATGACCTCCCGGCCGAAGCGCGTGAGGCCGCCATGCCGCCGGACGTCGTTCGCCGCGTCCGCCCAGGCGTGGGTGACGTCGTGGGTCAGGGTCATGTAGCGGACGCCGAGGTCGTAGTAGGCTCGGAGCGCGCCGAGCGAGTTCTCGATCGCGTGGCCGCCCTCGAGGCCGAGGAGCGAGGCGACCCGGCCGCGGCGCATCGCCCGGATGACGTCGGCGGCCGACAGCGCCAGCTCGAGGTCCCGCGGGTAGCGCGCGATCACGCGGCGGGCGAGGTCGATCTGCTCGAGCTGGACGCGGGCATACCCCTCGGCCGGGATGTCGCCGGGGATGTAGACCGACCAGAACTGGCCGCCGACCCCGCCGGCCCGGAGGCGCGCGAGGTCCGTGTGGCCGCGTGCCCGCCGCCGGAGGTCGTACGCCTCCACGTTTCGCGGCGCCTTCGGGTCCTCGCGGATCGTCCAGGCGAGGTCGTTGTGGCCGTCGATCAGGGGAGCGCGGCGGAGGAGCGCCCGGGCGCGCCGGAGCGCGGCGTCCTCACGGGGTCGTGGCATGGGGCGACGGGGCGGGCGCTCAGCGCCCCGGGGGAAGCTTCTCGGGCTTGACAGCCTCGTGCCGGAGCGCGTGGTCGGCGAGCACCAGCGCCGCCATCGCCTCGACCATCGGCACCGCGCGGGGGAGCACGCACGGGTCGTGGCGGCCCCGCCCCTGGATCGTCGTCTCCTCGTGCCGGACGCTGACGGTCGGCTGCGCCTGGGCGATCGTCGCGGTGGGCTTGAAGGCGACCCGGAAGTAGATCGTCTCGCCGTTCGAGATCCCGCCCTGGACGCCGCCCGACCGGTTCGTCCGCGTCCGGATGCGGTCGCCGTCCATGTAGAACTCGTCGTTGTGCTCGCGCCCGGTGAGATCGGTTCCGGCGAACCCCGAGCCGATCTCGAACCCCTTGCTCGCGGGGAGGGAGAGCATCGCCTTCGCGAGGTCGGCCTCGAGCCGGTCGAAGACCGGCTCGCCCCAGCCCGGCGGGCAGCCACGGACGGCGCAGGTCACGGCGCCCCCGAGCGAGTTCCCCCCCTTCCGGATCGCCTCGACGGCCGCGATCATCCGCTCGGCCACGGCCGGGTCGGGGCACCGGATCGGCGTCCGGTCCACCTGCTCGCGCGTGACCGTCTCGACGTCGCACTCGGCGAGGATGCGCCCGACCTTCGCGACCCAGGCCACGATCTCGACCCCCCAGCGGTGGAAGAGGAGCTTCCGGGCGATCGCCGCCGCCGCGACGCGCCCCGCCGTCTCCCGCGCGCTCGTCCGCCCGCCCCCGCGCCAGTCGCGGATCCCGTACTTCGCCTCGTACGTGTAATCGGCGTGGCTTGGCCGGTACTTCTCCTGCATCTCCCGGTAGTCGGCGGGGCGCGGGTCCTCGTTGGGGATCAGGAGGCTGATCGGCGTGCCGAGGGTCTTTCCCTCGAAGACGCCGGCGAGGATCCGGACCGTGTCCGACTCCTTCCGCTGGCTGACGAGGCGGCTCTGGCCGGGGGCCCGGCGGTCCAGGTCGGGCTGGATGTCGGCCTCGGAGAGGGGAAGGAGCGGGGGGCAGCCGTCCACGACGGCGCCGATCGCGCCCCCGTGGGACTCGCCCCACGTCGTCACCCGGAAGAGATGACCGAACGTATTGCCCATGGCGCTCCGGTGGTGCCCCTGATGATACCGCGGTTCGCCCCCCTCCCCCTACCCTCCCTCCGCGCGAGCGGGCGAGCGGGACGGCGATTTGACCCCGGCATCCCGGCGACGCATCATGGAGAACCGGGTGCCCATGACCCGGACCCGGTTCGATCACATCGCGATCGGTCTCCCGCGGATGGCCGAGGCCCCGGCCGTCCTCGTCGGCCGGCTCGGGGGCCAGCCCGACACCGGCGGGGTCTCCCAGGTCTACAACTGGGGGTGCTGGCGCTACGCCGGGGGCGGCTGCATCGAGATCCTCGAGCCGCGGGGGGCGGACGGCTTCCTCCACCGGTTCCTTGCCCAGCAAGGCCCCGGGATCCACCACGTGACCTTCAAGGTGCCGAGTCTCCGGGAGGCCTGTGACCGGGCGGCGGCGCTCGGCTACCAGGTCGTCGGCTACGACGACTCCCGGGCCGACTGGAAGGAGGCCTTCCTGCATCCGAAATCGGCGCTCGGCATCGTCGTCCAGCTCGCCCAGGTCGCGGGGCACGGCCGCCGTCCGTGGGAGCCGCCGCCGGCGCCGCCCGACCCGCCGCCCCCGGTCCGGATCCTGGGTTTGCGGCTGCGAGCCCGCTCGGCCGAGCGCGCCCGGCGCCAGTGGCAGACGATCGTCGCGGGCGACGAGACCCCGGGCAGCGGGAGCGAGCTCGTCTATCGCTGGCCCGACTCGCCGATGCGGGTTGCCGTCGAGATCGATCCGGCGGCCGACGAGGGCCCGGTGTGCATCGAGTTCGCGGGCGACCGCGCGGTCTCGCTCCCGGCCGACGGACCGCTCGCCGGGCTCTTCGCCCAGCGACCCGCGCCGTGACGCGGCGGGCCGGGCCCCATCACCACGCCCACGGCGGGCACCGGGGGCCCCACGGGAACCCCGCGGACTTCGAGGCCTACCTCGCGCGCCAGCTCAACCCCGAGCGGGCGCGATGGCAGAAGCCCGACCGGGTGGTGCGGGCGCTCGGTCTCCGGCGAGGGCAGACGGCGTGCGAGCTCGGGGCCGGGCCCGGCTACTTCGCCCTCCGGCTCGCCCGGGCCGTCGGCCCGCGCGGCCAGGTCTACGCCGTCGACGCCGAGCCGCAGATGCTGGAGGCCCTCGTCGAGCGGATCCGGAAGGCGCGCGTCCGGAACGTCACGCCCGTCCTCGGGCTCGACGAGGAGCCGTTCCTGCCGCCGCGCTCCTGCGATCTCATCCTGGTGGTGAACACCTACCACCACTTCCCCGACGGCCCCGCGTACCTGCGGCGGCTCCGGCGCTCGTTGAAGCCCAGCGGCCGCCTCGTCAACATCGATTTCCACAAGCGCGAGACGCCCGTCGGCCCGCCGCTCGAGCACCGCGTGACGCGCGAGGAGTTCCTGCGCGATTCGCGACGGGCGGGGTTGCGTCTGGCCGGCGAGTTCAACTTCCTGCCCTACCAGTACTTCCTGGTGCTCCGGCTGCGCTCCCCATGACCCCGCCCACCGGCGACATGCGCCAGGATACGCTGCAGAGCCACGCAGCCTATCGTGGCGCGTCAACGTCCGGTCTATGGGGCGCAACATCGCGAATCGACAGGAACGGAGGGCAGTCCAGGGAACGGGCGGAGCGTCGAGATAGGCCGCGTGGCCTCGCAGCGTTTGCCGTCATACGCAGACAGGCGTATCGTGTGGCCGAATTCGAGTCGGGCTGCTTGAGAATGATCTATAGCATCCTGGCTCTTCAGCGAGGTCGATGGATCACGACGTCGAGGTGATCGCTGCTCATGCCGAGCGCGTGCTCCCACTCGCTATCGCGCGCCTTGGCGACGAGTACTTCTACCAGAGCCTGCCCCTGTGCGTGATCGACGCCGTGTACTCCATCGGTGTCCGTTACAGTGGAGTGCAGCGCGTGGTGGCCCGCTACTGCGAGTGGTCGGGGCTGCGGACATTCCGGACCGACCGCCGTTCCCTGCCGCTGACTCACGAGCAGGAAAGTATCGCAGTGTTCTGCGAAAGGGCTGAGCAGATCGGACCTGCGGCCATGGCCGACGCGGTATTCGGAAACCGGCAGCGCACATCCCCGCGGGCCGGTGTACTGAAAGCCGAGGCTGTCTACCGCTTCGCGTCCGTTCTTCGCGCGCACCGCGTCCACTCCTTCCAGGACGTTCCTACGGCGGCCGACGACGCCAGGCTGGAAAGCGACATCCGGAGCATCGCTGGCCAGGGGAGCGGCATCTCCCTCAGATACTTCTGGATGCTGGCGGGCTCTGACGAGTTCATCAAGCCGGATCGGATGATCCTAAGGTTCCTCCACTCGGTGCTTGGACAACCGGTCTCGCCCGGCGAAGCTCAGTTGCTTCTCAAAGGCGCAGCGCAGCGCCTGCAAGCGCGGTTTCCGAACATCACGCCCCGATTGCTGGACCACGAAGTATGGAAATATCAGCGGGAGCAGGGCGAGCGAGTCGACTCAGTCGGCAACCCAACTCAGCGTTCCAGCGGGCCGAGTGCTCGCGATGCTCGCACCCCGGCCGCTGAGCGCCGGCGTTCGGCAGAATCAATCGTGATCTGTCTGTGGCCAGGCTGAGAGGACGACGCGATGGCTAACGACGAGCTCCAGGCAATTGTAAGGGCCTCTCAGGTTTTCACACCAGGCGCCCCTGTCAGCTCCAAGGCGCTGTTCTCCGGAAGAGCTGAGCAGCTTCGCCGCGTGATCGAAGCCGTCCCAGCCCCAGGTCGCCATCCAATCATCTATGGTCAGCGGGGGGTCGGAAAGACATCGCTCGCGAATATCATCCGGGATGTCGTCGAAGACCTCTTGGTGGTAAAGATCAGTTGCGACGGCAGTGACACGTTCATATCGCGATCTGGAATCGCATTCTCCAAAACGCGTCCCTCGACTTTAAGATTAAGGCGTTGGGTTTCACGCGCGATGTAGCGTCTCGCACGGTCACCCTGGCTGATCTTATGGGCTCGCGGGCTCCGACGGCGGCTGGGGTAGCGGAGCTTCTCGCGAAGATCAACGACCTCACTGTGCTGATTCTCGACGAATTCGACAAGGTCTCGGACGACGCAACGAAGCGCGCGATGGCCGATCTTGTGAAGATCGTCTCCGATACGGCATCCCGTGTCACCCTGATCATCGTGGGAGTTGCGGACAACGTCGGCCAGCTCATCGGTGAGCATCCGTCCATCGAACGCAACCTCGTACAGATTGAACTGCCGACGATGAACGACGGCGAGATCAAGGAGATCCTCACCGGCGGGCTCAACTCTTTGAATCTGAAGGCGGCACCGGCCGTCATCGATAGGGTTCCCGCTACTTTGCAACGGCTACCCTCATTATGCTCACCTCCTCGGGTTCTCCGCTGCGAAGGCCTGTGCCAGAAACCACACAGACGAGCTCACAGACCAGTTGTTTGAGGTGGCGTGCAGCTTGGCGGTTGAGGATGCCATCGAACGCTACCGTGATGCTTACGCCAGGGCGACAACAACGACCCAGCAGAGCCGCTATCCGCTCATACTGTGTAGCTGTGGCTTTGCTAAGCACAATGATAAGGGAGTATTTCGCGCTACGGATGTGGTCGACGCGATTCGGACAGAGTTTGGCCAGAGACTAAGGGCCCGCGCGACAATAAAATGGACAATTCACAGCAGAACTCTGGAATCAT
>CAYQDR010000133.1:0-11935 GCA_964416315.1 uncultured bacterium
GCGCCGGCAGCACCAAGGAGATCGAGGGCCGCATCAAGCAGATCCGGGCGCAGATTGAGGAGACCACCTCGGACTACGACCGGGAGAAGCTGCAGGAGCGGCTGGCCAAGCTGGCCGGCGGCGTGGCGGTGATCAAGGTGGGCGCGGCGACGGAGACCGAGATGAAGGAGAAGAAGGCGCGGGTCGAGGACGCGCTCAACGCGACGCGGGCCGCGGTCGAGGAGGGCGTGGTGCCGGGCGGCGGGGTGGCGTTGCTGCGTGCCGCGCGGGCGCTGGATGACCTCCGGCTCGCCGGCGACGAGGCGACCGGCGCCGCCATCGTCAAGCGCGCGCTCGAGGAGCCGATCCGGCAGATCGTGGAGAACGCCGGGCTGGAGGGCTCGGTGGTGGTCGAGAAGGTCAAGGCCGCCAAGGAGCCGACCTACGGCTTCGACGCCGAGACGAACGAGTACGTGGACATGATGAAGGCGGGGATCATCGACCCGACCAAGGTCGAGCGGATCGCGCTGCAGAACGCGGCGTCGATCGCGTCCCTCCTGCTGACGACGGAGGCGCTCGTCACGGACATCCCGGAGAAAGACAAGGCCTCTCCGCCCATGCCGCACGGCGGCGATTTCTAGATCGGCTGACCGCGGTCTGCCTCGGTGAAAACGACCTCCGGGGGCCTTCCCTCGGAGGCCGTTTGTCGAGTGGCTGGCTGCGATGTTCGGATCGAGGAAGCCGGTCGTCAGGTCCAGGGAGCCCGGCCCGGTCATCTCTCACGACGTGGAACGATCCCAGGCGCGACGCGTTTCTGGTAAGCACCCGGTCAGGCCGGTGACGCCCCGGATCTCCTTCTCATCGAGGGATTCCGCTTTCAGTAGGGCCACACGGCTTCGGCCGCAGGCTCGGCGGACCGGGAGCCGCGTCTTTCGGCTTCTGGGGCGGACCGCCAGGGGCACGTGCCGCCACGTTTCCGGTTGGTAGGCTCGGCATTCTCCTCTCCTGTCGCTGGCCGCGCCTGGCCGGGCACGCTCCGCAGGGTCTGTCTGGGCGATCTGGGACGCCAGCCGCGCCGGTCATCTCAGGCGGTCACCCTGAGCGTCCCCTCGTGACACCGCTAGGGGGTCATCTCCAGGCTCCCGATCTTCGCCAGAGGTCGGCCGACTTGCCAGTCGAGCAAGAGAGAGAGTCTGGTCAGAACGCTCATCTCGCCTTCAAGCACGGCGGAGTGCCGGACGTTTCCGTCCTCCATGGTGAGGGCAAGGGTCCCATTCTTGAGATCGCAGCGAGCCGCGATCAGGATTCCGTCCTCGCCGTTCGCGACGGGGCCTGTTCCGCGGGAGACCCCTCGCCATTTCGGAGGCCAGCACTTGAGGTCTCGCACGGTGGTCATGCCTCCGTTCCCCCTTTTGTCGGCACCGCCAGACGCCGCGCCTGTGGACGAGACCGCGAGGGGTCTCCGGCAGCCGAACCCCTCGGCGGCTCCCAGCGTGAGTGGAGGAGGTGGCTCCACGGGGAGCCACCTCGCAGCAGGCTTACTGACCGCCGATGGACACGATGAAGTTGACGGTCTGCTCGTGGTACGGCGACGGGATGTACGCCAGCTCCAGGCGGATTTCCTTCAGCTTCTTCGCCTTCAGCGCCTCCGCGGGGAAGTCCACGTCCAGCGACTGGGTGGCCTCCTGCCCGGGGTCGAGGCGCTCAGCGTTGTACGTCGAGAACTTGAGGGCCGGCTCGGTCCGGAACGCCTCGAGCTGGATCGGCTGCCCCTGGGCGTCGATGTACTGGATCTTGCCGGCGACCAGACGGACGGTCTGATTCGCCGAGGCGTTCTTCAGCACGACCTTCGCCGTGAGCTTGGCCGCGGAGACGACGCGGCCGGTGCCCTGCTCGACCCGCTCCGTGACCTTCATCTCCGTGATCTCGCCCGTGACGATCCCGGCCTTCACCGGCATTACGGCCGGCGTCACCGAGTACGTCTTGTCCTCGACCATGGCAGCCGTCGCGGCCGGCTGCTCCGAGCGGCCGATCATCACCCATAGCACCACTGCCGCGAGCCCTGCGCCGATCCACCATTTCCACTTCCACATGAACGCCATGACCGCCTCCTTCTTGGGACACACTGACTCTTACCCGTCGTCGTGCTGGCCTGAGGTCCCACGCGCGCCGCGCGGCCTCGTCGAGGGCATCCGCCCTCCGTATGCTCCCTTCCCCGGCCGCCACCCCTCCCGCGAGGCCGAGGGGTCTCGCCGGGCCGTGAGCCTCCGGTCGACGTTGCGTGAGATCGACCCGCGACTCTTCATCGAACCCCTACCTCGACCTTGCTTGAGGTTGAGCGCATCACGGTCCCCTTCGCCATCCCCCGCGCGGCCTCCCGTGCCGGTGGGGTCCGCCTGACGTCCTGGTCGCTCGGGCGCCGCCGGGCGGGGAGCCCAGTCTTGGGCATCCCATCCCCGTCGTGCCGCACCAGGATGGCCGCCAGCATCTCGATGGCCCGCCGGTCGAGGGCCCGGTCGTCGATGATCACCTCCACGGTGGAACCGACGAGTCGGCGCACCCGCTCGGCCGCCGGGGTGGAGCAGACGACGACCTCCGCCTGCCGCACCAGGCGAGCCAGAGCGGGCCCCTCGGCGCGGCAGGTCCCCACGAGCGCGATGTTCGGCAGCCCCGCATTGGCGATCGAGTGCTCCAGGTTGTGGGCGGTCTCGGGCTCGGTGGAGGCCACCCCCACCCGCGTTCCCGGCGGCAGCTGGGCGAGGCGGTGGAGCGTCTCGAGATGCACCTCGGCCAGGAGCGCGATGACCGGGACCCCGGTGCCGCCCAAGCGCCGCTCGACCTCCGGCAAATGAAAGAAGCTCGTGACCGCGGCCCCCCAGCGGCCAGACGGCTTCTTGCGCCGCACGGCCCCCGCCAGCTCGCTGAGCCGCACCTTGTCCACTCGGATCGGCAGCTGCGCCTCGAGCTCCCGGGCGAAGAAGTCGAGCTCCGCGTGGCTGCACTCGACCAGCAGAACCTCGACGGCTCCCTGGACGGCCGCCGGCCGGACCCCGGCCAGGCTCAGCACCCCGACCGCCAGGTCGTCGGCGGTCATCCCGAGGGCCGCGCCCCGAATCGCCACGTCCTTCAGGAAGGCTGCGCGGAGGTGGACGGAAGGGCGGGCGGGGAGGTTCGGGGCCACGAAGACGCCCGATCCCCGCCGCGCCTCCACGTAGCCGCTCTGTTTGAGGTCGTCGATGACCCGCGCGACCGTGTTCGGATTGATGCCGAGGAAGCCAGCCAGCTCCCGGATGCTCGGCAGCGCCTGGTCCGGCGGGACGCCGTCGCCCTCGATGACGTGCTTGAGTTGCTCCGTCAGCTGCCGGCGGATCGGGATCGGGCTGTGCGCGTCCACGTGGAGCGGCATCTGGATAGCCATACTGTATCACCACACTATTACAGTAGCTCACGCTTGTCAAGCCTCATTTCGGTCCGGGCTTCGCGAGTGCCGCCGGCGCCGGACGCGGTTTCCACGCCGGCGCTTGCCCGACCCTGCCGGCCGAATCTTCGATACAACTGCGGGCGTCAAGGGGGGCGATGGAGCATCGGGAAGGGGACCGCCGTCAGGGCGGGGCCTATGGTGGGCGGAATCGGCGCCGGCACGACCGCCGGCGGACGGTATTCCCCTCGCAGCTCGCGGCCTGGCGGGTATTAGGCTTGTTCGGGCGGGGCGGAGTTCACGAGATGGCCCGAGCGATCCCGAAGGCCGCGGCGGCGGCGAGTCCGCCGATGAGCACCGTCTGGAGCGCGCTGCGCAGAGGCGCGGTGCCGGTGAAGTAGACCCTGCGGTCGGCGTACCGCGCGAGACCGGTGGCAGTCACTCCGCGGATCGCCTCACCCCGTCGGGTGCTCGCCCTCACGCCGCGCCAGCACGTCGTGCGAGTGCGAGGGGGCCCGCCTCGGGCCAGTCCGCTCCGTGTGCTACGCCCTCCAGAGCGGCGGGGTCCAGCGTGCCTCGGATGGGATCCCGGTCTCGTGTGGCCGGGTCGGGCGGCGTGGAGCGGCTCTCCGCCCGGACGAGGCGGTGACCCGATGGCCGGCCGCGGCCAGCGCCGAGCGTATCACGGCGTGGCTGCGCGGGGGAGCGGGCGAGCATGATAAGACCAACGCCCAGATGGGGCTGATCGCGAACATCGTGGTCGGCGTGGTTGGGTCCCTCCTCGGGCACTGGGGCGCCGGCGCCCTCGGCATCGCCGCCGCCGGCACCCTGGCGACCTGGATTATCTCGTTGGTCGGAGCGGTGGTCCTGATCGCCATTCTGCGGGCGGTCGGCGTGTTCAGCTAGCGCCCGGGCCGGGTGCGCCGGCCTCGTGCGCTCCTTGCGCGCCCGAGCCCTGACGGTCCGCGGGAGGTGACGGCCATGGCCGGGAATCAGTCCGCCCAGCGCTGGGTCGACGAGGTCGCGCGGCTGTGCCGCCCCGACGAGATCGTCTGGTGCGACGGCTCCGAGGCGGAGCACGGGCGCCTCCTCGAGACCGCGGTGCGCGTGGGGGACCTGATTCTCCTCGACCAGCGGGCCCTGCCCGGCTGCTACCTCCACCGGAGCGCGCCGACCGACGTCGCGAGGACCGAGCACCTGACGTTCGTGTGCTCGCGCGACCAGGCCGACGCCGGCCCGACCAACAACTGGATGGCGCCGGGCGAGGCCTACGACCGCCTCGGCAAGATCTTCGCGGGCTCGATGCAGGGGCGGACGATGTACGTCATCCCGTTCCTGATGGGGCCGCCCGGCTCGCCCTTCAGCAAGGTGGGGATCCAGGTCACCGACAGCGTCTACGTCGTCCTCAACATGCGGATCATGACCCGGATGGGGCAGGCCGCCCTCGACCACCTCGGCGAGTCGGACGACTTCACGCGCGGGCTCCACGGCAAGGCCGACCTGAACCCCGAGCGCCGGTTCGTCTGCCACTTCCCCGAGGACAACACCATCTGGAGCGTGGGCTCGGGCTACGGCGGGAACGCCCTGCTCTCGAAGAAGTGCCTGGCGCTCCGCATCGCGAGCCGGCTCGGCCGCCAGGACGGCTGGCTCGCCGAGCACATGCTGATCGTCGGAGTCGAGAGCCCCGACGGCGAGATCCACTACGTCTGCGGCGCGTTTCCGAGCGCCTGCGGCAAGACCAACCTCGCCATGCTGGTCCCGCCCGGGTCGATGCCGGGATGGAGGATCCACACCGTGGGCGAGGACATCGCGTGGCTGCGCGTCGGGCCGGACGGCCGGCTGTGGGCGGTCAACCCCGAGGCGGGGTTCTTCGGCGTGGTACCCGGCACGAACTCGAAGACCAACGCGAGCGCGATGGAGATGATCCGGCGGAACACCCTCTACACGAACGTCGCGCTCCGGCCCGACGGCACGGTCTGGTGGGAGGGGCACGACGACGCGGCCCCGCCCGCGGCGCTCGACTGGCGCGGCCGGCCGTGGACGCCGGCGAGCGGCGAGCCCGCGGCCCATCCGAACAGCCGCTTCACGGTCGCCGCGAGCCAGTGCCCCACGATCTCGCCCGAGTGGCAGAATCCCCGGGGCGTGCCGATCAGCGCCATCCTCTTCGGCGGGCGGCGTCAGAAGCTGGTGCCGCTGGTCTTCGAGGCCTTCGACTGGCCGCACGGCACGTTTCTCGGCGCCACCCTCGCCTCGGAGACCACGGCGGCGGCCACCGGCGCGGTCGGCGTGGTCCGGCGCGACCCGATGGCGATGCTGCCCTTCTGCGGCTACAACATGGGCGACTACTGGGGGAACTGGCTCTCGATCGGCACGCGGCTGACCCGGCCGCCGAAGATCTTCCGCGTGAACTGGTTCCGGCGGGATGGGCGCGGCCGATTCCTCTGGCCCGGCTTCGGCGAGAACCTGCGCGTCCTGGAGTGGGTCATCAAGCGCTGCAAGGGCGTCGGCAGCGCGGAGGAGACGCCGATCGGCTATCTGCCGACCAGGACCGCGCTCGACCGCCGGGGGCTCGACGTCTCCGACGAGGTGGTCGCCGAGCTCCTGGCCGTGGACCGGGACGGCTGGCGCACCAACCTCCGGAGCCAGGCCGAGTTCTTCGCGAAATTCGGGGACCGGCTCCCCGCCGGGATTCAGCACCAGCACGACCGGCTCGCCCGCCGGCTCCGCGCCCGCTGAGCGTCGCCCGCGCCGGGTGTCGCGAGGCCGAGCCGCACCGCCGCCGCGATCCCGTCGAGCCGCAGCCGAGCCCACGACGGCCGTCAACTCCGAATGCGGCCAAGGCTCACTGTGCCAGCTCGTCCACGACCACACGCCCGCTCGGTCCACAGTCTCGGCGCTGCGCCTCGCCGACGTGCGGGACGTCCACGGGCCTACTTCTTGTCCTTCTTGGGCTTCTTCTTCTCCTTCTTCATGTCCCTGCCCTTTGCCACGCGCTCACCCCCCTTTCGCTCTCGGGGGATTATACGCGGTCGCCGGCCGGGCGCGCGCCACCCGGGGCATGATGACGCTCCATGGCCCCCCGTACATCTTCACGACGTGCGACCTTCGTCGGGTCGTCCCGCCGGGCCCGGCTCCGCGCGCCCGCCCCCGTCACGGCGCTGCATTTTCTGCTTGACAGGATTTTTCACGGGGATCTGACGGCGGCCGCGGGGCGAGCGCCAGCCCCGTCCAGCGGCCCGCCCCGGCCCGTTGCGCCGCGCGCGCCCAGCGCGGAACCGAAAACGATTCCCGCCCTCACGATCGGCCGTCCTGGGGCCTTTCCGGCGGCCCGAGCCTCGCGTGGTAGGGTCTGCGCAGGAGGAGGACCGGCTATGCCCCACCCCACGGCGCCTGCGCCATCACTTCCCGCGACAGACCTTGACCGACTCGGCGACGAGATCGCCACGCTCTCGGCTCACCTCGACGCCGCCACCGCCCGGCTCCTCACCCTGATCCGCGAGTTCGACGCGCGGGGCGGCTGGGCGGCGCACGGCTGCCGCTCCTGCGCGGAGTGGCTCAGCTGGCGCGTGGGGCTCGACCCCGGGGCGGCCCGGGAGCGGGTGCGGGTGGCGCGGGCGCTGGGCGAGTTGCCCCAGCTCGCCGGGGCCCTGGCCCGGGGGGAGCTGTCCTACGCGAAGGTCCGCGCCCTCACGCGGGTGGCCACCCCGGAGACCGAAGCCCGGCTGCTGGCGGTGGGGCGAGCGGGGACGGCGGCCCACGTGGAGCGGATCGTGCGGGCGTGGCGGCGGGTGGACCGCCAGGGCGAGGCGCGGGAGGCGGCGGCGCGCCACCAGCGGCGGTCGCTCCAGGTGTACCCGGACGAGGACGGGATGTGGGTCGTGCGGGGGCGGCTCGAGCCGGAGGTCGGGGCGATGCTGCTACGGGCGCTCGAGGCGGGGCGCGAGGCGCTGTATGCGCCGGCGCGGGCCGCCGCCGCGGAGGGGCAGGCGGAGGCCGACCCGCCGACCCACGGCCAACAGCAGGCCGACGCCCTCGCCCTCGTGGCGGAGACTGCACTCCAGCACGGGCTCGATCCGGAGCCGGGAACCGAGCGGTACCAGGTGATCGTCCATGTAGACGCCGCGGCGCTGGCCGACCCCGCCCAGCCCGGCCAGTCCGCCCTCGAGGACGGCGTCCACGTTTCAGGTGAAACGTCCCGCCGCCTGGCCTGTGACGCGACCCGAGTCGTCATGCGCCACGCGGGCGATGGCGATGTGCTCGACGTGGGCCGCCGGACGCGGGCGATCCCGCCGGCGCTCCGGCGGGCGCTCGTGGCCCGGGACCGCGGCTGCCGCTTCCCGGGCTGCGGGGTGCGCCACGCCCAAGGCCATCACCTCCACCACTGATGGGATGAAAGCGCTGCGCCTCCTACGCGGCAGGGTACCCTGCGCATGGGAGCTACCCCGCGGACTGGACCGCGGAGAGAAAGGAGGCACAGCGCCCATGGAGTATATCGCCTTCGATGCGCACAAGCGATACACGTTGGCGTCCGTGGAGCGAGGCGATGGTCGAGGCGTCCGGGAGGAACGGATCCCGCACGAGCGGGGGATGGTGCGGGAGTTCCTGGCCCGCTGCGAGCGGGGTTCGCCCGTAGCGGTCGAGACGATGGGAAGCTGGTATTGGATCGTCGACGAGATCGAAGCGGCCGGGTGTGTGCCTCGGCTGGTCCACGCGCGCAAGGCGAAGCTCATGATGGGCATGATCAACAAGACCGACCGACTCGACGCCCGGGGGCTGAATCGTCTGCAGCGGACCGGCACCCTGCCGACGGTCTGGATTCCGCCCGGCGAGCTCCGCGACCAGCGCGAGCTCCCGTGGACGCGGATGGTGCTCGTCCGGCAGCGCACGCAGCTCAAGAACCGGATCCACGCGACCTTGGCCAAGTACGGTCTGCGGAGCGATGCGGTGAGCGATCTGTTCGGCGTGCGAGGCATGGCGCTCCTGCGCCAGCACCTCGAGCGGCTGCCGCCCCACACCGCCTTCGTGACCGGGCAGCTACTCCAGCAGGTCGAGGGTCTGGATCACCAGGTGCGGGCGTTCGAACAGCGGATGCGGGAGGTGTTCGAGCCCACCCCGGTGATCGAGCGGCTTCGGACTGCGCCCGGCGTAGGCTTCATCCTCGCCGTCGTGATCGCCCTGGAGGTGGGCGACGTCACCCGGTTTCCGGACGCCGAGCGGCTGGCCGGCTATGCTGGCACCACGCCGCGCGTCCGAAGCTCTGGCGGGAAGACCCGCTACGGCCCGCTCCGCCCCGACGTCAACCGCTACCTCAAATGGGCGTTCGTGGAAGCCGCGAACGGGGCCAGCCTGTACCGCGGCCGGTACCCGCGGCGCCACGTGAGCCGGCTCTACCAGCGCATCGCCGGCCGGCGGGGGCATGCCAAGGCCATCGGGGCCGTGGCCCGCCATCTCGCGGAGGCGACGTACTGGATGTTGACCAAGCAGGAGGCCTATCGAGAGCCCACGCAGCCGTTTCGTCCACGGGGGTGAGCGCGGGTTGGCCCATGAGCGCGCGACGCTCGACCACTGATTGCGACACCTCCGAATAACCATCATGCCGCGAAGACGGCGAAGATATGGCTCCGACGAAACGGGGCGGAGGGCGTCGCGAGGCCGGGGCGAGTCCGCCGCGGCCGGGTAGATAGCCACCCGGAGCACACTCGCGATCGGGCGGCCGACCCGGACGGTGAATCCTGGCGGGTCAGGCGCCCACGGAGGGGGCGGGACAACAGGCGAAGAAAAAGACAACGGTTGACAGCGCAGCGCTTTCAGATATGGGCGAACGGCGGCCCGACCCGGCTCGAGAACCTCGCGCTCCTCTGCCGGCGCCATCACCGGGCCGTCCACGAGGAGGGCTACCAGGTGGAGCGCGACGCCGACGGCACGCTGCGCTTCCGGACGCCGAGCGGCCGGCCGATCCCGGAGGTCCCGGCACCGCCCCCGGTGCCGCCGGACGCGGCGGCGGTGCTCGCGGCGGCGCAGCAGGCGCGGGGCCTCGCGATCGACGCGCGGACGGGGTGCCCGAGCTGGCTCGGCGAGCGCCTCGACCTCGCCTGGGCGATCGGGGTCCTGCATCCCGCGACCCAACCGGCCGCGTCCCGCCCCGCGGGCCGCTCGCCCTGAGGACCCCGGGCTTCCCTCCGGACTCTGGTCGGCCAACCGTTCTGGCTCTGCGGCGGGCGGTGCCGCGGACCGTCCGCTTCAACCGGTGGTTGGGCTTCCCTTCACGCGGCCGCCCATGACTGCGAGAGCACCTCGGCCTGCTCGAGCACCGTCTGCGTCGCCTTCTCCTGCTTGTCGGGCGGGTAGCCGTGCTTCCGGAGGATGCGCCTGACCAGCACGCGCAGGTGGGCGCGGACGTTCTCGCGCACGGTCCAGTCGATGGTCACATTCGCGCGCACCGTCGCGACGAGCTCGCGGGCGATGCGCCGGAGCGTCTCGTCGCCCAGCACCTTCACCGCGCTGTCGTTGGTCTCGAGCGCGTCGTAGAAGGCCAGCTCCTCCTGGGAAAGGCCGAGCTGCTCGCCGCGGGCGTCGGCCTCGCGCATGTCCCGGGCCAGCGCGATCAGCTCCTCGATCACCTGCGCCGCCTCGATGGCGCGGTTCTGGTAGCGGCGGATCGCCTGCTCGAGCATCTCGGCGAAGGACCGCGCCTGGACCACGTTCCTGCGCCGGCGGCTGCGGACCTCGCCTGACAGGAGCTTGCGCAACAGCTCCACGGCCAGGTTGCGCTGCGGCATGCCGCGCACCTCGGCCAGGAACTCCTCGGAGAGGATGGCGATGTCCGGCTTCTTGAGCCCCGCGGCCGCGAAGATGTCCACCACGCCCTCTGAGGCGACCGCCCGCGACACAATCTGCCGGACAGCGTGGTCCAGCTCCTCTTCGGTCCTCGCCTCGCCTGGCGCCCGTTTGGCAAGACTCGCCCGCACCGCCTGGAAGAAAGCCACGTCGTCCCGGAGGCGGAGCGCCTCCTCGTGCGGCACAGCGAGCGCGAAGGCCTGGGACAGCTCGTGCACGGCGTGCAGCAAGCGGTTCTTGCCATCCTCCTGCGCCAGGATGTGCTCCTGGGCCCCCGGCAGGAGTGACAGGCGCTCCTGCGGCGAGCCGGTCACCCACTTCGACCGGTCGAAGCCGTGGAACAGGGCGCAGCAGACCTCGTGCTTCTCCAGCATGACCGCCACGGCCTCCTCCTGGTCGATTGCGGTCTTCCCGGTGCCGCCGCTCTCGGTGTAGGTGGCGAGCGCCGCTTTCAGCTCGTGCGCTAGGCCGAGGTAGTCCACCACCAACCCGCCGGGCTTGTCGCGGAAAACGCGGTTCACGCGCGCGATCGCCTGCATGAGCCCGTGTCCGCGCATCGGCTTGTCCACGTACATTGTGTGGAGGGCCGGCGCGTCGAAGCCCGTGAGCCACATGTCGCGCACGATCACCATCTGGAGAAGATCGTGCGCATCCCGAAAGCGCTTCGCCAGCGTCTCGCGCCGCGCCTTGTTCCGCGCGTGTCGCGCCACGCGGGGGCCTTCCGCGGCGTGGCCCGTCATCACCACCTTCAGCTTCCCCGCGTCGCCTTGCCGTCCATGGCGTCGAGGCGCTGCTCGAAGTGGCTCACGATGTCCCGAGCGACGAGCGCCAGGCGCTTCTCCGCCCCCACGACCGCCTCGAGCTGCGCCCACTTGGTCTTGAGCTTTTCCTTGCGCTCGACCTCCTCGCCCTCGGTCACTTCCTCGAACTCGGGATCGATCCTCGGGCGCTCGGACTCCTTCAGCTCGAGCTTGGCGAGTCGGCTCTCGTAGTAGATCGGGACCGTCGCCTCGTCCTCCACGGCGCGCTGGATGTCGTAGACGCTGATGTAGTCGCCGAAGACCGCGCGCGTGTTGGCGTCGGTCTTCTCGATCGGCGTTCCGGTGAAGCCGATGAACGAGGCGTGCGGCAGCGCGTCGCGCATGTGGCGCGCGAAGCCGTCGATGAAGTCGTACTGGCTCCGGTGTGCCTCGTCGGCGATCACCACCACGTTGCGCCGCTCCGAGAGCACGGGGTGCCGGTCGCCCTGGGCCTCCGGCAGGAACTTCTGGATCGTGGTGAACACGATCCCGCCCGCTTCCACCGAGAGCTTCTGGCGCAGGTCGGCACGGCTCTCCGCCTGCACCGGCGGCTGGCGCAGGAGGTCGTGGCATCGTGAAAAGGTGCCGAAGAGCTGGTCGTCGAGATCGTTGCGGTCGGTCAGCACGACGACCGTGGGATTCCCCATCGCGGGCTCGCGGATGATCCGGCCCGCGTAGAAGGCCATGGTGAGGCTCTTGCCCGACCCTTGCGTGTGCCAGACGACGCCGACGCGCCGGTCGCCGGGCTCGCCTCCGGGCCTCCTCGCGGTTTCGTACCTGCCCTCCCACTCCTCGATGCCGGCCCCCGGCCGCGCGGCCCGCAGCGTCTCCTCCACCGCCGCCCGTACCGCGTGGAACTGGTGATAGCCCGCCAGCTTCTTGACGAGCGCGCCGCTCCCGT
>CAYQDR010000134.1:0-11784 GCA_964416315.1 uncultured bacterium
CCCCAGCAAATCGCGCGGTGTCCCCGCCGGTTCCCGGCCAATTTGGACAGCAGTGGAAGGAACCCAAAGGTCCGAAGGAGCCGGAGGGCGACACCTACACCGCGGAGGACATCAAGGTCCTCGAGGGCCTCGAGGCGGTCCGGAAGCGGCCCGCCATGTACATCGGGGACACGGCCTCCTACGGGCTCCACCACCTCGTCTTCGAGGCCGTGGACAACGCGGTGGACGAGGCCCTGGCGGGCTACTGCCAGAACATCCGCGCGGTCCTCCACGCCGACGGGAGCTGCACGGTCGTCGACGACGGGCGTGGCATCCCCGTGGACGTCCACGCCGGCACCGGGAAGTCTGCGGCCGAGGTCGTGCTCACGACGCTCCACGCCGGCGGCAAGTTCGAGCGCTCCGCCTACAAGGTCTCGGGCGGGCTCCACGGGGTGGGCATCTCCGTGGTCAACGCGCTTTCGGAGTGGCTCGAGGTGGAGATCCGCCGAGACGGCAAGGTCTACACCCAGCGCTACGAGCGCGGGAAGCCACAGGCCGACCTGACGCCCGGGGAGAAGACGACCAAACACGGGACCACCATCCGCTTCAAGCCGGACCCCGAGATCCTCGAGGAGCTCACCTTCTCGTTCGACATCCTCTCGAATCGGCTCCGCGAGCTCGCGTTCCTGAACAAGGGCCTCCGGATCCAGATCGAGGACGAGCGCGACGAGAAGAAGCTCACGTTCCTCTACAACGGCGGGATCCGACAGTTCGTCGAGTACATCAACCAGAACAAGACCCCCATTCACCCCAGGGTCCTCTACTTCGAAGGCAAGCGCGGCGACACGGAGGTCGAGGTCGCCCTCCAGTACAACGACGGCTATCAGGAGAACGTCTTCTCGTTCGCCAACAACATCAGCACGCGCGACGGAGGGACACACCTCACCGGCTTCCGTGCGGCGCTGACGCGGACGATCAGCAACTACGCGCAGGCGAACGGGTTCCTGAAGAACTTCAAGGGCGGGATCACGGGCGACGACGTCCGTGAGGGTCTGACGGCCGTCATCTCGGTGCGCCTTCAGGAGCCCCAGTTCGAAGGGCAGACCAAGGCGAAGCTGGGCAACAGCGAGGTCAAGGGACTGGTCGAGTCGATCGTCAACGACAAGCTCGCGCGCGCCTTCGAGGAGGACCCGGCCACCGCGCGGAAGATCGCCGAGAAGTGCGTCCGCGCGGCGCAGGCGCGGGAGGCGGCGCGGAAGGCGCGGGAACTCACGCGGAAGAAGGGGATCGACGACGACAATCTGCCCGGCAAGCTGGCGGAGTGCTCGGAGCGTGACCCGGCGCTGCGGGAGCTGTTCCTCGTCGAGGGCGACTCGGCGGGCGGCTCGGCGAAGCAGGGGCGCGACCGCCGCACGCAGGCGATCCTGCCGCTCCGGGGCAAGATCATCAACGTGGAGAAGGCGCGGTACGACAAGGTGCTCTCGCACCAGGAGATCCGGCTGCTGATCTCGGCGTTGGGGACGGGGATCGGGCCCGAGGAGTTCGACGTCGCGAAACTCCGCTACCACAAGGTCATCCTGATGACGGATGCCGACGTGGACGGCGCCCACATCCGGACGCTGCTGCTGACCTTCTTCTTCCGGCACATGGTCGCGGTGATCGAGACCGGCTATCTCTACATCGCGCAGCCGCCCCTCTTCAAGCTCAAGCGCGGGAAGACGGAGAAGTACCTCCTGGGTGAGCGGGACCTCGAGCACGAGTTGCTCCAGCTCGGGACCGAAAAGGCGCAGCTCCGGATCGGCAACGGGAAGGGCAACGGCAAGACGGTGGGCGAGGAGCGGCTCCGGCGGTTCGTGGGGGACGTCGTCGAGTACCGCCACGTGCGCGATCGCCTGGCGAAGCGCGGCGTGCCCGCCCCGTGGCTCGAGGCGCTCCTGCGCCACCGGCCGCTGACCCGAAAGCGCATCTCGCGGGACACGCTGCTCGCCGAGATCCCGCGGGCGCTCGGGCATCCCGAGGCCGAGTTCACGATCCGCACGGAGACCGAGGACGGCGTGCTCGCGGTCGGGGAAGTCGGGGGCGAGGAGCGCGAGCTGAACCTGAACCTGTTCAAGTCCGGCGAGTGGGCGAAGCTCGTCGAGGTCTACGGGCAGATCGAGCCGTTCGACCGGCCGCCGTTCACCATCGTCACGGGCGCGGGCAAGGAGATCGGCGTCCCCTCGAAAGAGGGCCTCGTCGACCACGTGCTCGGGCTCGGCCGGGAGGGGGCGTCCGTCCAGCGCTACAAGGGGCTCGGGGAGATGAACCCGGAGCAGCTCTGGGACACGACCATGAACCCCGAGAGCCGGACCCTCCTCCGGGTCACGATGGACGATGCGGTGGCGGCGGACGAGATCTTCACGAAGCTCATGGGTGACGAGGTCGAGCCGAGGCGGGACTACATCGCCACGCACGCCCTGGAAGCCCGGATCGACGTGTAGGCGGAGCCCCGCGAGCCCCATGCCAGAGCGCCAGCACCCGATCTCGATCGTCGAGGAGATGAGCCGTTCCTACGTCGACTACGCGATGTCGGTCATCATCGGCCGGGCGCTGCCCGACATCCGCGACGGGCTCAAGCCGGTCCACCGCCGCGTGCTCTACGCGATGCACGAGATGGGCCTCGCGTGGAACCGCGGCTACCGGAAGGCGGCGCGCGTCGTCGGGGACACGCTCGGGAAGTTCCACCCGCACGGGGAGGCGCCCGTCTACGAGGCGCTCGTCCGGATGGCCCAGGAGTTCTCGCTCCGCTACCCGCTCATCGACGGGCAGGGGAACTTCGGGTCGGTGGACGGGGACCCGCCCGCGGCGATGCGCTACACCGAGGTGCGGCTCGCGAAGATCGCCCACGAGATGCTGGCGGACATCGAGCGGGACACGGTCGCCTTCGTCCCGAACTACGACGAAACCCAGCAGGAGCCCACCGTCCTGCCCTCGCGGCTGCCGAACCTCCTGGTGAACGGCTCCTCGGGGATCGCGGTGGGCATGGCGACCAACGTCCCGCCCCACAACCTCGCCGAGGTCGTGGACGCGCTCGTGCTCGTCCTGGAGAACCCCGGGGTCGCGGGGGCGGACCTGCTGGGCGTGATCAGGGGGCCCGACTTCCCGACCCGCGGGTACATCTACGGCACGGCGGGGATCCGCGAGGCCTACGAGACCGGACGCGGCATCATCACGATGCGCGCCCGCGCCCACACCGAGAAGCTGCGCGGCGGCCGCGAGGCCATCGTCGTGACCGAGCTGCCGTACCAGGTGAACAAGGCCAGCCTCATCGAGAAGATCGCCGGGCTCTCGCGGGAGCGGAAGCTCGACGGGATCTCGGAGATCCGCGACGAATCCGACCGCCACGGGATCCGGATCGTGCTGGAGCTGGGCCGGGGGGAGATCGCGCAGATCATCCTGAATCAGCTCTACAAGCACACGGCGATGCAGTCCACCTTCGGCGTCATCATGCTCGCCCTGGTCGGCCGCCGGCCGCAGGTGGTCACGCTCCGGGAGATGCTCGAGCACTTCATCGCCTTCCGGCGCGACGTCGTGCTCCGGCGGACCCGGTTCGACCTCGCGCGGGCCGAGGAACGGGCGCACATCCTGGAGGGGCTGCGGAAGGCGATCGAGCAGCTCGATCTGACCATCCGCCTGATCCGCCAGGCCGCGGACGTGGACGCGGCCCGGCAGGCCCTGATCACGCGCCTGGTCCTCAGCGAGGCGCAGGCGAAGGCGATTCTGGACATGCGGCTCCAGCGCCTGGCCCAGCTCGAGCGGCAGAAGATCATCGACGAGCACACGGAGACCCTCCAGCTCATCGAGCGCCTGCGCGCGATCCTGGGCTCGGACGCCCTGGTCCGTCAGATCATCAAGGACGAGCTGCTCGCGCTCAAGGCGGAGTACGGGGACGAGCGGCGGACGGAGATCATCGAGGAGTCGATCGAGCTGACCCTGGAGGACCTGATCCCCGACGAGGAGATGGTGGTCACGGTCACCCGCTCGGGATACATCAAGCGGACGGCGGTCGAGGCCTACCGGAGCCAGCGGCGGGGCGGCAAGGGCGTGCTCGGGATGGAGACGAAGGAGGAAGACATCGTCGAGGACGTGTACATCGGCTCGACGCACGCCTACCTCCTCTTCTTCACGAACGACGGCAAGGTGCACTGGCTCAAGGTGCACGAGATCCCGGAGGCGAGGCGGGACGCGCGCGGGAAGGCGATCGTGAACCTGCTCTCGCTCGCCGAGGGGGAGCGGGTGGCGGCGACCCTGGTCGTCCGCGACTTCACGACCGGCGGATACGTGTTCTTCGCCACCCGACAGGGCAAGGTGAAGAAGACCGAGCTCGCGGCCTACTCCCGCCCCCAGCGGGGCGGCATCCGGGCGATCGCCCTCGAGGAGGGGGACGAGGTCATGGCCGTGCGGCTCACCGACGGCCGGCGCGAGGTGCTCCTGGAGACCCGGCAGGGGCTCTCGATCCGCTTCAGCGAGGAGGAGGCGCGGCCGATGGGGCGCGTCGCCGCCGGGGTGAAGGGGATCGAGCTCGAGTCAGGAGACCAGGTCATCGCGGCGGAGGTCGTGCAGGAGGCGGCCTCGATCCTGACCGTGACCGAGCGCGGCTTCGGGAAGCAGACGCCGCTGGAGGAGTACCGCCTCCAGGGCCGGGGCGGCAAAGGCATCATCGACATCAAGACGGGCGGCCGGAACGGCGCGGTCGTCGGGATGACGCAGATCCGGGAGGCGGACGACATCCTGCTCGTCACGACCAAGGGCAAGCTGATCCGCTTCCCGGCCCAGGACGTCTCCTCCCAGGGCCGCAACACCTGGGGTGTCCGGGTGATCGATCTCGATCCCGACGACCGCGTGGGGAGCCTCACCCGGATCGAGACCGAACGGGGAGCGAATGCTTGATCCCCGCGTCATCCGCGAGCACCCGGACCACATCGAGGCCAGCGCCAAGGCGCGCGGCGCCCAGGTCCCGCTCCAGGAGTTCCTCGACGCCGACGGCCGGCGGCGGGCCCTCCTCCGCCGGGTCGAGGAGCTGAAGGGCCGGCGCAACCGGGCGTCGGAGGCGATCGCCCAGGCCAAGCGCCGCGGCGAGGACGCCGCGGCGGCGATCGCGGAGTCCCGGCGTCTGGGCGACGAGATCCAGGCGCTCGACGCCGAGGTGCGGGGCGTGGAGGCCGAGCTCGGGACCCTCGCGCTCCGCTTCCCAAACCTCCCGCACTCCAGCGTCCCGGTCGGGCAGTCCCCGGAGGAGAACGTCGAGGTCCGGCGGTGGGGAGAGCCCCGCGCTTTCCCTTTTCCGGCGCGGCCCCACTGGGAACTGGGCGAGCTCCTCGGCATTCTTGATTTCGAGCGCGCGGCCAAGATCGCCAAGTCGCGCTTCGCCATCCTGTGGGGCGCCGGCGCGCGCCTGGAGCGCGCACTCATCCAGTACATGCTCGACCTCCACACCCGCGAGCACGGTTATCAGGAGGTCTGGGTCCCGCACCTGGTCAACCCGGAAACGATGGTCCGGACCGCTCAGCTCCCGAAGTTCGAGGAACAGCTCTTCAAGACGCAGGATGCCGACGAGGGCCGCCAGCTCTACCTGATTCCCACCGCCGAGGTACCGCTCACCGCGCT
Organism: uncultured bacterium; assembly: GCA_964416315.1. Taxonomy (GTDB): domain Bacteria; phylum Methylomirabilota; class Methylomirabilia; order Rokubacteriales; family DASRDR01; genus CAYQDR01. Next base: position 5,626 of record CAYQDR010000134.1, read on the forward strand.
CCACGGCGGCGAGATCCTCCCCGGCGAGGGTCTGCCGCGGAAGTACACGGCGTACACGCCCTGTTATCGCCGCGAGGCAGGGACCTACGGGCAGGACACCAAGGGCATGATCCGCCAGCACCAGTTCGACAAGGTCGAGCTGGTGAAGCTCACGGCCCCCGAGACCTCGTACGACGAGCTGGAGGCGATGGTCCGTGACGCGGAGGCGGTCCTCCAGCGGCTCGAGCTCCCCTACCGGGTCGTGGCCCTGTGCTCGGGCGACCTCGGGTTCGCGTCCGCCAAGACCTACGACCTCGAGGTGTGGCTCCCCGCGCAGGGACGCTACCGGGAGATCTCCTCGTGCTCGAACTGCGAGGCCTTCCAGGCGCGGCGCGCCGAGCTCCGCTACCGGCCGGCGGGCGGCGGTAAGGCCGACTACCTCCACACGCTCAACGGCTCGGGGCTCGCCGTCGGTCGGACCCTCATCGCCCTCCTCGAGAACTACCAGGAAGCCGACGGCAGCGTCGCCGTCCCGGAGATCCTGCGGCCGTACCTCGACGGCCTGCCGCGCCTGACGCCGGCGTAGCGCCGGGCCCGGCCTCTCCCTTGGGGCGAACCTCGGCTGAACGTGCGCGGGCTGTCCATCCTGGGCGAGCTCCGAACATCGGAGACCCCGGAGGGGGTCGGACGGCGCGGCGCACGCCCGCGCCGATGGAGGACGGCGGAGATGAAGATCGAGAAGGGGTTACTGGAGGCGAAGGACGCGATGTCCAGGGAGTGGCTCACGACGCACACTCCGGTCTTGATTTCAGCGCATATCCGGACGGTCGCGGCCGCCCTCAAGACCGCGAGCAACAACGTCCACGCCGTGGGCGTCGGACGGAAGATGGTCGACGGCAAGCCGACAGGCGACGCGGCCGTGCGCTTCTACGTCTTCGAGAAGCTGCCGGAATCCCTGCTTCCAGCGAAGCTGAAGCTGCCGAAGCGCGTGGAGGGCTACCCCACTGACGTGATCGAGTCGCTTCCGGCGTTCCTGCTCGCCGCGTCCTGTAGTGTCGACCGGAAGAAGCGCCAGCGACCGATCGTGGCAGGCATCAGCGCCGGGCACGTCAACGTCACCGCCGGCACGATCTCGTGCTTCTGCCGCTCGACCCGTCCGGGGGAGAGCGAGCGGCGCATGGTGCTCAGCAACAACCACGTCTTCGCCGACGTGAACAAGGGCAAGTCGGGCGACAAGCTGCTCCAGCCGGGGAAGTTCGACGGGGGAACGACGAAGGACGCCTTCGCCGTGTTGCGGCGCTTCCAGAAGATCCAGCTCGGTGGGAAGGCGAAGAATCTGGTGGATGCGGCGATCGGCGAGGTGAGCAAAGGGGTCAAGATCGATGAATCGATCTGCTCCATCGGCAAGCTGAAGGGGATTGCCCGCGCGACCGACGGCATGGCCGTCCGGAAGCACGGGCGGACCACGGGGTATACGGAAGGAGCGGTCGTGGACGTGTCGGTGGACGCGCTGGTCGGCATGGACCATTCCGATCCTTCGGTGGTGGCCCGGTTCGTCAACCAGATGCGGATCGAACCCGCCGCCGGACACCCGGCGATCGGCCTCGGCGGCGACAGCGGTTCGCTCGTGCTCAGGAAGGCCTCGCGCAAAGCCGTCGGGCTGTACTTCGCGGGTCCCGCGGACGGCTCGTATGGTCTGGCCAACCAGATTCGAGAGGTCGTGAGCTGTCTCGGGATCCGGCTGACGTGACCGACCGCGCATGGCACGGACGCTCGATTCCGTCAAGAAGAAGTTGAGCGAGGCGTTTCTCGGGCGGGGAGGCATCCATGCCATCGGGATCCGTCGCTCCCAGAACGCGATCGCGCTCTATCTTCATTCGCCCCCGGGCGAGGAGCGCGATCGCGTGATTGAGGAGGCCCGCCGGGCGGCCGCGCCTTTTGCTGTCGTGGTCGTCGAGGAAGGACCGCCTACCGCTGGTTCGTAGCCCTGGTGAGGCACGGCGATGCGACGAGCGTCCCAGAGGCTCCAGGATCGACGATCGCGGGTCACCCCATATCTCCTCGTCCGCGGGCCAGCTGGGCGCAGCTTCGGTAATCGACGCGTGCCGACGCTGCTAAGGGCTTTCAAGCCACGGCCCGCGCTTGACTGCGCCGGCGTGGGCCCTGGTCTGCCTGAGGTTCCGTCGGCGCCGGGCCCCGCCCCGCTCCGCCAGCCCCAGTGGCCCGGAGCCGTTGCGACCTCGGGCACCACGACCCACAGTGGGGGTGATGGCACGCGAATTGTGGGGACAAGTGCTATCCTGAAGGCGCCCTCGTCCCGCAAGTCCGCGTGAGATCGGCACCGGAGGGGTGGCCGAGCGGTTGAAGGCGCCGGTCTTGAAAACCGGTATGGGCGCGAGCCCTCGGGGGTTCGAATCCCTCCCCCTCCGCCACCCACTCGTCGTCTAAGTAGCTGAAACATCGGGGAATAATCATGGCCTTGACGCGGGGCAGAGTTCTCCGCCACAATACTGGACCGACCGGTCGGTCTGGGAAGGGGGGCCCGGCGAGCCCATGCCGCGCGCCGCGCGGTCCACGAAAGAGGAGATCCTCGAGGTGGCGACGCGCCTGATGAAGGTGCGGGGGTACCACCGGACCGCGCTCGAGGACGTGCTCCGCGAGAGCGGGACGGCGAAGGGCAACTTCTACCACCACTTCCGCTCGAAGGAGGAGCTCGGCTACGCGATCCTCGACCGGCTCCTCCGGGACTTCACCGAGCGGACGCTCGACCCCATCTTGCGCGACTCGAGCCGCCCGCCGCTCGAGCGGATCGAGGCCTTCTTCGGGCAGCTCCTCGCGGCGCAGCGCGCGCGGAACTGCGTCGGCGGCTGCCCGATGGCGAACCTCGCCACCGAGCTCGCCGACTTCCACGAGGGCTTCCGGCGGCGGCTCGCGGAGATCTTCGCCCTCTGGCGCGCGCGGCTCGCCGACGCCCTGGCCCGCGCCCAGGCGGAGGGGGCGCTCGCGCCCGAGGCGGACGCGGCGGCGCTGGCCCGGTTCCTCGTGGCTGGGCTCGAAGGGGCGATCCTCCTGACCAAGGTCCAGAAGGACATCGCCGTGATGGAGAGCTGCGTCGCCGAGCTGCGTCGGTATCTCGGCCTCTACACGCGGCCGGCGGCAGGGGCGGGTGCCTCGCGATGAGCAGCCGGGCGGTGACGGTGGCCACGGAGTGGACGGACGAGCGGCTCCACCGGGAGCTGCTCGCCCAGACGCGGGAGGCGATCGAGGCCCTCGTCGAGCTCTATGGCCCGAAGGCCTATCGCCTCGCGCTCCGGATCACGGGCAACCCGGAGGACGCCCGGGAGGTCAGCCAGGACGTCCTCTGGACCATCGTGCGAAAGATCGGGACGTTCAAGGGCGAGTCGGCGCTCGGCAGCTGGATCTACCGCATCACGGCGAACGCCGCCTACCAGAAGCTCCGCTCCCGGCGGGGGAAGGACGAGGTCTCCTGGGAGTCCCTCCTGCCCGCGTTCGACGGGGACGGGCACCTCGTCGATTCCGGAAGCGACTGGACGCCGTCGGTCCAGGATCCGGCCCTCGTCGCCGAGGCGCGGCAGCGGCTCATCGAGGCCGTGGACAGCCTGCCCCCCGACTATCGGACGGCGTTCGTCCTCCACGACATGGAGGGCTTCGCCAACCCCGAGATCGCGGAGCTGCTCGGGATCAGCCTGCCGGCGGTGAAGTCGCGCATCCACCGCTCGCGGCTCTTCCTGCGCCAGCGGCTCGCCGAGTACTTCGGGCGGCGAGCGCCCGCCGGAGGCTGAGCGCTTCGGCCAGGAGCGTGCGACCAGGCGCGCCCGTCAGCAACCGGCTGAGGCGGCGTCAGGCCTCGCGCGAGGTCTCGGCGGAGGCCGCGCCGAGCCACCGGAGGAGGACCGGGCGGAGCGCCATCGCCAGGGCGGCGAGGGCGCCGACGGCCGAGAGCCCGCCGACGAGCGCCCACGGCGACCAGATCCCGAGCTCCCCCGCGGCCGCGGAGAGGAAGATCGCCGGCGCCATCCCCAGCCCCGTGGCGAGGCAGAACGGCCCGAGCCGCATCCGGGTGAGCCCCGCCGCGTAGCTCAACAGGTCGAACGAGGTCAGCGGGATCAGCCGGGCCACGAAGATGGCGAACGGGCCGTAGCGCACGACGGCGCGGTCGGCCCAGGTGAGCGCAGCGGGGCTGACGAGGCGCTCGACGAGCGGCCGGCCGCAGAGCCGCGCGAGGCCGAAGCAGAGGACGGCGGAGCCGAGGATGCTCGTCCACGACAGGAGGCCGCCCCAGAGCGTGCCGAACAGGAGCCCGTTCGCGTACGTGAGGGGGAACGACGGCAGCGGCGCCACGAGGGCCTGCACCTGCACGAGCGCCGCGGAGACGAGCGGAGCCCAGACGCCGAAGCCGCGGAGGTACTCGCGGACGCCGACGAGATCGCCGAGCATGAGGAGCTGGAGGACGTGACCGAGGCCCTGGCGCAGCCCCGGGTGGGCACCGAGCAGCGCGACCCCGGCCAGCGCGGCCACGAGCACGACCAGGGCGAGGGCGCGCGGCATGCCGCCATCGTAGGATGCGGCGGTTGACAAACGCAGGGGCGCCCGCGAAGATGAGATGCCGTTCGGAGAGGTGGCCGAGTCGGCCGAAGGCAGCCGCCTGCTAAGCGGTTACCGGGTGTTGAGCCCGGTCCCGGGTTCGAATCCCGGCCTCTCCGCCATGTTCTCGTCCGTCGGGCTCGCCCGGGGCACGCGCCCATAGCTCAGCTGGATAGAGCGTCGGACTACGAATCCGAAGGTCGCAGGTTCGAATCCTGCTGGGCGCACCACCAAGATCGCGCAGCGGGTCGGGGGCACGGGGTCGGCTTCCGCCATGCCAAGATCCTCGTGTTCGGCACGGCGGACGTCCGGGGATCGCTCCACGTGCAGTTCGCGGTAGGGGACGGGCCTGTGGTCGAGTTCGCCCTGGAGGCGCACTGACCGGCGCGGCGCCCGGAGGAGCGGTATTGCCGTTCCTCCGGGCCAACCGGCCCGCCGCAACGCGCGGCGAAATTCCAGCCGCCAAGCCCTCTGTGATAAGATTTGAGGGCCGTTTGGCGGGCGGGATCCCGTGACCGGCCGCGCGTGACCGGCCGGGTGCGCCGTCGAGGGCGCTGCCGGGCCCGTTCCTGGTCGCAGCCGCGGAGCCGGGGGTCGTGCCGAAGAAATGCTCGCGCTGTCAGAAGACCTACGACGAGGGCATCCTCTTCTGCCCCGATGACGGCGCGCCCGTAACCGCCGCCAGCGTTCTCGAGCCTGCCGTCGCCGCGGCCCTCGCCGGTGAGTACCGGATCCTCGACTCGATCGGCACCGGCGGGATGGGCGCCGTCTTCCTCGCCGAGCAGATCCGGGTCGGCAACCGGAAGGTCGCCCTCAAGGTCCTGCACCGCCGGTTCTCGGAGGACGAGGAGTTCATCGCCCGCTTCCAGAACGAGGCGGCGTCCACCGGCCGGATCAACCACCCGAACGTCGTCACCATCTACGAGTCCAAGCAGGCCTCGGACGGTACGCTCTACATCGCGATGGAGTTCCTGGAGGGCGAGAGCCTGACGGAGCGCCTGCGCAAGCAGGGCCGCCTGCCGCTCGACGAGGTGGTGGAGGTCGCGGGCCAGTGCTGCAAGGCGCTGCAGGCCGCCCACCGGCTCGGCATCATCCACCGGGACATCAAGCCGGACAACATCATGCTCAGCCGCGACATCGACGGCGCGCTGCTCGTCAAGATCCTCGACTTCGGCATCGCCAAGCTGAAGGACTCGAGCGGCCACACGGCGACGGGGAACGTGCTGGGCACGCCCGCGTACATGTCCTACGAGCAGGCGAGCGGGCTTAGCTCGGAGAAGCTCGACGGCCGGTCCGACATCTACTCGCTCGGCGTCGTCGTCTACGCGATGCTCGTGGGGCGCCCGCCGTTCCACGCGGACACGCCGGTGGGCTACATCACGAAGCACCTCTCCGAGGCGCCCCCGGCCGTCCGGGCGCAGCGCGCGGACGTGCCCGCGGCCGTGGAAGCGGTCGTGCTGCGCGCCCTCGCGAAGGAGCGGGAGAAGCGCTACCAGACGGCGAGTGAGTTCGCAGCGGCCCTGCGGGACGCGGCCCGGGCCGCCGCCGCGGCGCCGGCCGCCCCGCGCCCGCCGG
>CAYQDR010000135.1:0-11636 GCA_964416315.1 uncultured bacterium
CACTTCGGGTGAGGGCGGCGGTCAGCGCACAGACTGGTAGCGGTCCCCTCGCCCTGCCTCTCGCGCGACGCCGCCCCGGAGGGTCTCCTCGAGCTTCGCCTGGAGCGTCGCCGCGCCGATCAGGCCGATGTGCTTGTACGCGATGCGGCCGTCCCGCCCGATGAAGAACAGCTCCGGGATCCCGTAGACCCCGTAGTCGATCGCGGTCCGCCCTCGGGGGTCCGGGCCGTTCGGAAACGTCAGGCCGAACTCCGCGATGAACGCGCGAGCCGCAGGCTCCGTGTCCTGGAAGTTCACGCCGACAAAGACGACACCCCGCCCGAGGTAGGCGCGCGAGGCCGCCTCGAGGAGCGGCGCTTCCTCGCGGCACGGGATGCACCAGGAGGCCCAGAAGCTCACCACCACGACCTTCCCGCGCTGCTCGGCCAGGGAGAACCGGCCGCCGTCGAAGAGGGCGAGCGAGAACGGCGATGCGGCCCGCCCGAGCAGGGGCGAGCGGATCTCTCGCGGGTTCGTCGTGAACCCGAAGCCGAGCAGGGTCAGGAGCCCGAGCGTAGGCGCGAGGATCGCGACCCACTTCCACGTCGCGGCGAGGCGGCCGAGTCCCATCCGCTCTCACCCCGTGATCTTCACGAGGGCGATCATGCCGCCTTCCATGTGCATGGGCTTGTGGCAGTGGAGGAACCAGTCCCCGGGGTTGTGCGCCGTGAACTCGATGACGACCGAGCCCATGTGGGCGTCTACGTCCACGCTGTCCTTGACGATCGGCTCGGCGTAGCGCGCGCCGTTGACGGCGAGGACGCGGAACGACTGGCCGTGGAGGTGCATCGGGTGGGCCTCCGGGCTCATGTTGACGAAGCGCACGCGCGCCCGGTCCCCCCGCTGGAGGCGCAGCGGGTCGGTGTGGGGGTAGACCTTCTGGTTGATCGCCACAGATCGCGCCCGTCCATGCCGCCCGAGAGCTGGAGGTCGAATGTCCGCGTCGGGCCCGACGCGGCCGGCAGCACGTCGCGTCCCCGGCCGAGGCCGTACTGCCAGAGGTCCAGACTCGAGAGATCGGCCGGAGGAGGAGCCGGGGTTCTGGCCGCGTGCTCCGCGTAGAGGACGAGCATCCGCTCCCCCGCGCCGGCGTGCCCCGGCTGGAGACAGGCGAGCCACCACGCCCCCGGGTGGTCGGCGGTGAGGATCGCGTCGCAGCGCTCGCTGGGCGCGAGGGGGATCGCGTCCACGACGACCGGATCCCGGAGGGGGTTGCCGTCCCCGTGAGTGACGGCGAGCCGGTGGCCGGCGAGGTGGAGCACGTGGGTGTGCTCGGCGCTCACGTTGATGAGCCGGAGCCGCAGCCGCTCGCCCCGGCGCAGGGCGAGCGGCGGCGTCGCGGGGTAGGCCTTGCCGTTGATCGTCATCGTGTCGTAGAGGGGCGTCCTGCGGCTTTCCATCATGCCGCGCATCATCCCGCCCATGCCCCGCATCATCCCGCCGGCGCCGCCGCGGGTCCCGCCGATGCCCTCGTGGGTCGGAGGGAGAGGCTTCCCGCTCCCCGTCGCCCAGTCGTCGAGGACGAACGTGACCTCCCGGTCGTACCGGAGAGCCTCCCCGTCGGCGGGCTCGATGACGAGCGGCGCGGCGAGCCCGAGGTCGAGCTGGCGATGCTCGGCGAGGTGCGTATGATACCAGCGCGTTCCCGGGGGCGTCGCGGTGAACTCATAGACGAAGGTCTCGCCCGGTTCGACCGGCCGCTGGGTGACCCCGGGGACGCCGTCCATGGCGTTCGGCACGTCCACGCCGTGCCAGTGGATCGTCGTCGGCTCCGGGAGCGCGTTGGTGAACACGACGCGGAGATGCTCGCCTTGGCGGGCCCGGATCTCCGGGCCTGGCACGACGCCGTTGTAGGCCATCCCGCGGATCGTCCGGCCCGGCATGAGCTCCCACGTGACCTCGCGCGCCTCGAGGTGGAAGGTGCGCGCCGGTGTGGCGGCGCACGCCTCCCTCCGGGCGAGCGTCGCGCCCGCGGTGAGCGCGCCGAGCTTCGCCGCGGTTCCGAGAAACGCCCGCCGCGACAGGGTCATCGCGCGGCGTCCTCGCACCGCTCGACGAGGAAGCGCTTGAGATCCTCGAGGCCGCCGAAGATGACCTGGGCGCGGTCGCCGCGCATCCCGGCCGGGAGCAGAGCGGGCCTCCCGCGGTCGGGGCCGCTCCGGCTCCCGTCAGTCTTGAAGCGGAGATTGAGCTCCGGGTAGCGATGGCTTGCTCCGTTCGCCATCGTCAGCGTGTACTCGCCCCTGCAGTATGTGATCGCCCGGACTACCTGCTCGTCCGCCAGGTTCCTCAGCACGGTCGCGCCCGCCTCGGGCGCGGCGAGGAGCCCGGCGAGGACGAACGGGAGGCCGGCCAGACGGATCCGTCGGCTGCGCACTGCCGTGTCCTCCTGCGCCGAAGAGATGACCGCGTCGGGTCTACGCGGAGGGACGGCGGGGCGGGGCGCGCGAGGTGGGGAGACTCGGGTCGAGCCGGAGCGGGTGCTCACCCGCGGAGCGGATGACCACCCATGGTGGGGCGTCCGGGAGGCCAGGCGCCGCGAGGACAGCCGGGGCCACGGTCACCGCGTCCGGGGTGACCGAAGCCGCGCAGAGGCTCGCCGCCGGGTCGGCGCAGGCGTTCGCCTCGGTCATGGTCGCGTGCAGGCTCCCGCCGAGGCAGGAGACGAGGAGCCCCCCGACGAGGGCGAGCCGGGTCACCGTCCGGGCGAACGCGGCGTGGCTCCCCGCCACTCGCTTCATGGCTCGAGCCTAGCAGAGCGCCCGGGCGCGGGCAACCGAGCCAAGCGCCGCTTACCGGACCGCGCCCGCGCCTCGCAGCCGGGCGATCTCGCCGGGGGTGTAGCCCGCCTCGGCGAGGATCGCGTCGGTGTGCTCGCCGAGGGTCGGCGGCGGGCCCGGCGGGGTCCCGGGCGTGCCGGCGAGGCGCACGGGGACGCCGAGGAAGCGGACGAGGCCGAGCGCGGGGTGGACGGCCGCCGCGAGCGTGCCGTTGGCCTCGGCCTGGGGATCGGCGAGCATCTCGGGGACCGAGCGGATCCGGGTGCACGGCACCCCGGCGGCTTCGAAGATCGCCTCCCACTCCGCCGCCGGGCGGCCGGCGAGCCGCTCGGTGATCCGCGCGATCAGCTCGGTCTTGTTCTCGTGCCGGCCGATCATCGTCTGGAACCGGGGATCCGCGAGCCAGGCCTCGAGCCCGAGCGTCCGGCAGAGGCCTTCCCAGAACTTCGGCAGCTCGACGTAGAGGTAGAGATAGCCCTCGCGCGTCGGGTAGATGCGCGAGACGCGGTCGCCCAGGAAGTCCTTCACGGCCTCGCGCGGCTCGCGCGCCTCCGCCCAGAACAGGCGCCCCGCCTGCATCGCGAGGACGCCGTCGAGGAGCGACGTCTCGACGTACTGGCCCGCGCCGCTCCGGGTCCGGGCGAGGAGGGCGAGGAGGATGCCCGAGGCGGCGAGGCCGCCGGTGTAGTAGTCCACGAGGCTCCCGCGGACGAGCGCCGGGGCGTCGCCGTCGGGCGCCCCCTGCTCCCAGGCGAGGCCGCCGTAGCACTGGACGACGGGGTCGAGCCCCGGGCGCGTCGAGAGCGGGCCCTGCTGGCCGTAGGCGGAGATGGAGCAGTAGACGAGGCGGGGGCTCGCGGCGCGGAGCGTCGGGTAGTCCATCCCGAGCCGCGCGGCGACGCCGGGCCGGAAGCTCTCGACGACGACATCGGCGCCGGCCGCGAGCCGCCGCGCGACCGCGAGGCCGTCGGGGTGCTTCAGGTCGAGGGCGAGGCTCCGCTTGCCGCGGTTGATCCCGAGGAAGTAGCGGCTCTCGCCGGGGAGCGACGAGGGGTAGCCGCGGAGGGCGTCCCCCTCGGGGGGCTCCACCTTGACGACGTCGGCACCGAACGTCGCGAGGAATGCCGTCGCGATGGGGCCCGCGATGATCGCCGAGAGGTCGACGACGCGGATCCCCTCGAGCGGACCGGCCACGTCAGCTCGCGCGGCCCGGGGCGCGCCCCCGCGCGCCGGTGGGGCCTGTGGCGGGCATGATCCCATCTGGTACCACGCGGCCGCGCGGTGCGCAAGCGCGAGACCTGGCCGTCTTGACCGGCGGGCGCGCGGCCACTAGACTGGCCGTCGCGGTTCCGAGTGCCGCGTCACCACTCCCGGACATGAGGAGGAGGCGAGCGATGCGTGTCCCGATCCCGTTGCTGCTCCTGATCACCGTGGCCCTGCTCGTGCTGCCTGTCCCCAGCCCCGCCGCCGATGTGGAGATCACCTTCTACGGGAACCAGCACTTCAAGTTCGTGACGCCCGGCGGCAAGGTCATCCTGATCAACCCCTGGGTCAAGGGGAACCCGGACTGGCCCAAGGACATGAAGCTCGAGGACATCAAGAAGGTGGACGCGATCTTCGTCTCCGGCGGCCACGGGGACGACATGGGAACGGCCGACGAGATCGCGAAGCAGTCCGGGGCCACCATCGTCACCCCCGCCGAGCTGGGGGCCTATTTCGAGCAGGTCGGGGTGCCGGCCGCCCAGATCTTCGTCAGCGCGGCGGGCGGCCAGGGCACCATCGCGGGCGTCAAGTACCAGATCGTCCACACCCACCACGGGACGGGCTACGCGCTCCCCAACAACCCCATCCGGCAGTACGGGGGGGTCAACTCCGGCTACATCCTGACCTTCGAGAACGGCCTCCGGGTGTACTTCGCGTCCAGCTCGCCCCTCACGATGGAGTTCCAGCTCTTCGGGAGCCGCTACAAGCCCCACGTCGCGCTCCTCCCGATCGGCGGGCGCTTCCAGATGCACCCGGACGACGCGGCGTATGCGGCGAAGCTCCTCATGACGGACAACCCGGGCCTGAAGACCCTGGTGCCCCAGCATCACCGGGTCAACGTCCCCTCGCCGGGCGGGCCGGGCGCGAACCCGGAGGCGTTCGAGGCCGAGGTCAAGAAGCTCGGGCTGCCGCTGCGCGTCCTGAACCCCCGGATCGGCCAGACCTACAGGATCTCGGAGACCGGCGAGGTCAAGTAGGGGACGCGGCAGGGTGGATGGCCGACCTCGAGAACACCTTCTCCTGGTCGCGCTCCCGCGACGGCCTGTTCCAGGAGTGCCGGCGCAAGTACTTTTACCACTACTACGGCGCCTGGGGCGGGTGGGAGGCGGACGCGCCGCCGGAGATCCGGCGCCTCTACGTCTTGAAGCAGCTCACCGGCCGTCACGGCTGGGCGGGGCGGGTCGTCCACGAGGCCGTCGAGATGGCGCTCCGGGTGCTGCACGCGGGCCGGGAGCTGCCGGAGGGGTGGCTCCTCGACGAGACCCTCCGGCGCATGCGCCAGGAGTGGCGGGGGTCGAAGAGCGGGGCCTACCGCGAGCGCCCGAAGGCCGGGGTCGCGCTCTTCGAGCACGAGTACGGCGTCGAGCTGGCGTCGCGCGACTGGCAGGTGCTCCGCGATCACGTCCTGCGCTGCCTCCGGAACTTCCATCGCCTGCCGCTCCTCGAGGAGATCCGGGGGACCCCCCGGGAGCGCTGGATCCTCATCGAGGAGGTGCGGGCGTTCGACTTCGAGGGGACGCCCGTCTACGCCGCGCCGGACTTCGGCTACTGGACGACCGCGGACCGGCTGGCGCTGGTGGACTGGAAGACCGGGAGCCCGGACCCGGCCGAGACGGCGGTGCAGCTCGGCTGCTACGCCCTCTACGCCCGGGACATCCTGGAGGTGCCGCCGGAGCGCGTGGACCTCCTGGAGGTGAACCTGCGCGAGGGCGCGGTCAGCGCGCACCCCTGGGACGAGGCCCGGCTCGACGACATCCGCGAGCGGCTCCGGCTTTCGATCCGCGGGATGCGCGCCTGGCTCCGCGACCCCGAGGCGAACGTCGCGGTGCTGGACGACTTCGAGCGGACCGAGGACCTCCGGATCTGCCGGTGGTGCAACTTCCGCGCGGTCTGCCGTCCGGAGCTGTGACGACTGCTCTGCTCTCCCGCTCGTGCCTGTCGGGCGTGACGATAGTTCGTCAGGTCCTCATGTGTCGCGCGGTCACCCTTGCCGACGGTGGTGGATCTTCCTTTGGCTGGCAGCGCGCTGCAACGCGACTTTGTCGTTCACGCGCTCAGGCGATACAATGTCGATAGTACCTCCAGCGGAGCTTCAGCGAAGCCGCCCGCGGAGGACCTAGCCGATGATTAGGAACATTCGTGTCCGAAACTTCAAGAGCCTGAGGGATGTATCGCTCAAGCTCGGTCGGCGGAATGTCTTTATCGGGCCTAACATGGCCGGCAAGAGTAATCTAGTTTCAGTCTTCCGGTTTTTGACACAGATGGTTAGAAGCTCCCCAGGGCTATACGGGTTGCCAAATGCCATCAGCAGCCAGGGAGGATTCGCCGAGCTCGCGTGGCGCGGAGACGAATCGAATCTCCTCACGATCTCCCTCGACGGCGATTTTGAGGGCATCGATAATCCGCTACAGGCTGAGGTCTGGCGGTATGAGCTTGAGATCCTGGGGGACCGCCAGCGTGGAACGGCGATCGTTCAGAATGAGACCTTGAGCCTTTCTGGCGCTGCAGGGGAGACCAGCCTCGTCGGAAGGGACCCCGCCGGTAGTCGCCGGAGCCTCCTGAGCCCGTCGCTGGGCAAGGTTACGGAGGTACCTGACAGCAACCGGTCGGCACTTGAGTTTGAGGTGCCGAGCTGGGAGGGGAACGTATTCCGGGAGTTTTTCGCGTCATTCCAGTTCTACAAGCTGATCCCGGCGGTGATGAAGCAGGTGAATCCGGCGATTGCACCTGGGTTTCTTGAGGAGACCGGGAGCAACCTATCATCTTGGCTACTGATGCTCCAGACACGGCATCCAGAATCGTTCGCGCGGATCGGTAGTGTGCTCAAGGATGTGTTGCCGGATGTGGCGAGCCTCTTCACGTGGCCGACTGCGCAGTCGACGGTGTTCGTGGCCTCATCGGAGCGTTTCTTGCGGACGCCAGTTCCAGTGTGGCAGATGTCGGATGGCGAACTGTGTTTCATTGCGTTCTTGTCGCTGGTGTTTGCGCCAAGTGGACTCGGCGCACCGCTCTTTTGCGTAGAGGAGCCGGAGGATCATCTTCATCCGAAGCTAATCGAGGCGCTGATTGGCCTCCATGATCAGAGGCAGCAGGAACTGGGTGCGCGAGCTGCGCAAGTGTTGGTGACGACCCATTCGCCGTACCTCGTAGACAAGGTCGGGGTTGACGACGTGATCGTCGTCGAGAAGCGCGAGGGCGCCACTATGTGCACGCGGCCAGTGGACAAGCCGGCTCTACGCGAGTTGTTAACGCGCGAAGAAATTGGGTTGGGCGACCTCATGTACTCGGGTGCGTTGGGTGGCAAGTGAGGCTGGTTATGGCTTCGTTGTAGAAGGGGACCGAGACGCTGGAGTGTACGATGAGCTGATTCGGAAGATTTGTGGGAGCGAGGTGCACGTAGTGGCGCGGGTGGCAGGTGACCGCGTGCAACTCATGCGGAAGCTGAGGGGGTTGCTGAGGAGCTTGGAACACGCGAATCCAGTTGGGGGGCCGGTTGAGAAGGCGCTCGCAATCCGAGACGCGGACGGGAAAAGTGTTGCTGGGCTAGAAAACGCGATGCGTGACTCGGTGGCTGGGCAGGCTTTACCGTTTGGTGTCGAGGTTCATGCAGTTCGGCAGGAGATGGAGGCATGGCTGCTGGCTGATCCGGTAGCGATCAACCGAGTAGCGGTGGCGCGCGGTGGTCGGCCGGTTTCGTCAACCGTCAAGGACCCGGAGGATATACTGTCTCCGTCGGCAAAGTTTCGCGAGGTGCTGAGCAGCGCGGGATTGAACTACACGGCGCAGGTTTGCCGGGAGATAGCTCGAGAGATCGACCTAGCGACTCTCCGGGCTCGGTGCCCAACCTTTCGCGTCTTCGAAAAGAAAGTTCTCGACCCCTGAAGGGCGACGGACTCGCTGGGGAGGCGGCGCTCGTCGCGCTCACGGTCGCAACGTACACCGCTACGGCAGCAGGTCGCCGTCGATGAGTCATCGGGCCCGCCGTTGACCCTCCACCCGGACGCACGAGCCCCAGGTCCTGGCGCATTCTGCAACCGGCAGCCCTGGACCCGCGTCAGGGGACCGACCGGATCCGCTCGCCCGGCGCGAGCGGGCCCTCGCGGACCGCCTCCCAGGCCCGGCCGTTCCAGCGCTCGTACCGGCGGAGCCGGAAGGGGACGAGCCGCGCCCGCAGGGGATCCGGTCCGTCCATCAGCTGCAGGTGCAGGTGCGGGGCGAGGGAGTTGCCGGAGTTCCCGACCTCGCCGATTCGCTGCCCTGGCGCGACGCGCTGCCCCACCGAGGCCCGGACCGAGCCGCGACGGAGGTGGGCCAGGAAGACCGCCGCCCGGTCAGACTGGATGATCACGTAGTTCCCGGCGAAGGGACGGATGTCCCTGTCCACGACCTTTGGCGGACGCACGAGCGGGCGCAGGAGGTCGCGGATCAGGTTGACGGTCTCCCGATCGGGCCACCCGTCGCTCGCGGCCGTCACGGTGCCCTCGAACGGCGCGTAGACGGGGCGGGACCAGCCATACGAGTCGGCGGCAGGTCCGGCGCTCAGCAGATACGCGACCCAGGACCGCGAGAAGTAGCGCCGCCCGGTCGCGCTCAGAGCTACGAAGTCGAACGCCTCGCGCGGGTGACCGGGTGGCCGGAGCGCGTGCCACTCGCCGCGCAGCGGCAGCTCGATGACCGGCGGATCCGGTTCCGGCTTCGCGGCCGGGGCGTCCGGGACTGTGCCCGACGCGTGCGGTGGGAGGAAGAGGTCCGACGCCGAGTTGTGCGCGACGGCGGCCACCTGGAGGCACGCATGGGCGAGGGGGCTGGCCTGGAACCGGAGGAGATCGGCGAAGACAAACGACGAGAGGAAGCCGAGTGCCGCTGCGCCAGCGATCCAGAGCAGATGCCGTCGCCTGAGGGCGTCGTCGGACACCTGCCGGTCGCTCGATGCGCTACGCGGAGGGCGCCGCGAAGACGGCCGAGCGCGCGATCTCGTCGAGGCGGACCTTGGCGGGGTCGAATTTCTCGAGGTTCTCCCGGAGCCGCTCGAAGGTCTGGTCGAACGAGGGCAGGCTCTTCCGCGCGCGGCTCAGCGGCGTCGTCCGGGCGAGGACGTAGTTCTTGACGTACGGGTGGTTGATCCCGCGCCTCTTGATCTTCTGGACGACGTCCGTCAGCACGTCGTCGGCCGCCTGGACGAGGGCCGCACGCCGCTGCCGCTCCGGGTACCCCTTCCCGAGGGACTGCTTGAGGAACTTGTCCACGCGCCTGAGCAGCGGCGAGAAGGCGCCGCCCGCGAACCGGGGCCGCGCGTCGTAGAGCAGGCCAAGCGTGATGAAGTAGGGCGCCTCGAACTGGAAGGCGTAGTCCTCCTCCGTCGCTCTGGCGCCGTCCTCCTCCATGAGCCCCCGGTACATCCGGATCACTTCGAGGGACTTCTCCCGGACGTTGTGCGCCTTCTCGGTGTTGAGCGCCAGGATCTGGAAGGCGACGTCCGCCTCCGGAATGAGGATCGCCGGGATGAGGTCCGCCTTGAGCTTCGAGAGCGCCTCGCGGCGGTGGTTGCCGTTCGGGGTCCAGTACTTGCCGGCGCCGGCCGAGACCGCCACGATCGGATCGACGAAGCGGCCGAGCTTCTTGATGACCTCCTGGAGCCGCTTGACGTGCGGCTTCGAGAGGTCGCGCTGGTACGGGGTCGCCTCGACCTTGTCGAGCGGCAGGAGCGCG
Organism: uncultured bacterium; assembly: GCA_964416315.1. Lineage (GTDB taxonomy): Bacteria > Methylomirabilota > Methylomirabilia > Rokubacteriales > DASRDR01 > CAYQDR01. The sequence continues at coordinate 9,792 of CAYQDR010000135.1, forward strand.
AAGAGCTGCCACGCGTCCTTCAGCGGCTCCCGGTAGCAGGCGAGGGCGTGGCCCCCGTCCCGCTGGACCTGCTCGGCGAGGGCGAGCACCTCGGGCGGCGGCGTGGCATTGTCGGGGAAGACCGCCCACCTGGCCATCACGCCTCCTCGGTCAGTGTCCGTTGTCGCGGACGAGCTGCTGCTGCACGCGGGCGAGGTTCTCGCGGACCGCCTCGAGGCGCGGGTGCACGTCGAGCGCGCGGCGAAAGCAGCGCATCGCCGCCCGGTACTGCCCCAGCGCGACGTGGCAGAGCCCCTGCCCCGAGAGGGCCCCGAAGTGGTACGGGTTGAGGCGCACGACCTCCTCGCAGTCGGCGATCGCCGAGGCGTAGTGCTCGGCGAGGTAGCGCGCCGTCGCCCGCTTGTTCCACCCCTCGGCGAACGTCGGGTCGGCCTCGATGACCTTCGTGAACGCGCTGGCGGCGCCGAGCCAGTCCTGCTTCTCCATCAGGCGGATTCCCTCCGCGAAGAGCACGTCCACAGCCGGTTGTCCGGAGCGGCCCCAGACCCGCCAGAGGGTCGCCTCGCTGAGGGCCACGATCTCGGGGTCCGGATCGCGGAGGCACGCGGCCACCGGGACCGTGACCCGCGCGTCCCCCACTTCTCCGATCCGCTCCAGCGCTGCGCGGCGTTCGGCACGCGGGCCGGCCGCGAGCCGCGCCACGGCCTCCTGGATGGTCACGCCGCCGCGATCCTCCCTCTCCCCAGGGGGGAGAGGGAACACTGAGTCGGGCTCACCGCAGCCTGAAGCACTCGCTCAGCGCCGTGAACGTCTCGAGCGCCGCCCGCTCGAAGTCCGCCGGACCCCACTTCGCCGCCTCGGTCGCGTCCACGCGGCGGCCGAGGACGAGCTGGCCGTCGCGCGTCCGGACGACCTCGTCGGCGAGGCGCTGCCAGCCCGCGGCGTCGAGCGCAGTGAGCGCGGCCGCCGGCTCCTCGTCGTGCTCGTTCCGGAACCACGCCAGCCCCCGGCCCTTGCCGAGCGCCTTCGCCAGCCGGGGCGCCTGGCGCTTCCAGGCCCGCGCGAACGACGCCTTCGCGGCGTGCTCGGGCCCGACCTCGAAGAGGAAGCGCACGCAGTGGCGGGAGAGTGCGGCCTTGAAGTGCGGGGCCTTCTTGTAGCCGCGGCGGTCGGGGCCGAACGCGACCCACGTGTCGTCGGGCGGGTTCACGGTCCGCCGCGCGTGCCTCGCGACGTGGGGGAAGATCTCGGCGCGCGTGGCCCGCGCCAGTTCGGGCGCCAGGGCCTCGCCGAGGCGCTCGAGCTTCGGGCGGATCCCCTGCCGGATCGCCGCCATCCGCGCGGCGAAGCCGGGGATGTCGAATACCCGGAAGTCCTTGACCGTGAACGGTTCGATGGCCATGGGCGCTGCCTCCCGGGCCTCAGGTCGAGACCACCCTGTCGGCGGCCGCGACCTTCTCGGCGAACACCTTCGGCGTGATGAACTGGGCGTTCTTCCCTTTGAGGTCCTCGTCGGTGACCCCCCGGGCCACCGAGCACCGCCCTCAGACGTAGATCGGGACCTTGTGGTCGATCGCCTTCTGGAGCATCTCGCGGAGCGGCGGCATGGCGACCGGGTCCACCGCGTTGGCGATGTCGGACTTCATCAGGTACGCGGCCTCGCCGGCCAGGAAGATCTCCGGCTGGTGCCCGGCCTCGACGGCGCCGAGGGCGAAGTTGAACGGGAAGCCGGCACGGGTCGGGTCGTCCGAGCCCGACGTGCCCACATAGAGGATCTTGGCCATGGCGATTCCTCCGTGCGCCGGGTTAAACCGGCGAGGTGTTGCGAATGCAAGAGTCGTACGG
>CAYQDR010000136.1:0-11413 GCA_964416315.1 uncultured bacterium
GGGACGCCCGCGAGGCCGCAGGCCGAGCGCGTCCCGGCGAGCTGGAGGACGCAGAAATGCGACGGGGATCGGCCCGGTGGTCACGCGACCCTCCGGCGGCGGCCGAGGTACGCCTCGATCACCTTCTCGTCGTTCCGGACCTGGGCCGGCTTCCCCTCGGCGATCTTCACGCCGTGGTCGAGGACCGCGATCCGGTCCGAGGCGTCCATCACGACGTCGAGCTTGTGCTCGATCAGGATCACGGTGATCCCCAGCTCCCGGAGCGACCGGATCAGGTCCATCAGCTCGATGGTCTCGGCCGGGTTCATCCCCGCCGTCGGCTCGTCGAGCAGGAGGAGCTTGGGCCGCGTCCCCAGGGCGCGCGCGATCTCGAGCCGCCGCCGGTTCGCGTAGGAGAGACCGTACGCGGGATGGTCGAGCCGCGGCAGGAGCCGGTTGCCGAAGAGCCCGAGCACCTCGAGCGCGTTCTCGACCGCCTGGCGCTCCTCGGCGCGGACGCGCGGCGGCCGGAAGATGGCGCCCGCGGCCCCGGCTCGGAGCCGCGGGTGCTCCGCCACCATGACGTTCTCGAGCACGGAGAGGTTGTTGAAGAGGCGGAGGTTCTGGAACGTCCGGCCGACGCCCCTCGTGACGATCGCGTGAGGCGGGAGCCCGCCGATCTCCGCGCCCTCGAGCCGCACGGACCCCTGGTCCCGGGGGACGAGGCCGGTGATCAGGTTGAACAGGGTCGTCTTGCCCGAGCCGTTCGGCCCGATCACGCTGACGAGCTCGCGCCGCGCGACCGCGAGGTCGATCCCGTCTGCCGCGGCCACGCCCCCGAAGCGCTTGGTGAGCCCCTCGATCTCGAGAAGCGGTCCGGCCGGCGCGGGCGAGCCCGGCTCGCCCCAGGACAGGCGCACCGTGGCGCCGCGCGAGGGGAGCGCGGCCTGCTGCTCGCGGGTCAGCGCGGCCACCCGACGCGCGGCGGGGAAGAGGCCTTCCCGACGGAAGAGCATCATCATCACGAGGATCACGCCGAAGATCAGCTCGAGAGAGTTGATCAGCTGGATCTTCTGGAGCCACGCGCTCCCGACCAGGCGTCCGACCGCGTGCACGTACGCGGTCAGCTCCTGCAGGATCGTGGACTGGAGGAACGACAGGATCAGCGCGGCCAGGACCACTCCCCGCACGCTGCCCATGCCGCCGAGCACGACCATGACCAGGATCATCACCGACACCGGGAACTGGAACATGTCCGGCGTCGCGGTGGTGAGCTTGGCCACGTAGAAGACGCCACCGATCCCCCCGATCGCGGCGCCCATGGCGAAGGCCAGGAGCTTGTAGTGGACGTGGTTGACGCCCATGGCGCCCGCCGCCATCTCGTCCTCGCGGATGGCCATCCACGCGCGGCCGACACGGGATTCCTGAAGGCGGAAGGAGAGGAAGATGGCGACCGCCACCAGCACCAGGCCGAGGAAGTAGTACGGCAGGGGCGTAAAGCCGAAGTCGAAGCCGAACAGTCGCGGCGTGCGTACGCCGGGGAGCCCCATCGCCCCGTTGGTCAGCCACTCCCAGTTGCGCGCGACGACGGGAACGATCTCCCCGAACCCGAGCGTCACGATCGCGAGATAGTCGCCGCGCAGCCGGAGCGTGGGCGCGCCGAACAGGACCCCGAAGAAGGCGCAGATGAGAGCGCCGATCGCCAGCATCGGCCAGAAGGAGAAGTGGAGCTGCACGATGTCCGGCTGGCCGGGAACCTCGACGCGGCTCACCTGCCCGAGCCAGAGCAGCGGCAGCCACACGTCGGACCAGCTCGGCTTGAGCTGGAAGGACGCGGCGATCCCGTACGCGTACGCGCCGATGGCGAAGAACGCCGCGTACCCGAGGTCGAGGAGACCGGCGAACCCCACGACGATGTTGAGGCCCAGGGCGAGGAGCACGTAGGTGTAGGCGTTCGCGGCCGCGTCCACGTGGCTCGGGTTGACCCCCGTGAACGGGAAGAGAACGCCCAGGCCCAGCAGGCCCGTGGACACGAGCTGCCGGCGCCGCACGGGCGGAAGCGCGCGCCAGCGCGCGACGCCCGGCACGCCGGCCCACCAGGCGTCCGGCGTCTGCATCAGGCCTTCTGGGGGGCCTGCATCCCGAGGAGGCCGGCGGGGCGGAACACGAGGACCATGATCAGGATGGAGAAGATGATCACGTCGGTCCAGCGGACCTCCAGGAGCTGCCCACCCAGGGATTGGATCAGGCCGATCGCCAGCCCGCCCATGACGGCCCCCGGGATGTTGCCGATACCGCCCAGCACCGCCGAGGTGAACGCGCGCAGCCCGGTCTGGTACCCGATGTAGAAGCCGGTGAACCCGTAGTAGAAACCGAAGAACAGGCTTCCCGCTCCGGCCAGCGCCGAGCCGAGGAAGAACGTGAGCATGATGACGCGGTCCACCTCCACGCCCATCATCTGCGCGGCGTCGCCGTCCTGCGCCGTGGCGCGCATCGCCTTGCCGAGAGCGCTGTTCTGAACGAGGTAGTTGAGGGCCACCATCAGCGCCAGCCCGGTGACCGCCAGGAGGGCCTGCTTGAGGGTCACCTCGGCGCGGCCGATCGCCCACCGGCGGTCCGGGATGAGATCGGGGAACGGCTGCGTCTGCGGCCCCCAGATCATCAGGACGAGGTTCACCAGGATGAAGGCCACGCCGATGGTCGTGATCATCGGCGCCGTCCCCGACACGCCGCGCATCGGGCGCAGGCAGATCCGTTCGATCACGACCCCGAGGAGGCCCGTCAGCAGCATGGTGACGGCGAACACGCCGACCAGCGTCAGGACGAGGGGGAACCCGGTCAGGGGCTTCGAGGAGCCCGTGAAGCCCATGAGGTTCAGGAGCGTCAGCCCGATGAAGGTCCCGGTCATGAACACGCTGAAGTGGGCGAAGTTGATCAGCTCGATGATCCCGTAGACCATCGTGAAGCCCAGGGCCAGGAGGGCGTACATCAGGCCCAGGGCGATGCCGTTGACGACCTGCTGGAGGAGGACCTCGGCGAAGCTCATCGGGGCCCCCCGCACCCCCGACCCCTCCCACCCCCCAGGGGGGGAGGGGAGCCGCCTGCCTCCCCGGCGCTGTCGCGGGGGCGGATGGCCACACGGGGACTCATCGGGGCCCCCCGCACCCCCGACCCCTCCCACCCCCCAGGGGGGGAGGGGAGCCGCCTGCCTCCCCGGCGCTGTCGCGGGGGCGGGTTGACACAGGGTGTCTCATCGGGCTGCGGGGCGCCCCCGCGCGGCTTCGCGCGAGAGCGCCCCGGATTTCGACGGCGTCTACTTCTGGGGCGCGACCCCGATGTACGTGAACTTGCTGTCCTTCACCTGGTAGACGGAGACGACCCGGTTCTTGATGTCCCCGTTCTCGTCGTACTCGATCACGCCCTGGAGGCTGTTGAGCTTGGTCTTCTCGATGGCCTCGCGGACCGTCGAGCGGTTGACCGCCTTGCCGGCCTTCGCGACCCGCCCGACGGCGTCGGCGATGACCAGGACACCGTTGTAGGACGTGATCGCGTAGTTGGTCGGTTCGCGCTTGAACTTCGACTTGTACTTGTTGACCCACTCGGCCGCCTTGGGATTCGTGAGGATCTCGGGCGAGGCGTTCGTCGCGTACCAACCCTCCGCGGCGTCCTTCCCCGCCTGCTCGGGGAACGAGAGGTCGTAGATGCCGTCGGACCCGAGCTTGTGGACCTTCGGCATGATCTCCTGGAGCTGGCGAGCCAGCTTGACGGCCGCCTGCTGGACGCCGCCGTAGTAGATCCCGTCCGGGTTCAGCCCCTTGATCTTCGTGAGGCTGGTCTTGTAGTCGGGCTCCTTCGGGTTGAGCTGGTCGCGACCGAGGATCTTCACCCCGAGCTGCTTCGCGCGCTCCTGGAAGGAGTTGGCGATCCCGACGCCGAAGGCCCCGGCGTCATCGAGGACATAGACGCTCTTCACCTTGAGGACATGAAACGCGTAGTTGGCCATGTTGGGGCCCTGGTACGCGTCCGTCGTGACGTTCCGGAAGAAGACCGGCTTCTTCTTGGGGCGATACTGAGCCATGAACTTGGGGTCGGTGATGTCGGGGTTGGTCGCGCTCGGCGACACGGTGGCCATGTCGCCCTCGCTGATGATCGGCGAGATGGCCTTCCCCTCGCCGCTCATGATGGGGCTGACGGCCGCCACGACGGTGTTGTCCGCGATGAACTTCCGGTAGTTCGTCGCCGCCTGGGCCGGGTCGTACTGGCCGGCGGCGGGCGTCGCGCTGTCGTAGAGCAGCACGTCGAGCTTGTACCCGCCGGCGCCGCCCTTCTGATTGACCTCCTCGACCGCCATCTGAATGCCCTTCAGCATGGCGTCCGACGAATCGGCGTCGGCGCCCGTCATGGGGAACGAGACGCCGATCTTCAGCACCTTCTGCTGGGCCACCCCGCCGCCCGGCAGGCCCAGGAGCAGCCCCAGCGCGAGCAGCAGGGCGAGGGAGGGAACGATCGCTCGAAGCCTCATGGTCTCACCTCCGTGTGTGTAGGGCGCGTCGCCGCAGCCAGCGGGGACGTGGGCGGGCCGGCCCCGCCCAGCCGATCAGTGGCGGCCGGCGGCGCTCGAGCACTCCGCGATGACGTACGCGCCGCTCGACGTCGCGTTGGTCCGGCTCACCCCGTCGAGCAGGATCTCGCAGGTGATGGAGCCGGTCGTGCCCTCGTTCTGGGCCGAGACGTAGAGGAACTCGCCCCCCTTCACGGTGAACGAGGTCTCCCATGGGAGCCGCACGCTCGTCTGCTCCGTGCCGCCCCGCGGGTTCCGGTAGGTGAGCATGGCCCCGGGCGCGGTCCCCTTCACGACGTACGTCACCTTGTAGGTGAACTCGCCGCGGCCGCCCTCCTGCGCCGGGGGCGCCGGAGGGGGCGGCGCGGCCGGCGGGGGCGGGGCCACCGCCACGGGCGGCGGCGCGACCGGCGCCGCGGCGACGTCCGGAAGCACCTTCCCGAGGGCGTCGAGGACCGAGGTTTCCACGCTCCGGTCGGCCGCCTGGATGGGCGTCCGGTCCTTGACCCAGAAGACCCGCTTCTCGGCATACAGCTCCCGGGTGACCGTGACCATCGTCCGTGTCTCGGTCAGCGGCTTCACGGTGAGCCGGAGCTTGTGGCGGGTGCCTTCCCCGTACACCACGAAGTCCTTGAAGTCGACCTTCTCGTCGTCCGTGACGATCGTGCCGTCCCGCTTGTCGTCGTCGTCGATGTCCCATCCGAGGCTCTCGAGCGTCTTGAGCGTGAGGTCCCACACCGTGTCGAACGGCGCGCCAAAGGTTCGCACGACGGGATCGCCCCCCTGGGCGGACAGGGGCCTCGGGCCCGCCCCCACCAGGGCCGCGACCAGGAACCAAACCGCCAGTCGCCTCATTCCCGCCACCTTCTTCTGAAATCGCAGGTTGCGGGGAGACTCTACGGTTCCCCGACCGGGGCTGTCAAGGCCGGCACACACACATGCGGGCGCCCCGGAGCCGGTCAGGGCCGGATAGCCGCGGCCAGGACCCGGTCGGCGGCCTCCTCACCCGACCGCACGCAGTCCGGGATCCCGACCCCCCGGTAGGCGGCCCCCGCGACGGCCAGCCCGGGGAGCTCCCGGAGCCGCGCCTCGATCGCCGCGACCCGGTCGAGGTGTCCCACCTCGTACTGGGGCATCGCCGCCGGGTGACGACGGACGCGCGTGAGCACGGGGGCGCCCTCGATCCCGAGGAGCCCGGCGAGGTCGTCCTGGGCGAGCCGGACGAGCGCGGCGTCGTCCCGCTCGAGCACCTCCGCCCCGAGCGCCCCGCCCAGGAAGACGCGGAGGAGCGCGAACCCCTCCGGGGCCCGCCCCTGGTACTTGACGCTCGAGAAGGTGCAGGCGAGCGCCGCCCGCTCCTCTTCGCGCGGCACGACGAACCCGAACCCGTCGAGGGGGTGCCGGATCGCCGCGCGCGGGTAGGCCAGGGTGACGGTGACGGACGAGGCGTAGGGGATCCCCGCGAGCAGCCGCGCCAGGTCGGGATCGACCTCGCGCACGAGGCCGGCCATCCGGGGCGCCTCGCCCGCCAGGATCGCACCGTCGGCCCGGAACGCGCTGCCGTCGCCCACCCGGACCCGCCACCCGCGCGCCTCCGGCGCGAGCGCGACGGCGGGACAGCCGAGGCGCACGCTCCCGGCCGGGAGGCGCGCCGCGAGCGCGTCCACCAGCTCCTGCATCCCGTCGGCGAGCGTCACGAACAGACTCCACCGCGCCCCGCTGGCCCCGGCCACCTCGCGCGGCGCCGCGCGCCGCCGGAGGGCGAGGATGAGGCTCCGGTGCTCGCGCTCGAGGGCGAGGAACCGGGGCATCGTCGCCGCGAGGCTGAGCCGCGCCGGGTCCGCCGTGTAGATGCCGGCGACGAGTGGCGCGGCGACGCGCTCGAGGGCTTCGCGCCCGAAGCGGCGGGTCACGAAGCTCGCGAGGCTCTCGTCATCGTCGGGCGCCCCGCGGGGGAGGACGAGGTCGAGCGCCATCCGGAGCTTCCCGCGCCACGAGAAGACCGGCGAAGCGACGATCGGCCAGAGGCGCGTGGGGGCCAGGAGGAGGAAGCCGTCCGGCAAGGGGCGGAGCCGCCCGGCCCGGACCACGTAGGTCCGCCGATGGCGCTCGTCGGTCCCGCGGAGCCGCGGTCCCAGGCCGATCCGCTCCGCGAGGGCGAGCGCCCAGGGCTTGTCGGAGATGAACGAGTCGGGGCCCGCCTCGAGGAGGAAGCCCCCCGCGCGCTCGGTCCGGATCGTCCCGCCGAGGTGGTCCCTCGCCTCGAGCAGCACGGGCTCGACGTCGGCCCGGCCCTCCCGGGCGGCGTCGGCCAGGCGGTGGGCCGCGGCCAGGCCGGCGATGCCCCCGCCGACGACGACGACGCGCACGGCGGGCCCCTTCACCCTAGCCCTCCTTCCCCGCGGGGGAGAGGGATTCCCTCACGAGCTCGGCCAGCATGGCGATGAAGGCGGGATGGTCCGCCACCGTGGTCGCGCGGTGGAAGCCCACGCCGCACGCCGCCGCGATCTCCCGCGCCTCGACGTCGAGGTCGTAGAGCACCTCGACGTGGTCGCAGACGAAGCCGATCGGCGCGACGACCACCTGTCGCGCGCCTTCGGCCGCGAGCCGGCGGATCTCGTGGCCCACGTCCGGCTCGAGCCAGGGCTCCTCCGGCCGCCCGCTCCGACTCTGGTAGCAGACGGACCACCGGGCGTGGCCGACCCGCGCAGCCACGCAGCGCGCCGACTCGGTCAACTGGCGGACGTAGGGCGACGCCTCGGCCATGGCCACGGGGACGCTGTGGGCCGTGAACAGGAGCGGGGTGGCGGCGCGCGTCGCGGGCGGCACCCCCGCGACCGCCGCCCGGACGCGGTCCGCCATCGCCTCGACGAAGCCCGAGCGGGCATACCAGGGCGGCGCGTAGCGCACGGCCGGCGCGCGGGGTCCGACGCGCGCCCGGGCCTCGGCCACGTTCTGCTGGTAGCGCTCCCAGGACGCCTCGGTCTGATGGGGCGAGAGGATCAGCCCGAGCGCCTCCCGGACGCCGTCGGCCGCCATCGCGGCGAGTGCCTCGTGGAGATACGGCGCCCAGTTCCGCATCCCGATGTAGACCCGGAGCGCGAGGCCCCGGGCCTGGAGCCGGGCGCCGAGCGCGTCGGCCTGGCGCCGCGTCAGCTCGTTGAGGGGCGAGCAGCCGCCGATCCGCTCGTAGTGGTGCGCCACCTCCTCGATCCGCTCGCGCGGGATCGGGCGGCCGCGCGTCACGTTGGCGAGGAAGGGCCGGATCTCCTCCGCGCTCGAAGGCCCGCCGAAGGCGATCAGCAGGACCGCGTCTAACGGACGGGTCACGGCTTGCTCCCGAGGGTCCGCATGCTGTCGGTGGCGCCGGGCCAAGAACCGAGCAGATCAAGGACGCAGGAAGGAGGCGCCCCGAGGCGTATGCCGCATACGTTGAGGGGCGCCGACGACCGAGGACGCAGAGATGCGACGGTTATTGGCACGGCGCTATCGGGTCGACAACTCGTGCACCGCATCCACCAATGCCCGGACGTGCTCCACCGGGGTCTCGGGCAGGACGCCGTGGCCGAGGTTGAAGACATGGCCGGGCCGGCCACCGGCCCGGTCGAGGATCGTCTGGACCCGCCGCCGGATCTCCGCCGGCGGCGCGAAGAGGGCGGCCGGGTCGAGGTTGCCCTGCACCGCGACGTCGTGGCCGAGCCGGGCCCAGGCCGCGCCGAGGTCGACCCGCCAGTCGAGCCCGATGACGTCCCCGCCGGCCTCGCGCATCGCCTCGAGGAGCCCCGCCGTCCCCGTGCCGAAGTGGATGACCGGGACCCCCGGCGGGAGCGCCTGGATCACGGCGCGCGTGTGCGGGAGGACGAGGTCCCGGTAGTCGTCGGGCGAGAGGCACCCGACCCAGGAGTCGAAGAGCTGGACTGCCTGCGCGCCCGCAGCGACCTGGCCCTCGAGGTAGCGCGCGATCGCGCGCGAGAGCCGGCCGAGGAGGGCGTGCCAGGCGCCGGGGTCGGCGTGCATGAGCCGCTTCGTCCAGAGGAAGTCGCGTGACGCGCCGCCCTCGACGAGGTACGACGCGACCGTGAACGGCGCGCCGGCGAAGCCGATCAGCGGGACGCGGTCGGCGAGCGCCGCCCGCGCGCGCCGCACCGTCTCGAAGACGAACGAGAGCGTCTCCCGCGGGTCCGCCTCCGGGAGCCGCTCGACGTCCGCTGCGGAGCGGACCGGCCGGCGGATCACCGGCCCGTCGCCCCGGGCGAACTCGAGCCCCACCCCCAGCGGCTCGACGACGAGCAGGATGTCGGCGAAGAGGATCGCCGCGTCCACGCCGAGGCGCTCGACGGGCAGGACCGTCACCTCAGCCGCCGCCTCGGGGGTCTTGCACAGCTCGAGGAACCCCACGCGCGCCCGGATCGCGCGGTACTCCGGGAGGTAGCGGCCGGCCTGCCGCATGAGCCAGACGGGCGTGAAGGCGGTCGGGAGGCGACGGCAGGCGGCGAGGAACGGGTGCAACGGCGGGTCCTCTCCCGCGATGATAGCAGAGGCTTGCGCGCCCCGCGGGCGGCGGGCATTGTAGGGGATGTGCACGTCTCCGAGTGGATGTCCCGCCCGGTGCACACCGTCGGCCCGGCGACCACGGCCGCCGACGCCGTCGCGCTCCTGCGCCGGCACCGGATCCGCCACCTCCCGGTCATGGAGGGCGACCGCGTGGTCGGCGTGGTCACGGACCGGGACCTCCGGGGCGTCGCGCCCGACGTCCGCGTCTCCCAGATCATGAGCCGGCCTGTCGTCGTCGTGAGTCCCCGCACGGCCATCGACAAGGCCGCGCGGCTCCTCTTCGACCGCCGGATCGGCTGCCTCCCGGTCGTCGAGGACGGCAAGCTCGTCGGCATCCTCACCCAGACGGACGCCGTCGCCGCGCTCGTGGACGTGGTCCGGCTCCAGGTCGGCGGCCGGCACGCCGAGGTCGCCGTCGCGTACCAGCCCGACGCCATGGCGCTCGCTCACCAGGCGATCCGCCCGCTCGGGCGCGAGGTCGCGCGGCTCGTGGCGGCGACGCTCGATCCACCCAGGGCGCGCCCGCCCGAGCGCGTCCGGCTCGACATCGAGACGCGCGAGATGCCCCGCGTGCTGGAGGCGCTCCGCACGGCCGGGCTCGAGATCGTCTTCGTGCCCAGCGAGAACAACGATGGCTGAGCCGGACGAGCGGCTCCGGACCGAGCTCGCACGGCTCGGCGCCGCGATCGAGCGGGCCGCGGCGGACCTTCGCCTCGGCGAGGAGCCGGCCCGCTTCGGGGCGGTGCTCGAGGCCGGCGCGCCGCGCCTGGCACCGACCGCGCCCGAGGCCCGGCGTGACTGACCGGCCGATCGTCGAGCTGGCCGCGGCGATCCGCGCCCGCGAGCTCTCCCCCGTCGAGCTCGTGCGGGCGTGTCTCGACCGGATCGAGCGCCTGGATGGCCGGCTCCGTGCCTTCATCACCGTGGACGCCGAGGAGGCGCTGCGCGCGGCCAGGGCGCGCGAGGCCGAGGTCCAGGCCGAGCGGCTCTGCGGTCCGCTCCACGGCATCCCGCTCGCCTGGAAGGATCTCTTTGCGGTCCGGGGCCTCCCGACGTCGTGCGGGACGAAGATCGCCGACTACTTCGCGACCGCGCAGGACGCGACGGCCGTCGCACGGCTGACCGCGACCGGGGCGATCACGCTGGGCAAGCTCAACATGACCGAGCTCGCCCTCGGCCCCTTCGGGGACAACGCCCACCACGGCGACGTCCAGAACCCCTGGCGGCCGGGCCACGCCTCGGGGGGCTCCTCGAGCGGCTCCGGCGCCGCGGTGGCGGCGGGTCTCGCGTGCGGGGCCCTCGGGACCGACACCGGCGGCTCGATCCGGCTCCCGGCGGCCTGCTGCGGGATCGTGGGGCTCAAGCCGACCTACGGCCGGGTGAGCCGGGCGGGCGTGATGCCGCTCTCCTGGTCGCTCGACCACGCGGGGCCGATGGCGCGGACCGTCCGCGACGTGGCGCTCCTCACCGGGATCATCGCCGGTCACGACCCCGAGGACGCGACGACGAGCCTGCGGCCGGTGCCGGATTATCTCGCGGGGCTGGACGCGCCGGTCGCGGGGCTCCGGATCGGCGTGCCCCGGAACTACTACTGGGACGGCGTGGACCCCGAGGTCGGCGACGCCGCGCGCGCGGCGATCCGCGTCCTCGAGGGCCTCGGCGCCCGCGTGGACGAGCTCGAGCTCCCCGACCCGCAGGTCCTCGTGGACGTCTCCAACGTGATCGCGCGGAGCGAGAGCGCGGCGGTCCACGCACGGCTCGTCCGGGAGCAGCCCCACGCGCTCCAGCCCACCGTGCGGGCGCGGCTCGAGGTCGGCTTCCACATCCCGGCCTACGAGTACCTGCAGGCCTCGCGGCTCCGCGCCCGGCTCGCCGAGGCGTTCGGGCGGGAGGTCTTCGCTCGGGTGGACGCGCTCGCGACGCCCACGATCCCCGAGCCGCCGCCGGCCTACGCCGCGGCCAAGGCGGGGAGCGCGGAGGAGGTGGTCCAGCGGATGGGCCGCTTCTCCCGCCTCACCCGCCCCTTCAACACGCTCGGGGTGCCCGTGCTGAGCGTGCCCTGCGGCGTCTCACGGGACGGCCTTCCCCTCGGCCTCCAGCTCGCCGGCCGCCCCTTCGATGAGGCCACGGTCCTGCGGCTCGGGCACGCCTACGAGCAGGCCGCGGGCTGGTCCCGCCGCCAGCCCTCTCTCTCCTGAGAACGCTCCTGGAGGTCGCCCAGTTTTCCTTCGGATTCTGCGTATAATATTCCGCAGAATTTGACGCAGTCGGAGTAGAGATGACGGTTACCCGTAACCCCCTCCACGGATCCGGACGTGC
>CAYQDR010000137.1:0-1080 GCA_964416315.1 uncultured bacterium
GCTTCCACTGCACATCTCTCGACTCGTCGACTCTAACTCGGTAAACTCGGGCTAGATGGCGAGTACCCGGGCTCCGCTGGCCCGCTTCGAGAGCGGTTCGGGGGCGCGGATCTACCGGATCCCCGTCGAGACCTTCCCCGCGCACATCAACAACGTCTATCTGCTCCTCGACGGCGGGACCTCGACCCTCGTCGACGTCGGGTCGGGCTTCCCGCAGTCCGTCGAGGACCTCCAGGGCGGGCTCGAGGCCGTGCACGTGCACTTCGGGGAGCGCGTCCGCCTCGAGGCGATCCAGCACGTCGTGATCACGCACTCCCACATCGACCACTTCGGGCACGTCGGCTGGTTCCAGGCGCACACCGGCGCGGCGATCTACGTCCACGAGCTGGACGCGCGCGTGCTCCAGAACTTCGAGGAGCGGATCGTGCTGGCCTCGAAGGATCTCCGCGTCTTCCTCGAGCGCTCGGGGCTCAAGCCCGCGGCGCGCGAGGCGCTGGAGGAGATGTACCGGGCGGGGAAGAGCCTCTTCAAGTCCGTCCGACTGGACCGGAAGCTCCGCGACGGGGAGCGCATCGTCAACGGCTACGTCGTCCATCACGTCCCCGGCCACTGCCCCGGGCAGATCTGCCTCCAGGTCGGCGACGTCCTCTTCACCGCCGACCACGTCCTCGCGCGGATCACCCCCCACCAGTCGCCGGCGGCGATCACCCCCTTCTGCGGGCTCGAGCTGTACCTGCAGTCGCTCGACAAGATCCGTCGGCTCCCGGGGATCCGCCTCGCCCTGCCCGGCCACGAGGAGGAGATCCGCGACCTCGCGGGACGCATCGACGCGATCGCCCGGCACCACGAGGAGCGGCTGGATCAGGTCCTCGACGTGTGCGCCGGGCCGCGGAGCCTCCTCGAGATCAGCCGGGCGCTCTTCGGCGAGCTCGGGGGATACACGCGGCTGCTCGCGCTCGAGGAGGCGGGGGCCCACGTCGAGTACCTCTTCCAGCGCGGGGAGCTCGGGATCGCGAACCTGGACGCGGTGGCGGCGGAGCCCAACCCCGTCATCCTGTACGAGCGGCGCAGAGCCCGGTA
>CAYQDR010000137.1:1180-11379 GCA_964416315.1 uncultured bacterium
GGTCCTCGCGCTCGAATCGAACCGTTCCGAGCGCGGGCTTGGCCCGCGCCATCGAAGGGGGAGGTTCGGAAGGGGGGCGAAGCCCCCCTCCGAGGGGAACCCCGTCATCCTGTACGAGCGGCGCAGAGCCCGGTAGGTCCTCGCGCTCGAATCGAACCGTTCCGAGCGCGGGCTTGGCCCGCGCCATCGAGGGGGGAGGTTCGGCCCCCCGAAACAAGGGGGGCGGAGCCCCCCTCCGAGGGAAACGCCGTCATCCTGGACGAGCGGCGCCGGACGCGCTGAGGCCGAGGCGCCGCGGCCCCCGGTTACCCCGCCCGCCCTGCGCGGAGGCTCTGCCTCCGGGCCCCTGGCCGTAACCTTGCCATCAGCAAGGCCTTTGGGTACGATGGCGGGTGGTAGGCGGACGCCGTCCGCCCCGGTCCCTCGTGCGGTCCGGGGAGGCGGCGCGGCGCCTGCGTCACCGAGGTCGGGGTTGTCCACCTGTTGCCCCGGGCCGGAGCCGCGCCGGGGGCGTGATTCCGCACGCGAGCCAGGTGGGCGGGGACTGAGATCAGCACCAAGGAGCGAGGGCGGGCATGAGCGAGACGGCGGCGCCGGCCGCGACCGTCACCAAGCCGCGCCGGGACCTGGACCGGGCGGTGGTCCGGTTCGCCGGGGATTCGGGCGACGGGATGCAGCTCACGGGCGAACAGTTCACGACGGAGTCGGCGTGGGCCGGCAACGACCTCGCGACCCTCCCCAACTTCCCCGCGGAGATCCGGGCCCCCGCGGGGACGTTGTTCGGGGTCTCGAGCTTCCAGCTCCAGTTCGGGAGCCGGCGCGTGTACACCCCGGGCGACCGGCTCGACTGCCTGGTCGCGATGAACCCGGCGGCCCTGAAGGTCCACGTCGCCGACCTGAAGCAGGGCGGCCTCCTCATCCTCAACACGAGCGCCTTCGAGAAGAAGAACCTCGACCGCGCCGGCTACCAGACGAACCCCCTCGACGACCCGACGCTGGCGGAGCGCTACCGCCTCCACAAGGTGGACATCACGCGCCTCACGATGGAGGGGCTCGAGGGCCTGCCGCTCAACGCCAAGGAGAAGGACCGCTGCAAGAACTTCTTCGCCCTGGGCCTGGTCTCGTGGATCTACACGCGCCCGATCGAGCCGACGCTCGATTGGATCAAGAAGCGCTTCACCAAGAACGCGGACATCGCCGAGGCGAACGTGCGCGCGCTGAAGGCGGGCTACCACTTCGGCGAGACCGCCGAGATCTTCACCGAGTGCTACGGGATCGAGCCGGCGGACATGCCGCCGGGGCTCTACCGCAGCATGACGGGGAACCGGGCCCTCGCGTGGGGCCTCCTGGCGGCGGCGCAGAGCACGACGCTCCCGATGGTCTATGGGGCGTACCCGATCACGCCGGCGAGCGACATCCTGCACGAGCTCTCGATCCACAAGCGCTTCCGGGTCCGGACCATGCAAGCCGAGGACGAGATCGCTGCGATCGGGGCGATCATCGGGGCCGCCTTCGGGGGGGCGATCGGCTGCTGCGCGACGAGCGGGCCCGGGCTGGCGCTGAAGTCCGAGGGGATCGCGCTCGCCGTGATGGCCGAGCTGCCGCTGGTGGTCTTCGACATCCAGCGCGGCGGTCCCTCCACGGGCCTCCCGACCAAGACGGAGCAGGCCGACCTCCTGCAGGCGCTCTACGGGCGGAACAGCGAGTGCCCGGTCGTGGTCGTGGCGCCGGCGACGCCCGGAGACTGCTTCTTCGTCGCGTACGAGGCGGTCCGCCTCGCCATCAAGTACATGGTCCCCGTGATCGTGCTCAGCGACGGCTACCTGGCCAACGGCGCCGAGCCGTGGCTGATTCCGGACCCGAGCACCCTGCCCGAGATCCCGGTGCGATTCCGGACGGAGAAAGAGGGGTTCTTCCCGTACACCCGCGAGGAAGCGACGCTGGCCCGGCCGTGGGTGCGCCCGGGCACGCCGGGGCTCGAGCACCGGATCGGGGGCCTCGAGAAGCAGCACGTCACCGGAAACGTCTCGTATGACCCGGACAACCACGAGCTCATGGTGAGGCTCCGGGCGGAGAAGGTCCGGCGGGTCGCCCAGGAGATCCCGCCCACGACGATCCACGGGCCCGTCGCGGGTG
This sequence comes from uncultured bacterium, assembly GCA_964416315.1. Lineage (GTDB taxonomy): Bacteria > Methylomirabilota > Methylomirabilia > Rokubacteriales > DASRDR01 > CAYQDR01. The sequence continues at coordinate 3,317 of CAYQDR010000137.1, forward strand.
ACCTCCTGGTCTTGGGGTGGGGCGGGACGTACGGGGCGATCACGGCGGCGGTGGAGGACGCGCAGGCGCAGGGCGGGTCGGTCGCGAGCGTGCACCTCCGCTACCTGAACCCGCTGCCGCCCGACCTCGGCCAGATCCTCCGCCAGTACCGCCGCGTCCTCGTGCCCGAGATCAACAGCGGCCAGCTCGTCCGCGTCCTGCGGGCCGAGTATCTCGTCGACGCGGTCGGCTTCAACCGCGTCCGGGGCGTGCCGCTCGCGACCCAGGAGATCCACGAGACGATCTCCCAGATCCTCGGGGAGCAGCCGCGATGAGACAGAAGGCAGGGGGCCGATGAGCGACGTGAGCGGCACCACGGTTCCGCAGCAGGCGCCCCGGTACACCAAGAAGGACTTCGAGTCCGACCAGGACGTCCGGTGGTGCCCCGGCTGCGGGGACTACGCGATCCTGAGCGCGGTCCAGAAGATGATGCCCGACCTCGGCATCCCGCGGGAGGACATCGTGTTCATCTCGGGGATCGGGTGCTCGAGCCGGTTCCCCTACTACATGAACACGTACGGCTTCCACACGATCCACGGGCGCGCGCCGGCCATCGCGACGGGGCTCCGCCTGGCGCGTCCGGACCTCAAGGTCTTCGTGGTGACGGGGGACGGGGACGGGCTGTCGATCGGCGGGAACCACCTGCTCCACGTCCTCCGGCGGAACGTCAACCTGACGATCCTGCTCTTCAACAACCGCGTGTACGGCCTGACGAAAGGCCAGTACTCGCCGACGAGCGAGCTGGGCAAGGTGACGAAGTCCACGCCGATGGGCTCCGCCGACCGACCCGTGAACCCGTGCGCCTTCGCCCTGGGCGTCGGCGCGACCTTCGTGGCCCGGGCGGTGGACCGGAACATCCCGCACATGGAGGAGACGCTGAAGAAGGCGGCGGCCCACAAGGGCGCGGCCTTCGTGGAGGTCCTCCAGAACTGCAACATCTACAACGACCTGGCCTGGAACATCGTCTACGACCGGGAGTCGCGGATCCTGCACGAGCTCCGACTCGAGCAGGGGAAGCCGCTCACCTTCGGCCCGGTGGACGACCGGCGCGGGCTGGTCCTGGAGGGGCACCGGCCCCGGGTGATCCGAGTCAAGGACGTGCCCGAGAGCACGCTGTGGGTGCACGACCAGCGCGACGTCACGGCCGCGCTCGTCCTCGCGAATCTGTCGAGTCCCGAGTTCCCCATCCCCATCGGGATCCTGGCCGAGGTCGAGGCGCCGATCTATGAGGACATCCTGCTCCAGCAGGAGCAGCGAGCGATCTCGGAGCGGGGCCCGGGGGACATCGCCACGCTGCTGACGTCGGGCGATACCTGGAAAATCGGCTAGCCGGGCCGACAGCGCTCGCAGCTCGGCATCCCCGGTTGTCGGCGGACCGTACCGGTGCGGCGTACCCGGTCCCCGTCAGGCGGGCCGGGTCGTACGCCTCGGCCCCGCCTCCTTCCTGCGTCCCCGGGCTGCTCGGTTCTCGGCCCGGTGGTGCGCGGTTCAATGACCTGGTGACCCGGAGGGGCGATGGACCGCCGCTTCGTTGACGCGCTCCGCGAGATCGTCGGGCTGGACGGCGTGATCGCCGCCGCGGACGACTGCCTCGTCTACGAGTGCGACATGCTCGTCTACTTCAAGGGGGCCCCGGACGTCGTGGTGCTCCCCCGAAGCACGGAGGAGGTCGCGGCCGTCGTGGGGCGCTGCGTCGACGCGGGCATCCCCATCATCCCGCGCGGCGCCGGGACGGGGATCATCGGGGGGGCCATGGCGCCGCGCGGCGGCGTGATGATCGGCGTCAACCGGATGGATCGGGTCCTCGAGGTGAGCCTCCCGAACCGCTACGCGGTGGTCGAGCCGGGGGTCATCAACCTGGCGCTCACGCGCGCCGTGGAGGCGCGCGGCTACTTCTTCGCGCCGGACCCGGCGAGCCAGGTGGCCTCCTCGATCGGGGGGAACGCGGCGACCAACGCGGGAGGGCCGCACGCGCTGAAGTACGGGAGCGTGGTGAATCACGTCCTCGGGCTGGAGATCGTGACGGGCAGCGGTGAGGTCGTCTGGCTCGGCGGCCCGGTTCAGGAGCGCCCCGGGTACGACCTCGCGGGAGTCGTGGTCGGGTCGGAGGGGACGCTCGCGATCATCACCAAGGTCGTCGTGCGCCTCATGCGCGCGGCCGAGGCCGTGAAGACCGCGCTCGCGACGTTCGCGTCGATCGAGCAGGCCTCCGGCGCCGTGTCCGCGATCATCGCGGAGGGGATCACCCCGGCGGCGCTCGAGGCGATGGACGAGCCCGTGATCCGGGCGGTCGAGGCGGGGCTCAAGGCGGGCTACCCGGCCGACGCCAAAGCGGTGCTCCTCATCGAACTGGACGGCCCGCCGGCCGAGGTCGAGGCGCAGGCGGAGACGGTCGCGCGCCTCTGCCGCGCCAGGGGCGCGCTGACCCTGCGCGTGGCTCGGGACGAGCGGGAGCGAGCCGACCTCTGGCGGGGTCGGAAGGGCGCGGCCGGGGCCTTCGGCCGGATCGGGCACAACTACGTCCTTCAGGACGCGGTCGTCCCGCGCTCGAGACTTCCGGAGATCATGGCCCAGGTGCAGGCGATCGCCGCGAGCCACGGTCTCGTGGTCGCCAACGTCTTCCACGCGGGAGACGGGAACCTCCACCCGTGCATCTTCTACGACGAGCGCGTGCCCGGCCAGTTCGAGTCGGCGCTCGCGGCGACCGAGGCGATGCTGGACGCGTGCATCGCGGTGGGTGGCGCCCTGACGGGAGAGCACGGCGTCGGCCTGGACAAGGCCCCCAAGCTGGCCCTGCTCTTCACGCCGGAGGACCTCGCCGCCATGCAGGCCGTGCGGCGGGTGTTCGACCCCCGAGGGCTCATGAACCCGGACAAGGTGTTCCCGTCGCCGGGGCGCCACGTGAAGCCGGGACCCGTCGGCGCGCACAAGCCAGTCCCGGAGGGGATGTGGGTGTGACGCGGCCGGGAGCCGTCCGGTGAGAGCGGGGCCAGCGGACGTCGAGCGGGGCCTCCGCGAGATCGTCGGCGCGGCCCACCTCATCGCGGGCGAGGCGGCGGCGCCGTTCGCCGTGGAGGGCCGCGCCCCGCGCTGGGTCGCCGGCCCGGGCAGCATCGAGGAGGTCGCCCGCTGCCTCGCCCTCGCGGCGGAGGCGAGGCTCGCCGTGGCGCCGACGGGGCGTGGGGCGCGCCTTCACTGGGGCAACCCGCCACGGACGCTCGACCTCGTGCTCTCGCTCCGTCGGCTGGACCGGATCCTCGCCCACGAGCCCGCGGACCTCACGATGTCGGTCGAGGCCGGCGTCACGCTGGACGCCGTGAACGCCTTCCTGCGACCGCAGCGGCAGCTCTTGCCGCTCGATCCCCCGCGGCCGGGCGACTCGACCGTGGGCGGCATCGTCGCGACGGCGGCCAGCGGGCCGTACCGCGCGCGCTACGGGACGATCCGCGACCTGCTCCTCGGCGTGACCGTCGTCCAGGCAGACGGCAGGGTGGTCAAGGGGGGCGGGCGCGTCGTCAAGAACGTCACCGGGTACGACATGCCCAAGCTCTACGTCGGGGCCCTCGGGACTCTCGGCGTGGTCGTGGCGGCACACCTCCGCCTTCACCCGGCGCCGGTGGTCGAGGAGACGTGGCTCCACGGGTTCCCGGGTCTCGAGGCGGCACTCGATGCCGGCCTTGCGGTGATGGACGCGCCGCTCGTGCCGAGCCGCATCGAGCTCCTGGATCGCGGCGCGCTCGCGGCCGCGGGCCAGGCCTCCCCGCCGGAGGCCGGTCTCGCGGTGACCGTCGGGAGCGTCCCGGAGGCCGTGCGGGCACAGGGGGAGCGAGTCGCGGCGCTCTGCCGCCAGAGCGGCGGCGCCGCGCTGCCGGTCGCGGCGCCGGAGGAGTGGTGGCGAGGCGTGAGCGAGCTCACCTGGCCGCCGGAGGCCCGGTCGCTGGTGCTCCGGATCGGGAGCCGTCAGGCGGACGTCGTGAAGGCGCTCCGAGGCGTGGAGGCGATCGTCGGGGAGGCGCTCCGGCGTACGACGGCGGAAGTCGCGAACGGGGTCCTCCACGTGCTCGCGGCGGCGGGGGACGAGAGCGCGCGACTCGCGCGGATCCGGGACGGCCTGGCGCCGCTCGGGGCGACGTGCGTGGTCGAGCACGCCCCGCCGGACGTCAAGCTCTTCCTGGACCCGTGGGGCGACGTCGGGCCGGCGCTGGACCTCATGCGGCGTCTCAAGGGCGAGCTGGATCCACGCGGAATCCTGAATCCAGGGCGCTTCGTCGGCGGGATCTGACGCATGGCCGATCTCCTCACCACCCCGCCCCCCGCGGCCGCGCCCCGCGCGACGCCGGGGTTCCTCGGGGCGTTCGACGCGCAGGAGCCGCCGGACTGGGAGGGGATCGTCGACTGCGTGCACTGCGGGATCTGCCTGCCGCAGTGCCCGACCTACCAGGTCCTCGGCCAGGAGATGGACTCGCCGCGCGGCCGGGTCTACCTCATCCGGGCGGCGGCCGAGGGACGGATCGGCCTCACCGCCAACTTCGTCACCCACATGGACCGCTGCCTGGGCTGCCGCGCGTGCGAGAGCGCGTGTCCGTCCGGCGTTCCGTTCGGGCGCCTCCTCGAGGCGGTGCGCGGCCAGATCGAGCGGAAGGTGCCCCGGCCGTTCGGCCGCCGGCTGATCGGCCGCCTCGTCCTCGGCACGTTCCCCGACCGGCGGCGCCTCGGCCGGGCGCTCGGGCTCCTCCGCCTCTACCAGCGCTCGGGCCTCCAGGGGCTGATCCGGGCGAGCCGGGTCCTTCGCGCGGTCCCGCGGCTCGACGCGATGGAGCGGCTCCTGCCCGCCCTCGGGACCATGCCCGTCGCGCTCCCGGCGCGGCTCGAGGGCGAGGGCGCGTCCCGGGGGACGGTGGCCCTGCTCGCCGGGTGCGTGCAGGCGCTCCTCTTTCCCGAGGTGCACCGGGCGACGGCGTGGCTCCTGGCGCGCGCGGGGTACACCGTCCTGGTGCCGCCGGCTCAGGGGTGCTGCGGGGCGCTCCACCTGCACTGGGGAGACCGCGAGGGGGCCCGCCGGCTGGCGCGGGCGAACGTGGCGGCGCTCGCCGGGGCGGACTTCGTCGTGACGAACGCCGCGGGGTGCGGCGCGGCGCTGAGGGAGTACGGCCACCTGCTCGGCGACGGCGCCGCGGCCGACGTCGCGGCGCGGGCGCGCGATGTCTCCGAACTGCTCGCCGAGCACCTGCCCGGACCGCGGCAGCCGCTCCCGCTCGCGGTGACCTACCACGAGCCCTGCCACCTCGCGCACGGCCAGCGCGTGCGGGAGGCTCCGCGGGCGCTCCTCCGCGCGATCCCGGGGCTGCGGCTGGTGGAGCTCCGCGACGCGGACGTCTGCTGCGGCTCCGCGGGCGTCTACAACCTCCTCGAGCCCGCGATCGCGGGTGAGCTGCTCGCCCGGAAGCTCGAGCGCATCGCCCAGAGCGGTGCCGACATCGTCGCGACGGGGAATCCGGGCTGCCTCCTCCAGCTCCGGATGGGGCTCGGCGCGCGCGGCCTCCCCGTCCGGGTTCACCACCCGGTGGAGCTGCTCGCCTGGTCGCTGGAGGGTCGGGTGCCGAGCGCCGGGGAGCCTCCCGCGAGCGGCCGCTGAGAGCCCATGAACGAATCGATGTGGAAACCGGCCGTGCGACGACGACGGGGGACAGCAGACGGCTGGTGGGGGGGGTTGGGGGGGAGCGGCAGCAGGCGCTCCCGCCCCAAGTTGAACTGACGCGATGCCCCCAACCGCAGCCCTGATGGTCACCTGCCTCGTGGATCTCCTCTACCCCGAGGTCGGCGTGGCGGTGGTGCGCCTCCTGCGCCGCCATGGCGTGGCGGTGCGCGTGCCGGCGCGGCAGACCTGCTGCGGCCTGCCGCTGTTCAACTCCGGTTACCAGCGGGAGGCGGCGCGCGTGGCCCGTCGGACGATCCCGCTCTTCGCCGACGCCGAGCACGTGATCGTCCCCTCCGGCTCGTGCGCCTGGATGGTGAAGGCGGAGTACCCGCACCTCTTCCCGGACGACCCGGGGGCGACCGCCGCGGCGACGGCACTGGCGGGGAAGACGCACGAGCTCTCGCAGTTCCTCGTGCGGGTGCTCGGCGTGGCGGGCGAAGCGCCCGCCGCGACGCCGCGCCTCCGCGTGACGTACCACGACTCCTGCCACCTCCTCCGCGGGCTCGGCGAGTCGCGCGCGCCGCGGACCCTCCTCGGGCGCGCGCCGGGGGTCGAGCTGATCGAGCTCCCCGGAGCGGACGAGTGCTGCGGGTTCGGCGGGTCGTTCTCGGTGCGCCTGCCGGACGTCTCCGGCGCGATCCTCCGCCGCAAGCTCGAGAACGTGCGGGCGACGGGGGCCGACGCGGTGGTGGCATGCGACGCCGGGTGCCTCCTGCAGCTGGCCGGCGGCGCCGTCCGGGCAGGGCACCGGGTGCGCGTCCTCCACCTGGCGGAGGTGCTGGCCGGCGAGGGGAGCCGTGGTCGGGGCTGAGCCCGCCGCGCCGCTCGCCGTCCGGGCGCGCGAGGCCCTGGGCGACCGCCTCCTGCAGGAGGCGCTCTCGACCGCCACGACCCGGTTCGTCGCGGCCCGCCGGACCGCGCTCGGCAGCCTGCCCGACAGCGAGCGCTACCGGGACCGGGCCCGGCGGATCAAGGAAGCGACCCTCCAGCGGCTCGACCAGTACCTCGAACTCCTCGCGGAGAACCTGGAGCGGGCGGGTGGAGTCGTGCACTGGGCGCGGGACGCCGCCGAGGCCCGCGAGGTCGTCGTCGGCCTCGCCCGCGCGCGCGGCGTGCGTCTCGTCGTCAAGTCGAAGTCCATGGCGACGGAGGAGATCCACCTCAACGAGGCGCTCGAGGCGGCGGGGATCGGCGCCGTCGAGACGGACCTGGGCGAGTACATCATCCAGCTCGCCCACGAGCGCCCCTCGCACATCATCGTGCCGGCGATCCACAAGACGCGCGCCCAGATCGCCGCGCTGTTCTCGGCAGAGGTCGGGAGCGTGGTTCCTCCGGACCCGGAACTGCTGACGGCGGTGGCGCGGCGGGAGCTGCGGGAGAAGTTCCTCCGGGCCGAGATGGGGGTCTCCGGCGTCAACTTCGCCGTCGCGGAGACGGGCACGCTCGTGCTCGTGACCAACGAGGGGAACGGGCGACTCGTGACGACGCTGCCCCGCATCCACGTCGCCGTGATGGGGATCGACAAGGTCGTCCCGACGCTGGCTGACGTCGTGGTGCTCCTCCAGCTCCTCCCGCGGTCGGCGACCGGTCAGAAGCTCACGACGTACACGAACTTCATCACGGGACCCCGTCGCGCGGGCGAGGCGGACGGGCCCGACGAGCTGCACCTCGTGATCCTCGACAACGGCCGGGCGGCCCAGCTCGGAGGACCGCTCCGCGACGCGCTCTCCTGCGTCCGCTGCGGCGCGTGTCTGAACGTGTGCCCCGTCTACCGCGAGATCGGCGGCCATGCCTACGGCCACACGTACCCGGGACCGATCGGCATCCTCCTGACGGCGATGCTCGAGGGGACGCCGGCCGTGCGCGACCTCGCCCATGCCTCGAGCCTCTGCGGCGCCTGTCTGGACGCGTGCCCCGTCCGGATCGACATCCCGCGGATGCTCGTCGGCCTCCGCGCGAGCCTGGCTCGGGAGCGGGTCGCGCCGTGGCCGGAGCGAGCCCTGTTCGCCGCGTTCGGGCGCCTCCTGCGGGTGCCGGCCCTGTTCCGGGCCGCGGGCCGGGCGGCCCGTCTCCTCCAGCGCCCGTTGCTGCGGGCCGGGGGCCGGCCGCGCAGGCTCCCGCTGTTCTTCCGCGGCTGGACGGCCCACCGCGACCTCCCGGTGGTGGCGCGCCGCTCGTTCACGGAGCGGTGGGGGCGGGGGGAGCTGGGGTGACCACGCGCCCCGAGTTCCTCGAGCGCGTCCAGCGGGAGATGGCGCGGGCGGTCGGCCTCGCCCCGGTCGCGGCGAGCCCGCGACCCGCCGACCCGGCCGGCGCCGCCGCGGCC
>CAYQDR010000138.1:0-11314 GCA_964416315.1 uncultured bacterium
CGCCGGCCGCGGAGCCCGCCCCGCGCGAGGCCGCGCCCGCCGCCACCGCGCCGCCGCCGCCGCCGGTGGCGACCGCCGTGGTGACCCCGCCGAACGCCACCCGGCCGCGACCGATCGGGGCGCGGCTGTTCGAGGTGATCGCGGGCGAGAGCGCCCTCCATCGGGATGCGGTCGAGGCCGCGGCGCGCATCGGCCGGGTGCTGCGCGGGGAGTTCGTGATCTACGTGGACTCGATCGACCGCCGGCTCCGCATCCTGAACACGGTCATCTTCGACGGCGGGCACTGGATCAAGGTGCGGGCAGCCGACGGGACGGTGGGCTGGCTGCCGGCTGACACGCTCCGCGAGATCCAGTGAGGGCTGTCCGGGAGGCGCTGGCCGGCCTCCCGCCGCTCGCGCGCTGGGGCGTCCTCGGCCTCGGCGGCCTCATCCTGGCCCTCCTCGTCGGGGCGGGAGTCTGGACGGTCCTCGAGCGGCGGGACGCGGCGGCACGCCTGGCCTTCGCCGACGCCGCCAGCACCTACCGCCAGGCGATCGCCGAGCCCGGCGAGGCCCAGGTCGCGGCGGCCGCCGACGTTCTCACCCGGTTCCTCAAGGACCACTCCCGCTCCGCCCTGGCGGGCCAGGCCTGGTACTTCCTCGGCAACCTCGAGTACCAGCGCCGCGCATACGACCAGGCCCTCAAGGCGTTCGAGGAGGCCGCGCGGCGGGACGGCGGGAGCCTGGGGGCGCTGAGCCGCCTCGGGGCCGGCTACGCCTGGGAGGCCAAGGGCGATCCGGCGCGGGCCCTCGAGACGTACCGGCAAGCCCTGACGGGGCGGGGGCCGAACGACTTCCTCTACGCCGAGTTGCTGCTCTCCGCGGCGCGCGCCCACGAGCTGCTGAACCAGCGCCCCGCCGCGATCGACGCCTACCGCCGATTCCTCAAGGACGTCCCGAACTCGCCCCGGGCCGGCGAGGTCCGGAGCCGCCTGGCCAGCCTCGGCGCCGGGGCCTGAAGGGCCCGGCGCGCCTGACGACGACGACCGCGGCGCGGACGCCTGCCGTGGGGCGGCGGTCTTCTTGACAGAATCCTTCTTATCAGACATTGCCGCCGCGACGGCCTGCCCCCGCGGCGTCTCCTCGCGGGCCCCCGGGGGCGCCCTCTACCCGGGGATCTGGGCCTCTTCGGGCAGCGTGTCCCAGGCCGGCTTCCACTCGGGCACCCGCCAGCCCAAGGGCTCGACGAAGGCGCGCACCTCCTCCGCGAAGGCGCGGCGGACCGCGTCGTTGTCGCGCACCTTCAACCCGAGCTCCCGGTAGAGGCGGTTCTTGGGGCTTCCGGGTCGCCCGAAGATGTTCATCGTCCGGATGAACCACTTCTGGAAGGTGCGCTCGGCCTCGGCCCGGCCCGCCGGATCCTGGGCGAGGCGACGGACCCACAGCTCCCCGTGCCGGATGTGCATCTTCTCTTCCTTGAAGATCCCCTCGATCGCCCGGACCCAGGGCCCGTAGGAGCACCGGCGGGCGTCCTCGAGCTGGTGCCCCGCGCCGCGGTCCATGCAGAAGTTGAACATGACGAAATCCGCCCACGTGTCGATCGCGTAGTAGAAGATGTTCACGCGCTTGTCCGTCCCGAGGCGAGCGGTCCCGATGTCCGCGTCGGGGTCGTCGAGCCGCCGGGCGAACGCCTGGTCGTGGGGCCGGACGTGGCCCTCGACGTCGAAGCCGAGGTCCGCCAGGAGGTCGTACATGACCTTGGCGTGGCGCATCTCGTCCTTGACGATCTGGGCGACGACCAGCTTCTCCTCGACCGTCGGCGCCCTCATGATCCAGGGCACGTACCCGTAGGCCCCCGCCAGCTCCGAGTCCGCCTGCATGGTCATGAGGTGGAGGAGATTCTCGCGGTAGAGCGCGCTCATCTCCTCCGCCGCCTGGATCTGCTCCCCTGCGGCGAGCCGTCTGAGCAGCCGCGCGTGCGTGTCCCCTTCGGTCATGGCTTCCTCCTCGCGTGCCGCGTCCCGACGACACGCCCGATCACGTCAGCCGCCCTCCAGGGTGGTCGGAAGTCCCGGGACTCAAGTCCCTGAACTCACAGGGGTTCTCACGATCCGGGCCCCCGGCCCGGCGGGGCGGCACCGGGGTACGGCTCGGCGACGATCGCGTGGTGCCGCAGGCCGAGCGCCTCGCGCTGGATCCGGAGGGTCCGGACCAGGTCGAGCGCCGCTCCCCGCCGGCGGGGCCGGGCTTCGACGCGGCTCACACGATCTCCACGTCCCGGACGAGCCACCGCTGCCGCCCGAGGAACCGCGACATCGTCGCAAGCACCTCCGCGGAGGCCCCCGCCTCCACGCTGACCCGATCCGGCAGGATGTGGCGCACCTCGGGGTACGAAACCAGCACCCGGCAGAGCGTCCGGACCCGCGGGTCCCAGTCGAGCAGGCCCCGGTGGGCCGGCCACCGCCAGGCCTCCTGGAGCGTCACGCGGATCACCCGCGGCGGGGCGCTCATGGCGCTGGGGCGGCCTCCCCGACGAGGCGGGCGTAGAGCGCGGCGAGCCGCTGCCCGAGCCGGTCGGCGGTGGACGCGAGCGCCCCCTCGCGCGCCCCCGCGGCCAGCTTCCGCGCCAGGGCGTCGTCGCGGAGCAGCTCGAGCACCGCCGCGGCGAAGTCGGCGCTGCTCTCGGGGGCGAGCAGCCCGCTCACCCCGTCCACGAGCGCCTCGTCGACGCCCCCCGCCCGCACCGCGACCACGGGCAGCCCCGTGGCCATCGCCTCGAGGACGGCGAGCCCTTGGGTCTCGGTGGTCGAGGCGAAGACGAAGCAATCCGCGGCTTGGTAATAGGGGGCGACCGCGGCGGGCGCGACGCCGCCCGCGAAGGCCACGCGGTCCCCTGCCCCGAGCCGGGCGGCGCGCCGCCGGAGCGCCGCCTCGTGGGTGCCCCGGCCGACGAGCAGCAGGCGCACGGTCCGGTGGGCGTCGGCCACGCGCTGGAACGTCTCGAGGAGGAAGTCGAGGTTCTTTTCGCGGTCGAGGCGACCCACGTAGAGGAGGACCGGCACCCCGGGGGGCAGGCCGAGCCGTTCCCGCGCCGCCGCCTGGTCCCCGGGGCGGAAGCGGCCGAGGTCCACGCCGGTCGGCAGCACCTCGATCGGCCGCTGGACGCCCTGCGCCCGGAGCCGGGCCGCGAGCCCGGCCGACGGCGCGACGACCAGGTCCGCGGCGTTGGCGAAGCGCGTGCTCCAGACGATCGCCGCGCGGGCGACGAGGGGCCGCGGCCCCGGCACGTAGTGCGCGTACTTGTCGTAGAGGGTGTGGTACGTGAAGACGAGCGGCCGGCCCGCGGCGCGCGCCAGGCGCCGCGCGGTGCCGCCGAGCAGGAACGGGTGCTGCGCGTGGAAGACGTCGAGGTCGAGGGCGCGGATCCGCCGGGCCAGGCGTGGCCCGACGGGGAGCGGCAGGGCGAAGTCGGGGTACGTCGGGGCCGGCACGGCGGGCACGCGCAGGACGTGGGGCGCATCCGGGCCGGGGACGGCCGCGCCGGGCGCGACGACCACGACGTCGTGCCCGAGGCGCGCGAGCGCGGTGCGCGCCGTCTCGACCGCGGTGCACACCCCGCCCAGCATGGGCAGGTAGTTGTTGGTGAAGAGGCCGACCCGCAGCCGCCGGCGGGCGGCGCCGCTCACATCTTGTACTTCCCGAAGTCCTCCGGCTTCAGGTTCTCGAGCCACTCCTTGAGCTTCTCCTGATCATCGGACTCCTTGGGGGCCACCTCGACGCTCTTGGCGCGCCGCACGACGTCCTCCTCCACGTAGATCGGCGCTCCCACCCGGAGGGCCAGCGCGATGGCATCCGAGGGGCGCGCGTCCACCGTGATCTCCTCCTCGCCGAGGCGGAGGTGGATCATCGCGAAGAAGGTGTTGTCGCGCAGGTCGTTCACGACGATCTTCTCGACCTTCGCCTCGAGGGACTCGAGGATGTTCTTGATGAGGTCGTGGGTCATGGGGCGAGGTGTCGAGACCTTCTCGAGCTCCAGGGCGATGGCGTTCGCCTCGAAGAGGCCGACCCAGATCGGAAGCGACCGCTTCTCCTCCTCGTCGCGGAGGATGATGATCGGCATGTTCGACACGGGGTCCAGGGCGAGCCCGCGGACCTTCATCTCGACAAACATGCTCGGCCCCTCCTTGGGTCAGGCAGGGTTCACGGTAGCACCCGCCTCGGGGCTTGTCAATCGAACGGCCGCCGTGAAGCCCTGAACGCACGACTCCCCCGGGGCGTCGCCACCGGGGGAGCCGCGTGATCCGTGGACGCGCGGGCGGAATCAGGTCCGGGCCGGGCTCTTCGGCGCTCCCGCCCTGCCCCGCCGGCCGTTGCCGTTCCAGACGAGCGGCGGCTTGACCTCGAAGCGGCTCTCGAGCCGGGCGCGGCGCTCCTTCCAGCCCTCCTGGTACTCGAGCTCGTCCTCGTGCAAGGTCGCCGGCTGCCGGATGCCGTGCGCGGAGCGGAACTGCACGGCCAGCTCCGAGGCGCGCTGCCGGACCCAGTCCCAGGGGGTGCCGAGCGCGAACTGATCGGAGAGGGCGCCGATCCGGCCGGTGTTGAGGTTCACCGACAGGGTCACGCACGCGAGGATCGGGCCCGACCAGTACGAGGTCTGCCAGTTGATCGGGACCGGCAGGATGTGCAGGTGGTGGCTCCCGCGGCAGTCGCCGGCGACCATGGGGCACGCCGCCCAGGGCGAGCTGATCTCGCCCGGGGCCGGCCAGTCCCCCTGGGCGAAGGCGAGCAGGACCGGATCGTCCTTCCCGCCGTACGAGAAGCCCTTCTTGGTCTTGATGTTGTGGAGCCGCTCGGCCGAGACGACGTAGCCGAGCTGGGCCTTCTCGCCCCGCTCGTCGCGCGTCCAGATCCGCGCCACGACGAACCGCGACGACCGCGTCAGCCCCTCGATGTCGAAGAGGTCCTCCGGGGCCCGCAGCGTGATGACCTTCTCCTGGAGGCCTTTCGCGAGCTCCTCCATCTTCCCGTCCAAGGCCCGCTGGTCGCGCGGGTGGGCGCCCGCTTCGATCGCCTGGGCCTTCGTGTCGAGGTCGACGATCTCGAACGCGTACCCACGCTTCATCTTCGACGACGCGATCACGAGCCCGCTGTTGAACCGCGGCAGCATGTAGGCGCCCGTCGCGTAGTAGTTGAACGCCATGGGCTCGGTCTTGTCCGCGAAGGACGCGAGCACGGTCTGGGACGGGTTCTCGGGGCGGACCGGCAGCGGCAGCACCACGCTCGCCGGGCCCGTGCCGCGCAGGTTCCCGGTGAAGGCGTCCGCGAGCAGGTCCTGCCCCGGGCCGTAGAGCCCGAGCTCGGAGGCCTTCGCCGCCCCCTCCGAGAGGGCGTCCCACATGAGCTCGTCCACCACCTCCATCGGCACCTTCTCCGAGATGATGCCGGTCACCGCCACGTCGTCACCGGTGTGGGTCACCATGAGCGAGGTGTAGATCGGCTCGCCCTGGTAGCTGTTGTTCTCCAGCACGTACTTCGTCACGACGCCCTTGACCTCGTCGGCCGCCACCACGTGGCCGCCGACCCCCCCGACGTCGGCCTTGGTCGCCTTGACGAACCGCTGGATGAGCTCCGGCCGCTTCGCGAAGACATAGGCCCTGTACGAGAAGATGTTGGGCGTGTTCGTGACCGGGATCTTCTCCGCGGTGGTCTGAGGGAGCTCCTGCAGGTTCTCGCGCGACTGATGGTACTCACCGAGCGGAACCGGTCGGCTGTTCCCCTTCGTCCCGTACCGCTTCTGCTGGTTCGCCATCCTCCGGCCTCCCTGCGGTGTGGGTGGGCTCCAGGCGCGCCCGCGCGGGGCGCGCGATTCTTCCCGGCGCTTCTACCCTACCCTGGTAGAATCGAGGGTGTCAAGCGCGGATTTGCGATCGATGCAATTTCTTGCAGGAGGAGCCGTGGCGGGCCGTCGGGCGGGCGAGGCCGAGGAGCTCAGACAGATGGTCCGCTGCGTCCAGCTCTACTACCGGGCGCAGCGCCACCAGAACGAGATCGCGCAGGAGCTCGGGATGTCGTCCTCCAAGGTCTCGCGCCTCCTCAAGCGGGCCTTCGCCGAGGGCCTGGTGCGGGTCGAGATCGAGCTGCCGAAGCGGCCGCGGCTCGAGGCCGCGCTCGTGGAGCGGTTCCGCTTGCGCGACGCGGTCGTGATCCCGCTCGGCGAGCCGCGCGACGTGAAGGAGGATCTGGGGGTGGCGGCCGCCCGCTACTTCGAGAAGGTGGCGGCCGACGGCGCCCGGGTCGGCCTCTCGTGTGGATACACCCTCTACTGCGTCATCCGGGCGCTGCGGGAGCGGCGGTTCCGGGACCTCGAGCTCTACCCGCTGTCGGCCGAAAGCACGCTCGAGCTGGTGGACCTCTTCCCCAACACCCTGGTCGGGATGATGGCCGCCAAGTACCGCCCCCACGTGCGCGCGTACGCCCTGCCGGCGCAGGTGCTCGGCTCGCACGCCGAGGTCCAGCGCGAGCGCCGGCGGCTCCTCCGGAGCGGCGAGGTCCGGCGGATCTACGGGGCGGCCAGCGACGTGGACATCGCGCTCGTCGGCGTGGGATTCATCGGCGAGGGGACGCCCGGCTTCTGCGCCCTGGCGGAGTTCTACGGGGTCAGCGTGCGCCGCCTGCGGGGTCTCGGCATCGTCGGCGAGATCAACTACCAGCCCTTCGACCGGAACGGCGAGCTCGTCGACCGCCGGGAGCTGCGGCCGCTCACGCAACGTGTGCTGGGCGTCCCCGCGGCCCGTCTGCGGGAGCTCTCCGCGGCGTACGGGAAGCTGGTCGTCGCGGTCGCGGGGGGCCCGGACAAGCGGGAGGCGATCCTCGGCGCCGTGCGGGGCCGCTTCGCCAACGTCCTCGTGACCGACGAGGACACGGCCGACGCCCTGCTGGCCGCGCCCCGCCGGGGCTGACCGGCGGCATGGCGGACCGGCACGGGCTCGAGGAGCGGATCGCGGCGCTCGAGCTGGAGATCGCGACCCTGCGGGCTGACATGGAGCGCGCCTGCCGGGAGTTCCTCGCGGCGACGGCGACGTTCGCGGCGGTCTGGTTCGAATGGCGCGTCGAGCGGGTGGTCGTCACGAACGCCGAGGTCGCGAAGCTGCTGGGGCGTGAAGGCCTGAAGCGGCTGAAGGCGGAGCTCCGCACCCTGGTCGCCCGCGTCCCGGAGCTCGTCCAACTCCACGTGAACCGGGACCGCCACTGGGCCCACCGGCCGGCGCTGATCGATGACAGCCTCGCGATCCTGAACCCCGCCATGAACCCCTACGGGTTTCGCGGCGATCGGCCGCCGGCCGGCATCAACGCGGGCGTCCAGGACGTGCTCCGCCACACGAGCGCCCTCCTGGAACAGTTCGGGTTCAGCGCGGTGGATCGAGGGGAGCCGGAGTCGACGTCCTTCGTCAACCCGAGAAAGCCGGTCGTCGCGTTCGACTGGAGCGACGCGATGCGAGCGACCCTGACGCGCTACGCCGAGCTGTACGAGCGCCTGCGGCGGGCGAACAGCGAGCTCCGGCCGCTGCGGCGCAAGCTGGGGGACGTCGACGGCAAGCGCCTGTGGGACGAGGCCTGAGAGCCTCGGCGGGGGGCTGCGCCCCCCCCGGTGTGTCGGGGGCCGAACTTCCCCCGGTTCGGTCGCGCGGGCAGAGCCCGCGGTCGAAGCGGAGGGCCCAACCGAGCGCCTCACAGCGCTTCCTCGAAGACCCCCATCCGCCGGAACTTGGCGTAGCGCTGGCTCACGAGCTCGTCGGCGGGGAGCGCCCGCAGCTCGGCGAGCGCCGCGCTCACGGCCGAGCGCACGGCCGCCGCGGCCGCTTCCCAGTTGCGGTGGGCTCCGCCCGCCGGCTCGGGGATGATCGCGTCCACGACGCCGAGCTTCAGGAGGTCGGGCGCCGTGATGCGCAACACCTCCGCCGCCTCGCGCGCCTTCGCCGCATCCTCCCAGAGGATGGCCGCGCACCCCTCGGGCGAGATCACCGAGTAGATCGCGTGCTCGAGCATGAACACCCGGTCGGCGACGCCGAGCGCGAGGGCGCCACCGCTCCCGCCCTCCCCCGTCACGACCGCGACGATCGGCGTCCGGAGTCCTGCCATCTCGCGGAGGTTCCGGGCGATCGCCTCCGCCTGGCCGCGCTCCTCCGCGCCGATCCCCGGGTACGCGCCGGGCGTGTCGATCAGCGTGATGACCGGCTTGGCGAACCGCTCGGCGAGCTGCATGAGCCGCAGCGCCTTGCGGTAGCCCTCCGGCTGCGGCATCCCGAAGTTCCGGTAGAGCTTCTCCCGGGTGTCCCGCCCTTTCTGGTGGCCCACGATGACGACCGGACGCCCCTCGAACTGGGCGAGCCCCCCGACGATGGCGTGATCGTCACCGAAGAGACGGTCGCCGTGGAACTCGACGAACTCCTGGGCGAGGAGGCGGATGAGGTCCAGCGTGTACGGGCGGCGGGGGTGCCGCGCGAGCTGCACCCGCTGCCACGCGGTCAGGCGGCCGAAGATCTTCCGCTGGAGCCGGCGGAGGCGTTCCTCGAGCTCCGCCGCCTGTGCCGGCGCCCCGGGCTCCTGGCTCTGGCGGAACGCCGCGACGCGCGCCTCCAGTTCGAGGAGGGGCTTCTCGAAGTCGAGCGCGTCGCTCACCCGCGGGCTTCGACGGTGACGCTCCCCGGCCCCAGCAGCTCCTCGATCGCCGCCACCAGGGCCGGGGACGCGTCCACGGAGACGGTGCGCGACCGCACGACGACGTCGGCGCGATCCACGGTGAGCAGGAGCTGGAGCGGGAAGGCCCCCGGGTATCGCTCGCAGAGCGCGCGGAGAGCCCGCAGGATCTCGGGGTTCCCCGGGCCGACGCGGACCCGGCACCCCTCGGCCGCCCGCTCGGGGCTCTCCTCGGCGTCGTCGATCAGCGGCCGGATGTCCTCGGCCAGCAGCTTCCGGGCGGCGTTCCCTCCCTCGACGCGCCCCCGGACGAGGAGCGGCACCCCACTCCGCAGGTGGCCCCCGCTCTGCCGGAACGTCTCCGGGAACACGGTGAGCTCCACGCTCCCGTCCATGTCCTCGAGCGTGGCGAACGCCATCCGGTCGCCGTTCTTGGTGTTGATCTCCCGCATCGGGCCCACCAGGCCGCAGACCAGGACCCGCGCGCCGTCCTCGCGGCTCGCGAGATCGCCCGTGCCAATCGCGCCGAGCCGCACCGCCCGGTCCCAGACGCGCTTGAGCGGGTGCCCGGAGAGGTAGAACCCGAGCACCTCTTTTTCGTGGAGGAGCAGCTGGTCGGGCTCCCACTCGGGCACGGGCGGCTCGACCGGGGCGAGCTCCGCGGCGGGGCCCACGCCCCCGAGGAGGTCGAAGATGGAGGCCTGCCCTTCGGCCCGCTCGCGCTGGTGGCGCTGCCCCGCCTCCATCGCGGTGTCGAGCGTCGCGAGGAGGTGCGCGCGGGCATGCGCCTGCGAGTCGAAGGCTCCGGCCTTGATCAGGCTCTCCGCGACGCGGCGGTTCACGAGCTGCATGTCCACGCGGCGGCAGAAGTCCGCCAGCGACGTGAACGGGCCCTCGCGCTCCCGCGCCCCGACGATCGACTCGATGGCCTTCTCCCCGACGTTCTTGATCGCCCCGAGCCCGAACCGGATCGTCGGGCCGCTCACGCTGAAGCGGAGCCCGGAGACGTTGACGTCGGGCGGCAGCACCTCGATCCCCATCGCCCGGCACTCCTCGATGTGCGTCACGACCTTGTCCGTGTTCGCCATCTCGGACGTCAGGAGCGCCGCCATGAACTCGACGGGGTAGTTGGCCTTGAGGTAGGCGGTCTGGTACGCCACCATCGCGTACGCCGCGCCGTGGGAGTTATGGACGGCCATGCCGTTGGCGACAAAACTCCGGGCGCCGGGAACCTCGAAGTCGTATGTCGGTTCGACGCCCCCGTTGGTGAACGTCCGCGGGCGCGACCAGGCGATGGACGCGTCCGCGAGGGCATGAAGCGCTGGCGCGTCGAGGCGATCCGCGAGGTACCGCAGCGTGTCCCGACGAATTCCCCGCTTGCGCCGGTCGGCGAACAGGAGTCCGTACGCGACGGCGAGCGCCCGACACCCGGCCTTCAGGGTCGGATGCCGCTTCCGAATCGCTTCCCTGAGAGGCTCGCGGTAGAGCGCGGCGGGAATCACATCGACGGTCCCTGCGGCGATTAGGCCTGCCCCGGCCTCGTAGGACGCGACGAGGGCGGCAAGAGCCCTGCGGCGTCGGCTCACGAGGTGGGGGCCAACGAGGGACTCGAAGCGTGCATACGCAGAGCGGCCGCCCAGCAGATTGACGGTATAGCCGATGCGCCGCCCGCCGCGATAGGCGAATGCCTTGCGGTGGATCGTCGAGAGGATGCCGAGCTTTAGCAGGAGTCGCTGGACGTCGTGCGCCAGTCCTTCCGATGACGTTGCGTAGAAGATCGAGCGCGTTCTGGGGTGAACACACCCGTCACCCTGGAAGAGTTTCCCCACCAGGACGGCGATCGCCTCTCGATTCCACTCGCCCGTCAACTCCGGCACGCGTTTTGATACCGCACGCGCGCCCTGCAGTCCGCACCGCCGATAGAGAAAGTCGACCGCCTCCGAGGGGCTCTTGGGATTGGGTCGGACCGGACGAACCGACGACGCCCGCCCGCCTGCGCGTACCTCGATCCGGGCCATCGTGTTCGCGAACGCTTCAACCACCCGACGCATGTCTGCGATCTCTTCCGGGTCACTGGAGTAGAGGTAGAAGTGGCTGTCGTAGCCCAGGCTGCCCTCTGACAGGGCGTACCCGAGCAGCGCGGCGAGCTGCCAGGGAATGGCTTGTGTGCCGGTGGGGAGCTCGCGCGCGACCGCGACGAAGTCGTCCGGCGTCAGGTCCTCCGCGTTGACCCAGCCCCGCTGGGTGAACACTGGATGGTCCGGGGTGCATCGCAGCGTCATCCCGTTGGCCAGCCGCAGCCGCCCGACCGGCCGGGTGCCGCTCGCCCGAACGCCCAGGGCGCGGAACGGGCCATCCTTCGTCAGCACGAGGTCTCCCGATGTGATCTCGGTGATCGGCTTGCTCGTGCCATCGGCCATCTCGATGCGTGTGTCGCTGGTCAGGCACTTGTTGAACCCGTACCCGGCGAAGCGCTCCATGAGGTCGAACACGCGCTCGGCGACCTTCGGCTTGATGCCGCGCTCGGTGGCCCCCTTCAGGAACTTCGCGCGCTGGGCGGCCATGATCTCCGGGCGCTTCTTCCCCATCGCCTGCCGGAGGGCGTCGGCCTCGCTCATCGTGAAGCCGGCGAGCTCGGA
>CAYQDR010000139.1:0-11204 GCA_964416315.1 uncultured bacterium
TGATTCCAGAGTTCTGCTGTGAATTGTCCATTTTATTGTCGCGCGGGCCCTTAGGATGGGCGGAGCTTCGGGAGCCCGCTCGGGCGGGATGACCTTCCGGGAGGCCTAAGGCCAAGCGATGAGACGCGTGCTCGCGGTTGACGACGACCCCTCGATCCTCGCCGTCATCAAGGACATCCTCTCGAAAGTCGGCTACACGATCTCGGTCGTCCCGAACGGGGTGGAGGCGCTCCGCCGGCTCGAGGTCGAACAGTATGACCTCGTGATCACGGACCTCCGGATGCCCGAGATGTCGGGCGTCGAGCTCATCACCCACCTCCAGAAGGACGCGACCTACTCGAAGATCCCGATCATCATCCTCGCCACGGGCGCCGAGAGCGCGGAGCTCGGGAACGTCAAGGTGGACGCGCGGGTCTCGAAGCCGTTCGTGCCGAAGACGCTGCTGAACGCCGTCGCCGCCCTGATCGGCTAGCCCCTCCTCCACGTCTGCTCGTTGATCCGCCTCCCCTTCGTCTGCACGCCCGACGTCCGCCACCGCCGGGGCGCGCGCAAAAAGGCGGGTGCGCGGCTCGGGGCGCGGGTGTAGGATTCTCGCGGGATCCGACCCATGCTCGACATCGGCTTCCAGGAGCTGCTCGTCCTCCTGGTCATCGCGCTCCTCGTCTTCGGACCCTACAAGCTCCCAGAGCTCGGGCGGGCGCTCGGCCGGGCGATGCGGGAGTTCCGGCGGGCGAGCGACGAGTTCCGCTCGACCATCGAGACGAACCTGAACCTCAACGAGACTCTCGCTGACGACTCACGTCCGTCGGCCGCCGATGCCCCGGCGACGGCGGGCGAGACGGCATCGGCCCCGGCTGCGCCGGCGCCCGATCTCCCGGCGCCCGCGGACCCCGTTCCGTTCGGCGCCCCGACCCTCGAGGGGGAGGGCTTCGGCGCGCCGCCACCGGTCGCGCCCGTCGAGCCGTTCTGCGCCCAGCGCGGCGGGCGGCTCCTTCATCGCGCGACGTGCGCGTGGGCGGCCCGGATCCCGGAGGCCGACCGGATCGTGCTGAAGGCCGCGGCCGAAGGGGGGGATCTCGGGCTCGTGGCCTGCCCGGTGTGCGACCCCCGGGACGGGGAGGCGGCGGCCTGATCGGCCCCCCTCTTTTTTTCGTTGACTCACTCAACGGGTGTTGACTAAACTCGTGGCGGTTGGCGTCGCATTGGCGCACGGAGGGAGGGGTATGGAGCCACGACTGACCGACCGCCAGCAGGAAGTCCTCGGGTTCATCCGCCAGTTCTCGCAGCGCCACGGGGTCCCGCCGACGGTGCGCGAGATCGGGGGCCGCTTCCGGGTGACCCCCCGCGCGGCGTTCGATCACCTGCGCGCCCTCGAGCGGAAGGGCTATCTGCGGCGCCGGGCGACGAGCGGCCGCACGTCGCGGGCGCTGACGCTCGCCGACCGGCCCACAGCCGTCCGCGAGGTCCCGATCCTCGGCCGCATCGCGGCCGGCGGCCCTGTGCTCTCGGAGGAGAATCGCGAGGGCACGCTTCCGCTGCCGGCCGACTGGATGGGCGACAAGGGGGAGCTCTTCGGCCTGCGCGTCCACGGCGAGAGCATGGTCGGCGCCCACATCGTCGAGGGCGACATCGTCGTCGTGCGCCGCCAGGAGCACGCCCAGCCCGGGGACATCGTCGTCGCGCTCGTGGACGGCGAGGCCACGGTCAAGCGCTTCGGGCGCGAAGGGCAGGCGGTGGTCCTTCGGCCCGAGCACCCGACGCTGGTCCCGATCGTCGTGCATTCGGGGGAGAAGGATGTCCGGATCATCGGCAAGGTCATCGGGCTCGTGCGTCACCTGTAGCGCGTCGGCGCGGCAGGCGGCGCCAGCCGCCGCTCCTGCCTGGCGGCGGCGGATCCGCCGGGCGCGTTCGCGCGGCCGCGCGGTCCGCCGCGCGGCGGGCAGGCCCCGATCGGGCGCGTCGCTCGTTGTGGTCCGGTCGCCCCAACAGGCGGCGAGGTCCCGGGCGGGCCGCCTCCCCGTCGGCGACCTCCTGGCGGGCGGCGCGGCACTCGGCGCCGTCGCCCTCTGGGGCCTGGCGCTGCACCTCCTCGGCGGCTGAAACCGCGGCTCGCCGGGTTACGGCTTCGGCCAGCAGCGGGCCGAGTCCGGCGATGGTACCGGGCCGAGACCCGAGCGCCGGTAGGACGCAGGCTCGAGGCGCGCCGAGGCGTATGCCGCATACGCTGAGGCGCGACGAGGGCCGAGGAGTACCCGGCGCGACGGGTATCGACCCGGGAATCGGGCCGTGACGCTCGCCGCGCTGGCCCACCTCACGGAGCGACTCGCCGGAACCTCGAGCCGCATCGAGAAGGTCGCGCTCGTCGCCGAGTTCCTCCGGGGCCTGGCGCCGGCGGAGATCCCCTGGGCGGTCGCGTTCCTCCTGGGCCGCCCGTTCCCGGCGTCCGACCCGCGGGTGCTCCAGGTGAGCTTCGCCACGCTCGCGCGGCTCGACGAGGGCCCGGCGGCCCCCGGACGCCCGGTCGCGCTGGGCGACGTCGCGGCTGCCTTCGCGGCGATCGCCGGGGCGTCGGGCCCTGGCTCCCGCGCCGCCAAGACGCGGGGGCTCCGCGACCTCTTCGGCGCCGCGGCGCCGGCGGAGCGCGCGGTGCTCCGCGCGGTCCTGGGCGGGGAGATGCGGACCGGCGTCCATGAAGGCCTCGTCCAGGAGGCCGTGGCGCGCGCGGTCGGCGTCCCGGCGGATCTCGTGCGGCGCGCCGGTCTGTTCGTCTCCGACCTCTCCGAGGTCGCGCGCCTCGCGCTCACGGAGGGCGAGGCGGGACTCCGTGCGGTCGGCGTGCGGCTGTTCGTGCCGCTCCTGCCGATGCTCGCCGAGTCGGCGGACGACGTGGCCGAGATCCTCGCGGAGCACGGCGGCCGGACGGCGTTCGAGGCCAAGTACGACGGGGCGCGCATCCAGGTGCACCGGCGCGGCGACCAGGTGCGGATCTGGAGCCGGCGGCTGACGGAGGTCACGGGGAGCCTCCCCGAGGTCGTCGTGCTCGCGCGCGAGTGGGCCGCCGGCGAGCTGATCCTGGAGGGCGAGGTCGTCGCGGTCGCGGCGGACGGGCGACCGCTGCCCTTCCAGGACCTGATGCGGCGATTCCGCCGCGTCCACGGGATCGAAGCGGCGGCGCGGGCGGTCCCGGTCCGGCTCTACCTCTTCGACTGCCTCTACGCGGACGGGACGGCGTTCGTGGACCGCCCGTACGTGGCGCGCTGGGAGGCCCTCGCCGGGCTGACGGGCGGCCGCCACCTCGCCGACCGTCGGGTCACGGCGGACGCGGGCGAGGCGGAGACTTTCCTCCGCGAGGCGCTCGCCGCGGGGCACGAGGGGCTCATCGCCAAGGCGCTCGACAGCCCCTACCGCCCGGGGGTCCGCGGGAAGCACTGGTTCAAGCTCAAGCCGGCCGCGGCGCTCGACTGCGTCATCGTCGCGGCCGACCGTGGCTCCGGGCGGCGGCGCGGGTGGCTGTCGAACTACCACCTGGCGGTGCGCGACGAGCGCGGGGGCTTCGCCGACGTGGGGAAGACGTTCAAGGGGCTCACCGACGCGGAGTTCGCCGCGATGACCGCGCGGCTCCGGGCCCTCGCCGTCGCCGACGACGGCTACACGGTCCGCGTCCGGCCGGGCGTGGTCGTCGAGGTGGCCTACAACGAGATCCAGGAAAGCCCGCGCTACCCCTCGGGCTTCGCCCTTCGGTTCGCGCGGATCACGCGGATCCGGGACGACAAGCGCCCGGCCGACGCGGACACCCTGGCGACGCTCCGGGCGCGCTACGAGCGGCAGTTCGGCGCGAAGGGGCGCGCGCGCGGGTGAGCGCCGCGCGTATTGACCGCGCCGCGACGAGCCCGTATCCTTGCCGTTCGTGACGACTCTCGCGCGCGTGTCCACGGGGCTCCCCCGCCTGGACGCCATGCTCGACAGGGGGCTGATCCCGGGGACGCTCACCGTCGTCTACGGCGCGACCGGCATCGGGAAGACCCACCTCGGCCTGGCCTTCGCCGAGCACGGCCGGGTGACCGACGGCGCGCGCGGCCTCGTCGTGGACATGAACGCGCGCGGCGACTCCCAGCAGCACGCGCCCTACGCCGCGCGCCTGTACGGCTGGCCCCTCCGCCGCTGGACCCACACCGTGATGCCGATGACGGACCCCTATCCGCCGCCGGACCAGCTCGAGGCCCACTACCTCGACGTCTTCCCGTGGGTCGGCCGCCGGAGCGACTACGAAGTCGCGACGCCGGAGGGGCGCGAGTTCGACTGGGGGTGGAAGGCCGCGTACGCGCGCGCGCTCTACACGGCGCGGCCGTTCTTCTACTTCCACTTCGGCCGCGGTGCGCGGCGCGTCGTCGTCGACGGGATCGAGCCGGGCCAGGCCGACGACTCGATCCAGCTCTACCTCGTGGACGAGCTCTACCGGAAGGTGATCCATCGGGATGCCGAGACGCTCGGGATGGAGATCTGCCTCCCGGTCTGGCAGCACCGGGCGTTCATCGACGCGCACCGGTACGAGGACGCCGCGATCACGACGCTCCTGCTCGTGACGACCGAGGAGACGGCGCTCGCCGACCTGGTCGCCCGGAAGGTCGCGGCCGGGGACCTCGGGGCCGTCGCGAACACCGTGCTCCTCATGGGCCGGGAGAGGGTGGGAGCGCGGGTGGGGCGGTTCCTCTGCGCGGCCAAGCACCGCGGCAGCGCGATGGCGGACGAGATCGTCGAATACCGGATCACCGAGCAGGGCATCGTCTTCTAGGGTGAGGAGTGCGCCCGACGGGAGCGCTGACGCGCGAGCGGCTCGAGCGGTACCGGGACCACGCCTTCCGCCGGACGCCGGCCCGCCGCGTCCGGAGCGCACGCCAGGCGCTCGCGTTCGTCGAGGCCGTCGGGGTCTGCTCGACCTTCTACCGGTTCCGCGAGGGGCTCGCGTGCCTCTGGGAGGCGGTGGCGGGACGGCGCGACCCGCGGTGGCCCCGCCGCTCTCACCACGACGTCGGGATCGGGCTGACGTGGGACCTCAAGGACACACTCCCCGCCCGCCGCCGGGTCTACTACGGGAAGCTCTTGCGCGGGCGCCCCGTGCTCGTCGCCCTGGATCTCTTCCCCGCCTTCTACGCCCTGGTCCGCGGCCGGCAGCGGGGGCGTGACTACCGGGTCGAGTACGAGGCCGGCCGGCTCTCCCACACGGCGAAGCGACTGATGGACGTCCTGGTCCGCCGGCGTCCCCTCTACACGCGGGAGTGGCGGGGGGAGGCGTTCATGCTCCAGCCGGCGAAGACGCGCGAGTTCGAGCGCGCCGTGGCCGAGCTCCAGCAGGCGCTGTTCGTGGTGAAGGTCGAGGAGCGCTACGACCCGTCGTTCTCGTACCGCTGGGACCTCCTCGAGGCGTGGCTCCCGGAGGCGGTGCGGGCGGGGCGGCGACTCTCCCGAGCCGTCGCCGTGCGGCGGCTCGTGCTCTGTTACCTCGGCGGCGCGGGATGGGCGTCGATCCGGGGCCTGGCGCGACTCTTCGCGCTCCCGCGCGCGGAGGTGGCGGCCGCGGTGGCGGCGCTCGCCCGCGAAGGTCGCGTCTGCACGGGGCTCGCCGTCCCCGGCCTGGCCGCCGACCTCGTCGCGCATCGGCGGCTGCTCGAGGGCTGATGCAGCCCCCCGACGGCTTCCGCTACATCGACGCGCACACGCATCTCCATCCCCCGTGGCTCTTCGCCGCGATCCGCCGGTGGTTCGCCGACCACACCGACTGGAATATCCGCGGGCCCACCGAGCCCGCCGCCGTCGCGGCGGCACTCCGGGCGGCCGGGGTCGAGCGCTTCGCGTTCTTCACCTACGCCCACCGCGCCGGGCTCTCGCGGGAGCTGAACCGCTGGCTCCGGGGGACCGCCGCCAGGCTCCCGGACGGGATCCCCCTCGGCACCGTCCACGCGGGGGACGACGACCCGGCCGGGATCGTCGAGGAAGCGTGCGGGGGTTTCGGGTTCCGCGGGATCAAGCTCCACATCCAGGTGCAGCGCTTCTACCCGGACGACCCCCGGATGTTCCCGGTCTACGAACGCCTCGCGGCCCTCGACCGCGTCCTCCTGATCCACGTCGGCACGGGCCCGCACTACAACGAGTTCACCGGGATCGCGCGCTTCGCCCGCGTCCTCCAGTGCGTCCCCGGGCTCCGGGCGGCGATCTGCCACATGGGCGCCTTCGAGACCCGCGCCGCGCTCGGGCTCCTCGACCGCTACCCGGCGCTTCGCCTGGACACGACGATGGCGCTCACGCGCGCCTCGTTCCCCTACACCCGGATCGACCCGGGCGTGGTCCGGGACGCCGACCTCGTCCGTCATGCGGACCGGATCCTGTACGGCAGCGACTTTCCGAACCTGCCGTACCCGTACGAGGAGGAGCGGCGGGAGCTCTGGGCGCGGGACCTGCCCCTTTCCGTCTACCAGCGGATCTTCTACGATAACGCGCAGGCATTCTTCGGGCTGTGATCCGGTCCCCCACCCGACGAGAGGAGGAGTCATGAGCGGCCCGGGCCGATCCCCGTCGCATCTCGGCGCCCTCGGTCGTCGGCGCCCCTCAACGTACAGGGAGTACGCCTCGGGGCGCCTCCTCCCTGCGTCCTTGATCTGCTCGGGTCTCGGCCTGGTCCCGATGCCCCTCCCGCCAAGCATGCCTCTACGGAGGGTACGCCAATGAGACGAGGCAACCTGGCCGTCGTGGGCCTGGCCGTGCTCCTGGCCGCGCTCGGATCGCCCACGCCCGAGGCTGCCGGCATCGGCGCGCTGGCGGACCGGGCGAAGGGGGCGGCCGCGCGGAACGACTATGCGGGAGCGCTCGACGCCCTCCAGGCGGCGCTGGAGGCGGTGCGAGCCGAGGCCCCGCTCATGCCGCAGTCGTTCCAGCTCGTGGTGCGTCCTGCGCGGGTGTACGGCGACTACGAGACGCGCAAGAACACGGTCTTCCGCAGCGGCGAGGCGATGCACTTCTACATGGAGCCGAAGAACCTCGTGTACCCCCGGACGGCGCGGGGGACGTACGAGCCCGCGTTCCGGGTGGACCTCGAGGTCATCGGCCCCGACGGGAAGACGGTCGCGGAGAAGCAGGACTTCGGCTCGTTCCAGATCGCCACCAAGAGCCCGGTCCAGGACATCTTCCTGAACCTCAGGGTGGAGCTGACGGGCGCCCCAGCGGGCGAGTACAAGGTCCGGTTCACGGTTCGCGACACGAACTCGAAGAAGGCGGCGAGCGTGGTCCAGCCAGTTACCCTCAGGTAGGGACTACGCGCGCAGGTGGAGGAGGCCGATCCCGGCGAGGACGAGCGCACCGCCGGCGAGCTGGGGCCAGGCGAGGCTCTCGCCCAGCACGGCGAAGGCCACCGCGGCGGCCACGGCCGGCTCGAGGGTCGAGGTGACGCTGGCGTGGGCCGCGCTGATCCGGGCGAGCCCCGCCAGGTAGAGCGAGAAGGGCACGAGCGTCCCGAAGAGGACCACGACGCCCAGGCCGAGCCAGAACGCCGGGGGATGCGGGGTCAGCAGGAGCGCCCACGGCGGGGCCACCGGCAGCCACAGGACCGCGGCGGTCGCCAGCGAGTAGGTGAGCACCGTCCAGGGCGCCACGACCGGCGGCACCGTCTTCGCCCAGAGGTTGTAGAAGGCGAAGGTGACGGAGCAGAACGCGCTCGCCGCGAGGCCCGCCGCGTTGACCACCAGCGCGGCCGGCTCGTAGACGCGGATGACGAAGGCGGCCCCCGCGAGGGCGAGGGTCGCGGCGGCGACGTCGTGGCGGCGCGGTCGCTCACCGTAGAGCGTCAGCGACGCGGCGAGGACGAGGAGCGGGGCGGTGTAGATGACGAGGAGGACCGTGGCGACGGGGAGGCGGGTCAGGGCGAAGTAGTACGTGTACTGCGAGGCCGCCATGGCGACGCCGAGGACTGCGATGCGCCCGAGGTCGCGGCCGCTGACGACGAGGAGACCGGGGCGGAGCCAGCCGATGGCGGCCAGCACCAGGAGGGTGGCGAGCGCCGTCCGCGTGCTCACGAGCGGGGCCGGCGGCAGACCGGACCCCGAGGTGAGGAGCAGCTTCGCCACGACGCTCTGGGCGCCCCACGACGTCGCGGCGGCGGCCACCAGCACGTAGCCCAGGAGGCCGGTGGCCCGCCGGGGTCGCTCGGACACGGCCTCCACCGTAACAACTCCCACGAATGAGCGTCAACCTGACGCGCGAGGCGTTCGGGACGGCCCTGCCGCTGCTCGTGGCGGCGGCCGAGGTCATCGGCGGGCCCGCCTGGCTGGTCGGCGGCGCGGTGCGCGACGCGCTCTCCGACCGGCCGGCGCGCGACCTCGACCTCGCCCTCCCGGCGGGGAGCCTCGACGCGGCGCGCCGGCTCGCCGACCGGCTCGGCGCGGCCTACGTGCCGCTGGGCGAGCCCCACGGCATGGGGCGCGTGGTCGTCGAGTCGCCGGGGACGGCGACCCTCGATTTCGCGGACTTCCGCGGACCGACCCTGGAGGCGGACCTCGCGGGGCGCGACGTCACGGTGGACGCGCTGGCCGTGGCGCTCGGCGAGCTGCTCCTCGGCGAGGCTCCGATCCTGGACCCCCTGGGCGGCCTGGCGGACCTCGCCGCGCGCCGGCTCCGGGCGTGCCGCGCCACGGCCTTCGCGGACGACCCGATCCGCGTCCTCCGGGTCCTCCGTCTGGCGCACCAGCTCGCGTTCACGATCGTGCCCGAGACGGAGCGGCTCGCGCGAGCGGCGTCGGCCGACCTCGGCCGCGTCGCCGCCGAGCGGATCCGGGACGAGCTCACGCGCCTCCTCGCCCTTCGCGCCGCCGTCCCGGCCCTCCGCGCCGCCGATGCCTGGTCGGCCCTCGGGGCGCTCCTGCCGGAAGCGGCCGCGATGCGCGCGACGACCCAGTCGGCGCCTCACCGCTTCACGGTCTGGGAGCACTCCCTCCGGGCCGTCGAGGCGCTCGAGGCGCTCCTCGGCGATCTCGGGCTCCTGGCCCCTCACGGCGCCCGCGTCGCGGCCCACTTCACCGAGCCCCTCGGCAGCGGCCTCACGCGCCGCGAGGTCCTCAAGGTCGCCGTCCTCCTCCACGACGTCGCCAAGCCCGAGACGCGCACGGTGGACGCGGACGGGCGCGTCCGGTTCATCGGTCACGACCGGCTCGGCGCCGAGCGCGCTGCGGCGGTGGCGGCGCGCTGGCGCTGGCCCGGCCGGGCCGCCGCGGTGCTCGAGCGCCTGGTCCACCAGCACCTCCGGCCGATGCACCTCGGGATGCTCGACGCCGTGAGCCGCCGCGCGCGCTACCGCTTCTTCCGCGACCTGGGCGCGGAGGTGCCCGACCTCGTCTGCCTCACGATCGCCGACGCCGCGGCGACCGACGGGCGCACGCCCGCCGCGGTCTACCGTGGGGCGACGCGGGCGCTCCTCGACTCCCTCCTCGCCGGGGAGGTCGAGGCCACGGCCGAGGCGCAGGCGCCGCCCCTCCTGCGCGGCGAGGACGTGATGACCGCCTTCGACCTCACGCCGGGCCCGGAGGTCGGCCGCCTCCTCGCCCGCGCCCGCGAGGCGCAGGCGCTCGGGATCGTCCGGACGCGCGAGGAGGCGCTGGCGTGGCTCGCCGAGGGCCGCACCCGACCGGACCAGGGCGATCCCCCTCCGGCCGAATGAGGACGGCCCGCGGCCTCGCGGGCGTCGACGGGTGCCGTCCCGTTCCCGGGTTCAGGGATTTTCCCCCGCCCGCATCAGGTATCTACCTGATTGTCGGGGGTTCATTTCGGCCCAAGACTTGCGCGGGCCGTAGGGGTTTGTCCGGGGCCGGGTCGCCCGGGCTCGAGGGGGAGCGCGAGCGCTTCCGGGCGCGCCGCTCCCCCGAGCGGCCCACATCGCCATGGTCGGGAGGTGATGCGCGGGGTCGGAGCCTTCGACGACTGACCGGTTGACAGTCCCGCCCGCACCCGCCTAGAATCTTTTCGACACGCGGGCGTAATTCAGCGGTAGAATGCCAGCTTCCCAAGCTGGACGTCGCCGGTTCGATTCCGGTCGCCCGCTCCAATGAGCATCGGGGGTTACGGCCCGCGCCGTAGCCCCCGATGCGACTGCCAGTCTCCCGGACTGGCACTCATCGCCGCCGCGCTGGGCTCCGTTCTTGTTTGTCGCGGAGTTCCCGGGCAGCTGGGCGGCGGGGTCACCAACACGGTCACCATGGGATGATGACCGTTTGGTGATCGGCCCGGGACGCCGACCGACACGTGCTGGGGCGGGACATTCGAAGCCGGGCGAATGGACGCCGGCTCTCCCGCTGCTGGGCTCCTCGTGGCGGCGAGCATCCGGTTGGCAGCGACGGCCGCGAGCACGATCCCGGACGACCCACACCGGCCATCTCGCGCGGACGACCATGCTCAGCGCGACCGGGACGAAGACCAGAAGGCCGAGTTGGCCAGTCATCGTGCGCACGTCCTCCCCGTCGAGCGCCAGCGAAGGTCGTGCTGGCAGGCGATGAGCGCTGGGTGGCGCTTGACGCAGAGGGCGGGGTGCACTACAGTGTCGTGCATGGCGAAGAGCGAAGTCTACAGTTGGCGGGTGGCTGCCGAGCTGAAGGCAGCGCTGGAAGACGCCGCTCGGGAGGAGAGGACGAGCGTCGGCGAACTGCTTGGCCGCATGGCGCGCCAGTGGCTCCGCGACCGAGCGGCCGGGACGCGCGAGTCCGAGGCCGTGCAGCGGCGCATCCGGGCGGCGGCGGGGCGCTTTGTCGGCTCCCTGGCCGGGGGGAATCCCCGGCGCGCCGAGGGGGCCCGCCGGGAGCTCCGCGAGCGGCTCGCGAAGCGTCGTGCGTCCTAGCGGACTGATCGACACGGGCGCGATCCTCGCCCTGCTCGATCGGGATGACCGCTGGCACGAGCGCTGCCGCGCCGCATTCGCGTCGCTTCGCCTTCCGCTGGCGACCTCGGCGGCCGTCCTGGCCGAGCTGTTCCACCTCGTCGGCGACCAGCCCCGGGAACTCGACGCCGCGTGGGGCTTTCTCCGCTCTGGCGCGGTCTCCGTGCTGCCCATCGACGATCCTGACCTGCCGGCTCTGGAGACCCTCATGCGACGCTACGCGGACCACCCGATGGACTTCGCCGATGCCACGCTCGTCCACCTCGCTCACCGGGAGTCTCTGGCCACGGTCTTC
>CAYQDR010000140.1:0-11191 GCA_964416315.1 uncultured bacterium
TGTCCTGTGGTCGCGAGCCTCAGGCAGTCTGATGTTTATGACACAGTAGTGTTAACTAAGCTCATACGTAGCCGTAGGCCATCCAGCCTCCGTCCACCGCCAGGACGGCCCCGGTGACATACGACGCCGCGTCTGAGGCTAGGTAGACCGCAGCTTCGGCAACCTCCTCGGGGAGTCCCAGGCGGGCCATCGGGGTCCGCCGCAGGAGCGCAGCCTCATCCACGATCTTCCGCTCCACGAGTGTGCGGACCCAGTCGGTCTTGATGTACGCGGGCGCGATGGCGTTGACCCGCACGCCCCGATCCGCCCACTCGATGGCCAGCACCTTGGTCAGCATGTTCACCCCGGACTTGGAGACACAGTAGGCGAGCCGCTGGGGGAAGGCCAGAGTCCCATTGATGGAGGAGACGTTGATAATGCAGCCCGCTCTTCGAGCCAGCATGCTGCGGGCGACTTCCTGGCTCAAGAAGAAGTACGCGTTGAGGTTCAAATCGAGCGTGTAACGGTAGTCGGCTTCGGTCAGCTCAGCAGACGGGGCGACCCGGGGCTGACCCGCGTTGTTCACAAGGATGTCCACCCGGCCACCGAGGGCCTCAATGGTCTCTCGGGCGAGCCGTCGCACCTCGTCGGATCGCGACAGGTCAGCGTGGATGCCGATGACGCGGCCGCCGCCAGCCCCGATCTCGGCCGCGACTCTCTCGCAGTCTCCCGAGTCCCTGGAATTGACGACGACATCGGCGCCTTCCCGCGCATAGGCGCGGGCGATGCCGAGTCCGATCCCCTTGGTGGAGCCGGTGACGAGGGCCGCTTTCCCTCGGAGTCTCATCGTCTCTCTTCAGGCAAGTGAGCTCGGGGCAGTTGCCGCCTCCGCTCCCGGCTGGCGCCCGAGACGAACACCGGCCGCGCCACGTGATCGACCTCGAGGCGGCAGAGCCATGACGGCGACGGCCACCGGACTGCCGTCCGTGTCGGTGCCTTCAGTGAAATCCTCGCCGAGGATGCCAGAGCTCGTGATCCAGTCGGGATGTTCACGGCCGGACGAACCAGGGATTCACGGGGCCATGTGCCCGCCGTACTTAGCCACGAACCGGGCCCAGGCCGCCGAAGCCGCCTCTTGGGCTCGATCCACCAGCCGCGTCGGGTCGACAGTCAGAAGCCGTCCGTTTTCCACGACGACTTCGCCGTCCACCAGGACCATCTCCACGTCGCGGGCGTGAGCATGATACACAAGGTTCTGGACCACGTTTAGGGCGGGCGTGAGACCGAACGCTCGGTAGTCCAGCACGACGAGGTCGGCCCGCTTGCCCACTTCGACGGAGCCGATCTCACGCTCCAGGCCGAGGGCCCGGGCGCCGCCCAAGGTCGCGAGCTCCACGGCTTGCATCGATGGCATCGTGGTGGCGTCCTGGCTGCGGATCCGGGCGACGAGGACGCACGCTCGTATCACCTCAAAGAAGTCGGCGAACATGTTGTCGATCGCGAGGCTGACCGTGACGCCCCGGTGGAGTAGCTCCCTGACCGGCGCGATGTGCCCCCGTACGGCGTTCATGAGGGGGCAGTGGGCGACCGATGCTCCCGAGCGCACGAGCAAGTCGAGATCCGCCTCATCGATGACGTAACAGTGAGCAGCCACCACGTCCGGTGCGAGGAGCCCGTTGTCAGCGGCATACGCGAAGGGGCTCTGGCCGTAGAGTCGCCGCGTCGCGGCGACCTCCCCGGGACCCCAGCCCAGGTGAATGCTGAGCCTCAGACCCCGACGGTCCGCTGCGGCGCGCGCGGCGCGCAGCTGCTCCGGTGAGGAGCTGATCGTCATGTTCGGGGTCATGAGGGCGGTGATACGTCCGTGGGCCCGCCCGTGCCAGTGCTCGGCGAAGTCGATCGCCTGGCGGAGCTGGGCCTCCCGCAGCCGGGCATCGAACCGATACTCGTCGTGTCGGAGACGCTCCACGTCGACGTCGTGGAGCATCACTCCCATGGCGCTTCGGATGCCGAGCTGTTCGACGAACGGGGCGTAGACCTCGGCATCCTCCTCCATCTCCAGGACGGTCGTGACACCGCTTCGCAGAAGCTCGGCGTACGTGAGCGACCCGACGGCCAGTCGTTCTTCCCGGCTCACGACCGTCGCCATAGGGAAGTACTGGCGTGTCACGCACCCCAGCCCGACATCTTCGGCCTGACCCCGAAACAGGGTATACCCGACATGGGTATGAGTGCTGATGAACCCGGGGATGACAACCTTGCCCCGACCCCCTATCACCCGGGTGGCATCCGGGTGTCGGGGGGCCACTTCGGCGCTCGGACCGACGTCGGCGATACGATTCCCTTCGACGTAGACTGCACCCGGATCGAAGACTCGGTGCTCGGCGTTAACCGTAATGACGATCGCGTCTCGAATCAACACGCTCATGCGATCCCTCGTCGGGTTCGGGTCGAGAAGGCGTCGGTGGTCAACGCCAGATCCGCGCGCTCCTCACCGGGGACGTCGGCCGGGAGCACCTCCCAGGCCTCGGCTCGCACGAGAGTGACGGCGCGCGCCTTCGTCGTCGTGAACCCGGCCGCCGGGTCCGGCCGCACGGCGCGGCTCTGGCCGCGACTGCGCGACCGGCTCCCGCGGCTCGGGCTCGCGTTCGAGTTCGGGGAGACGGCCGCGCCGCGCGCTGCGACGGCGCTCGCGCACCGCGCGGTCGCGGGCGGCTGGCCGCTGGTGGTGGCGGTCGGGGGCGACGGCACGGTCAACGAGGTCGTCAACACGATGAACAGCGGGCTCGTCGGGGTCCCCTCGGTCACCGTCGCGCCGCGGCACTGCGGCTGGCGGCCGGGGCGAGCAGGAGCCTGACGAGCGCGTCGAGGAGCACCTCGACGCCAGGGCGGATCGCGGGCCACGGCGTCCACTCGTCGGGTCGGTGGCTCCGCCCGCCCTCGCTCGGGACGAAGACCATCCCCGCCTCCGTCACGGCCGCGATGATCTGGGCGTCGTGACCCGCGCCCGAAGGCATGCGGAGCGTCGCGAGGCCCCGCCCGCGCGCGACGGCCGCGATCAGCCCTCGGAGGCGGGGCGAGAGCCGGACGGGCGGGTGGAGGAACAGCCGCTCGGCCACGAGCCCGAGCCGGCGGCGGTGAGCGACGCGCGTGGCGAGGGCCTCGGTCGCGGCGACCAAACGCGCGAGCCGGTCCGGCACGATCTCGCGCAGCTCCTGGCGGAGCCGCGTCTCGGCCGGGACGATGTTCGGCACCTGGGGCCGGACCTCGACGACACCGAAGGTGAGCCGCGCGTGGCGCGAGCCGCGCGCGAGCACGAGATCCCGAGCGCGGACGGCGAACTCAGCCGCACCAAGGAACGCGTCGCGCCGCGTCGCCATCGGGGTGGTGCCTGCGTGGTCGGCCTGCCCGGCGAAGCGGTACTCGGTCTGGGCGATGCCGATCACGTCCTCGACGACGCCGACGGGCACGCCCTGCTGCTCCAGCACGGGTCCCTGCTCGATGTGCAGCTCAAGGTATGCCACGAGGTCACGGCGGGACCGCCGGGCACGGCCGATGTGCACGGGGTCGAGGCCGACCGCCCGCATGGCGTCCGCGAGCGGCCGGCCGGCGGGGTCGCGCGCCCGCCGCACCTCGCTCGGGGCGACCTGCCCGGCCATGGCGCGCGAGCCGAGGCAGTCGAGGTAGCGCCCCTCCTCATCGGCGAAGGCGACGACCTCGAAGCCCCGCCCGAGCGCGACGCCCGCCTCCCGGATCGCCCGCGCGCACTCCAGCGCGGCGAGGACGCCGAGCGCCCCGTCGAGCGGGCCGCCGTCGGGGACGGTGTCGATGTGAGAGCCGGCCAGCACGGCCGGGCCAGGCGGACCGAGCCGACCGACGACGTTGCCGGCCAGGTCCACGCGGGTCTCGAGGCCGGCCTGCCGCATCCGCTCCACCAGCCAGGCACAGGCCTCCTCATACGCCGGCGAGAAGGCGGGGCGCGAGATCCCGCCGGTGGGCGTCCGGCCGATCGTTGCGAGCGCCTCCACGTCACGGCGGAGCCGTGCGAGGTCGATGGTCGCGCGCGCCGCCGCGGCCGCGGGAGGCGACCTCATCGCAGCTTGAGGATCTGCGTCAGGAGGTCCTCGCCGTGGACGTCGTCGTGACGGGGATCCCGCGCGCCACGCTCGCCATGCGTGCGCGGAGCCGCTCGTCCCACCCCGGACCGTGGAGGAAGCTCGCGCTCGTCCCGCCGAAGCAGATCACGTCGAGCGGGGCGGTCGCGAGGAGCTGGGTGCAGCGCTCTACCTCCACGGACTCCGCCATGCGGCCGAGCCCCTCGACTGTGGCCTCCGTGAGCCCGACCCGGGCCCGTCCTCCGTAGATGTCTTCGTCGCTCGCGCGCATTCGCCCTCCGTACCCGCACCCAGGTCTCAGTGCGCCTCGAGCAGTCGCCCCACGCCGCGGACCGGCTGGCGGACACCCGCGAGCCGGAGCGACTGCCAGATGGGCGCCTGGTTACTGGTCACGACGGGCTTCCCCGCGTGCAGCTGATGAACAGGCAGCCGTACATGCCCCTCCTCCCGGCCCGTCCGGGCCCGTGCGCTACTTGACGACGAGCTTCCGGGGGAGGCTCGTCAGTTCCTCGCACCCGGCCTGGGTGATCCGCACCGTCGCGCTGAAGCCGACGCCCAGCTCGCGATAGATCAGGCAGAGCGGAACCATGTGGAAGGTCATGTTGGGCTCGAGCAGCGTCGGCTCCCCGCGCCGCAGGCTCAGGATCTCGCCCTCGCCCCAGTCGGGCGGGAAGTTGACGCCGATGGAGTACCCGGTCCGGTGGGTGAAGTACTTCCCGAATCCCGCCTTCTCGATGACGCCCCGGCACGCCGCGTCCACTGCCTCGCACGAGACGCCGGGCTTGATCGCCGCCATCCCGGCCTCGAGCCCGCCGATGACGGCGTCTGCCAGCGCGCGCACGCGAGCGTTCGGCTCGCCCAGCGAGACGCAGCGCATGATGGCCGCGGAGTAGCGGAACTTCGCCGCCGAGACCTCGAAGTAGACGTGGTCTCCAGGCTGGATCCGACGGCCCCGCCAGGTGCCGTGCGGGAGGCTCGTCCGCTCGCCCGAGAGGACGAATGGCGGCAGCCCCATGTACTCGCTGCCGTTCTCGATCGCCACCCGGTGAACCTCGGCGGCGATCTCGTCCTCCGTCCGGCCGACCGCCACGGCGTCGATCCCCGCCTGCGTTGCGAGGTCGGCGATCCGCGCGGCCCGCCGCATCATCGCGATCTCCTCCGCGGACTTCACCATGCGCGCTCGCCAGACGACGCTCGTCGCGTCCACGAGCGTCGCCTTCGGAAGCGAGGACCGAAGGATCTCGTACTCCTCGACGGAGAAATACCAGCCCGCCTTTTCCACGCCGATCCGCTTCCCCCCGAGCCCCAGGCGCTCCACAGCCTCCGCCGTCACCTGGACAGGGTGTGCGTGGTCCTCGACGGGGACCGTCCGCGTCAGCCACGAGAACTCCTCGGCGTTCGGCTCCTCGAACCGGCGGAGGATGAGGACGGGCTCGTCCCGCGACAGCAGCAGGGCATGGTACTTGTAGTAGCCCGGCGTCTCGTAACCCGTGAGGTAGCAGATGTTCTCCGGGCTCCGTACGAGGAGCGCGTCGACGCCGAGGCGATGCATCCCCTCCTGCACCGCGTCGTACCGGCGGCGGTACTCCGCCAGCGAGAACCCGAGCCGCTCGCGGTCTCTCATCTCCATGTCGCGCTCTCCTCTTGGGTTGTCGTTCGCCTCCGTGCGTCGTAGCGAAGCTGCGCCTCACCCTACGGACGTCGGAGACCCTGCGGCCGGGGGCCGGGAAGGGTTACCGTCCGGACCCCGCTCACCGCGACCCCTCGAAGGGGCCCCGCACCAGCACCTGGCTGCCCTCGACCATCATGCGGCCTCGGGCGATGACCGTGTCGACCGCAAGATCGGCGTCGAGCAGCACGACGTCGGCGTCCTTGCCGGCCGTCAGGGAACCCTTCAGATCGGCGATGCCCAGTACGCGGGCGACGTTGCTGGTGACGAGCGGCAGGGCGTCCGCCAGCGCCAGTCGGTTGGTGCGCACGATGTGCACGAACTCGCGGTGAAGGATCGTCGGCGGCGCATTGTGGAGGCCGACCGGCCGGTCCTGCGCGTCCAGCACCGGCATCGAGACGTTCGAGTCCGACGAGAGCGTGATCTGCGAGAGGGGCACGCCGGCGGCGAGGGCGATCTTGACCGCCTCGTCGGGGTTCAGTCCGGTGAGGCTGCCCGATCGCTTGCTCAGGTTCGCGCTGAAGTCGATGGTGCCGCCGAGCCGCGCGAACTCGAGCGCGTGCGCCAGCGTGTCCGGGTGATGCCGGTTCACGTGGGTCGGCACGATCTGGCCGATCGGCAGATTGACCGCTTTCAGGAGGTCGAAGACGGGCTGGAGTCGGGTGGGGTTCCCCCCGACGTGGGCGTGGATCACGGCGGCCTTCCCGCTCACCCCGGCGGCGAGCCTGACCTCGCCGGCGACCCGGGCGAAGTCGGCCAGCGACAGGTTAGGATAGGTGTCCTCGGAGATGGCCACCTTCACCCCGAGCACCTTGTCGATGAGGGTGATGTCGGCCCGGACGCTGCTCGTGAGACAGGGGGGCGGAATGCGGAACGACCCGGTGTAGATGTACGTGCTCAGTCCGGACCGCTCCAACTCGTGCGCCTTGATGAGCAGCCCGTGCAGGTTCTTGAATTCCATGTCGATGCCCATGATCCCGACCGCCGTGGTGACGCCGCCGCGCGTGATCATGCTCAAGTGGAGCTCGGGGACGCGTCCGAGCGGGCCTTCGAAGTCGCCGCCGCCCAAGAAGTGGAGGTGCTGGTCGATGAAGCCGGGCACGACCAGCTTCCCTGCACCGTCGACGACCCGGATGTCACCGAATGGCGCGAACCGGGCGGCGAGATCGTCTCCGATGGCGAGGATCTTTCCGTAGCCGAGGAGCAGGTCGTTGCGGCCGAGTTCCTCGGGAGCGAAGAGCTGCCCGCCACGGACCAGCGTGAGCGGGGACTCCGGCGGTTCGGTGCCGGGAATGCTGGCTGGACGGATCATAAAAAATACCTATATATAAAATTCCGGCCGATGCGGTGTCAAGCGCACGGAGGAGCGCACGCCCGAGCGCGCCCGCTGCCGGCGGCCGATGGGAGACACGGGGTCGCGATGCGCTCGACGCGACGCTCGTCCGGGGGAAGTGGGTCATCGCGGAGGTCCGGCCCCGCGTCGGCGCGGATTGTCCGGGACGGCGCTTCGCAGATGGACTCGAAGAGATGCTGGATCCACGGTCGCCGCGCGGAAGGGTAGCGGAGAGCGCAGGCGCGGGCGCGCGCCTTGACATCAGCGGAGCGCGTCGCTACGGTGGGGACGCTGCGATACTTCCAGACCG
Organism: uncultured bacterium; assembly: GCA_964416315.1. Classification (GTDB taxonomy): domain Bacteria; phylum Methylomirabilota; class Methylomirabilia; order Rokubacteriales; family DASRDR01; genus CAYQDR01. The sequence continues at coordinate 7,407 of CAYQDR010000140.1, forward strand.
GCTGGAGAGGACGTCCGGGCAGCCGGCAGGGGGCTATCCCACCACGGGAGGTTGATCATGGACCACACCGAACGGATTCCCGAGACACCTACGGTAGAGGCCCTCCAGAACGCTTGGCAGGCCGGCGCCCTCCCCCGCCGGGAGTTCCTGCGTCGCGCCGCGCTGCTGGGGCTCGGCACCACGGCGGCCGGCGCCCTGATGGAGGCGGCGACCCCGCACGGCGCGGCGGCGCAGACGACCGAGAAGCGCGAGTTGATCATCGCGCAGGCCGGGGACGTGTCGAAGTTCGATCCGCACCTCTCTACCGCCGCGAACGACATCCGGGTCACGTTCAACATCTTCGACACCCTGCTCACCCGCCGGGCGGACGGGAAGCTCTACCCGAGCCTGGCCACCGAGTGGAAGACCACCGCCCCGACGACGTACCAGTTCAAGCTGCGCCAGGGCGTCAAGTGGCACAATGGCGACCCCTTCACGGCGGAAGATGCCAAGTTCGCGCTCGAGCGGACGTACGATCCGAAGGCCAGGACCCTGGTCGCGACCGTCTACACGACCATCGACAAGATCGAGACGCCCGATCCTTATACGCTCGTCGTCCACACGAAGAAGCCCGATCCGCTGCTGCCGGCGCGCCTCGCCACGTATGGCGGCCAGATCGTGCCGAAGAAGTACCTGGAAAAGGTCGGGCCGGATACGTTCAACGCGCAGCCGATCGGGACCGGGCCGGTGCGCTTCGGCTCGTGGATCAAGGACGACAAGACGGTGCTCGAGACGTTCCCGGACTACTGGGGCGGGAAGCTCGACCTCGACCGCGTCGTCTTCCGACCGATCCCGGAAACCGCGGCGCGGGTCGCCTCCTTGCTCAAGGGCGAGATCGACCTCATGGCCCTCCTGCCGCCCGACCACCTCGAGCGCGTGAACCAGCATCCGACGACGCGCTCGGCCTCGACTCTCTCGGCGGTGCTCTACGTCCTGGCGGTCAACTCGAAGGTGCCGCCGCTCAACAACCCGCTCGTGAAGCAGGCGCTGTCGCTCGCGGTCGACCGGGAGGCGATCGTGAAGGAGCTCTGGCGGGCGCGGGCGATCGTCCCCAACGGGCCGATCGTCAAGGGCGACAACCACTACGACCCCTCGCTCCCGCCGCTCCCGTACGACCCGAGGGAGGCCAAGGAGCGGCTCAAGAAATCCGGGTACAAAGGCGAGCCGATCTACATCGAGACGACGGCCGGCTACACGGTCAACGACAAGGCCATGTCCGAGGCAATCGCCGGGATGTGGAAGGACATCGGGGTCAACGTCGCCGTCGAGGTGATCGAGTACTCGGTACGGGCCCAGAAGAACCGCGAGCGCACCTTCAAGGGGCTCTGGTGGTCGGATCCGGCCTCCACCGTAGGCGATCCCGACGGGATGATGTGGCGGCTCCTCGCGCCGGGCGGGATCCAGGACTACTGGCGGCACCCGGAGTGGGACGAGCTGGGGAACGCCGCGCGCTTCAGCATCGACGAGAAGTTCCGGGGCGAGGCGTACAAGAAGATGACCCGGATCTTCCTCGAGCACAACCCGTGGATCGTGGTCTTGCAGCCCTACGACGACTACGGGCTCCAGAAGTACGTGGAGTGGGCACCGCACCCGCTCCAGTTCATCGAGGTGCGGCGCTTCAACCTCCGCATGAAGCGCAAGTAACGCCGCGCGGATAGCTCACGCCACCGCCACAGCCGGGCGTCCCGGCAGATCCTGCCGGGGCGCCCGGCTCCTTTTCGCGCTAACCCAACTTCCGCAGTTGACGGGGGTCAAGGTAGGGTTTTCAGGCATTTAGGCGAAAAGTCGGCACTACATTTCGGCCGTCAGGAGGAGGGGCGGGCGGAGGCGGAGACGGTCCGGGAGGTCGAGGCCGAGGCGGCCCAGGAGGTGCGCCTGAGCGGGCTCCGGGCGGACGACGCAGCGGAGGCGGAGCTCGCGGCCATCGGTGGTGGGGAGGACGACATCCGTGCTCTGGATCCGGTGGAGTTCTTCGAGGATGGTGCGCGGGCTGTGGCCGAGCCCCGCCCGGGCCTGCCACTGTTCGAGGGTCTTCCAGAGGACGTAGGCGAGGAAGCAGACGAGGATGTGTGCCCGCACGCGATCCTCCCGATGATGCCAGATGGGGCGGATGGACAGGTCGCTCTTGTGGATCCGGAAGGCGGCCTCTGCCTCGGTCAGCTGGATGTAGGTGCGCCAGAGGTCCTCGGGGCTCCAGTCGGGGATGTTGGAGCGGAGCACGTAGCAGCCTTCGCTGGAGCGGGCCCAGGCCTCCCACTCGGGGCGGACGGTCCAGGTCAGGCGCACGCCGGCCGCGACCGCGGGGTCAGTGGTCAGCGTGATGACGTAGCGCCCCGCGGCGCGGGCGTTGCGCGCGAGCAAGCGCCCCAGTTGCCGCTCCAGGGGGCCACGCTCCCGCGGCCGCCGGGCGTGGGCGAGGCGCCGGGCGAGCCGGGCCAGCCCCTCGTCGATCCGGCGGCTGAAGCGCGCGGGGATGGCCTGCTCCTTCTCGCGGCGCTCCTGCGACCGGACCAGCACGAAGGTTTCGAGGCCGTCGGGGCCGACGCACGACTTGGCCTCGATGCCGTCGCGCACCACCTGCCAGTCCTGCGTGTCCATGAGCGGGCCCGCCCACTGACGGAGCTCGCTCTTGGGGGTGCCGACCAGGTAGCGCCGCCCGGTCTGGCGGAGCCAGGCGAGATTCGCCGCACTCGTCATGCCGCGGTCCATGACCCAGATGCGCTGGGCGGCCCCGTAGCGGCTCTCCATGGTCTCGACGATCTCGCGGACCGTGGTCACGTCGGTGCGGTTGCCCGCGAAGAGCTCGTAGCCCAGCGGCAGGCCCTCGCGCGTGACGACCAAGGCCACGCAGACCTGGGGGCAGTCCGGCCGGTGATCGCGGCTGTGGCCGCGCTGGGCCAACGGATTCTGCCGCGCCTGGCCCTCGAAGTAGGTGCTGGTCACGTCGTAGAGGAGCAGGTCGTAGTCGAGGCGGAACAGTTCCCCCAAGCGCGCGACCAGGTGCTGCTCGAGCGCGGTCTTGTGGGGCAGCAGCCGATCCAGGGCCCGATAGCACCGGTCGTCGTTGACCACCGGGGCCGGCAGGGCCAGCAGATCTTCGAGCGCGGTCCGGCGATACCAGTCTTCGGCGAGGTGGAGCTCACTGGAAGGCTCGCACAGCCGCGCGAGGACCAGGACCGCGGCCATGGTCGCCCACGGCACCTGCTCCCGGCCGGCCGGCAGCAGGCGCTCGCACACCTCGTCCAGGCGCAGGGCCCGCCAGAGCGTCCAGGCAAGCCAGACGTCGCCGAAGCTCCGCCCGCGTTCCAGGCGCACGCGGTCGAGCCGCACGCGCACGGGCTCGGGCGTCCCCTCGACCGGCGTGAAGAGATCGGCCTGCTCCCGATCGCCCGTGATCGCGCGGGCCAGGGCCTTGGCCCGCGCCCGGCCCTCGGCGTCGAGTTCGCCGAGGTGCGCCACCGTCTGCTGGATCACCTTGCGCCCGACGCGCACCGAGCGGACCAGACGCCAGTAGGTGTGGGCCTTGCCGTCCTTCACGCGCGTCGTGTGGCGCAAGTACATCTCCCACGCATATGCCCCTCACGCTCGAACGAAGTCAATGAACTTGGTCGGCACTACACGCGCCGTTCACATGGGTGCGCACACCCCCACGCACACTTACGTGTCGAGCGACCGCGGAATTGGCCGGAGTCGCTCGACCAACTGTAGAGTGAAGGGCAAGCGCGGTCGTGTACAGGGCCGGCGGC
>CAYQDR010000141.1:0-11179 GCA_964416315.1 uncultured bacterium
CCACCAAGACGCAACCCGCATCGTCCGCCTCCCTCACAACCCTGACGTGCGCCCGAGCGGGACCTCCCGCTTTTGCCATCGCTTCGACGGTGATAGACTGCATGGCGCAGCGTTTCTGCAGAGGGTCTTACCCAACCCAGGAGCTCCGAGCACAGTGAGCGACGACTATTTCGAGTGGACTGAGCGGCTCTTCGACCCGGCGGAGCTCTTCGCCAAGCCCGAGGCCCTCGAGGGCGTGCGCGTCGTCGAGGTCGCCCACATCATCATGGGCCCGGTCAACGCCGACTACCTCGGCGAGTTCGGCGCCGAGGTCATCAAGGTCGAGCTGCCCGGGACGGGCGACAACATGCGCTACGTCATCCCGGACGGCCGCCCGTGGAAGAACGGCAACCCCGCCTTCTTCAACGTCAACCACTCGAAGCACCACATCGGGCTCGACCTCCACCGCCCGGAGGGCCAGACGCTCTTCAAGCGCCTGGTCGCGCGCTCGGACATCCTGGTCGAAAACCTCGTCCCCGGCACGCTCGAGGAGTGGGGGATCGGCTACCGCGCGCTCAGCGAGCTGGACCCGCGCCTGATCTACGTCGCCGACTCGGGGTTCGGCCAGTGGGGGCCGTTCTCGGTCGGTCGCGCCTCGTACGACGGCGTGGCCCAGGTCGCCTCGGGCCTCGGCGCGATCTCGGGCTTCCCGGGGCGGCCGCCGATGAAGATCGGGATCTGGATCGGGGATTACTTCGGCGCGATCCTGGCTGCCACGGCCGTCCTCGCCGCCCTCGAGTACCGGGAACGCACCGGCCGCGGCCAGTACATCGACTTCGCCCAGTCGGAGGGGCTCATCCGCGCGATGGACTGGACCTGGCTCCACCGCGACCGGACCGGCCGCGATCGCAAGGCCTCGGGGAACCGCGACCAGGCGATCGCGCCCTCCGACGTCGTCGCCTGTCGCGACGGCATGGTCGCGGTGGCGGCGGGGGCGGACGAGGAGTTCCGCGGGCTCGCGACCGCCATGGGCCGGCCCGATCTGGCCGAAGACCCGCGCTTCAAGAGCATCGGGGCGCGCCTCACTCCCGAGGCGAACGCGGAGCTCTGCCGCCTCGTCGCCGCATGGGCGGCGACGCGGACGCGGGCCGAGCTCGAGGCCCTCGCCGTCCGGCACGGTTTCGCGGCGGCCCCCGTCCTCGACGCGGCCGGGATCCACGCCGACCCCCACTTCCGCCACCGCCGCGCCGTCTTCGCGGTGGACGACCCTGTCTACGGGCCCCTCGCCGACAGCGGCCCCGCGCCGAAGCTCTCGGCGACGCCGGGCCGACACAAGTGGACCGCCCGGCCGGTCGGGTTCCACAACGACTACGTGCTGACGCGGCTCCTCGGGCTGAGCCGTGAGGAGATCCGCGCCCTCGAGGCGAAGAAGGTCGTCGGACGCTGGGCCGACCGGCCCGGGGCGAAGCCGCCGGACGGCTGGGCCGGCGAGGGGAGCGTCTTCTAGCCGTGCCGATCCCCGTCGCATCTCGTCGTCCTCGGTCGTCGGCGGCCCTCAACGTACGGGGAGTACGCCTCGGACCGCCTCCTCCCTGCGTCCTTGATCTGCTCGGGTCTCGGCCCGGCTTGAGGGCCAGGCCATGACTCAGGTCGCGCGCGCGTGGAGCGAGTGGGTGCGGGCCCGGACCGAGCCGACGACGGTCGCGGAGAAGCCCGAGGCGTTGGACCACCTGCGTGTCCTCGACATCTCGCGGGGGAACTTCGGGACCCTGTTCTGCTCCTCGCTCCTGGCCGAGTTCGGCGCCGAGGTGATCCGCCTCGAGCCGCCGGACGGCGACCCCGCGCGCCGCCTTTCCCCCGAGGGGCTCATGATCGAGGACACGGGGCTTGCCTACCTCGTGGAGGGCCGGAACAAGCTCGCGGCGACGTGCGCCCTCGAGCGCGAGGAGGGCCGGGCGCTCTTCCGGCGTCTCGCCGGCCGCGTGGACGTCCTCATCGAGGCGTTCCGGCCCGGTCAGCTCGACGCGTGGGGGATCGGCTACCGGCAGCTCTCGACGGAGCACCCCGGCCTCGTCTGGGTGGCGCTCGCCAGTCACGGCCAGTTCGGGCCGCGCGCCCGGACGCCGATCCCCGACTATGACGTCACGAACCAGGCGCTCTCGGGCGTGGTCTTCGCGACCGGCGAGATGCCCTCGCGCGAGCCGCCCGAGTCGTGGGAGGCGCCGACCAAGATCGGGGCCTGGATGGGCTGGTACGTCGCGGGGGCCTGGGCCGCCTTCGGGGCGCTCCTGGCCCTCCGCCACCGGCGGCGGACCGGGCGGGGTCAGCTGGTGGACGTCTCCGGCGCCGAGGGGCTCATGCGTCTCTGCAACTACAACCTCGTCTGGCACGCGATGTACGGCAAGCAGCTCTTCCGCGTCGGCAACGTCGACCTCGGGATCTACCCGTACGGCATCGTCCGGACGAAGGACGGCTACGCGTTCGTGGCCGGGTTCTCCGACGTGAACTTCAAGGCGCTCTGCGCCATCATCGAGCGCCCCGACCTCCCGGACGACCCGCGGTTCGCCACGTTTCTCGAGCGGGCGAAGCTCGAGCACATGACCCCGCTCAAGACCGAGATCGAGCGGTGGAGCACGCGGTTCACCGCCGCGGAGATCCTCGCCAAGGTGCAGGCGTACCGCGGGCCCGGCATCGTCGCGACGGCGAAGGCCAACACGCCCGGCGAGGTGCTGGAGGAGGCGCACTGGCGGGAGCGCGGGGCGCTCCAGATCGTCGACGACCCCGTCTACGGGCGGCTCCTCCTCCAGGCGCCGCCGCTTCACATGACCGAGACGCCGCCGCGGATCAAGTGGAGCTGCCGCCCGGTCGGGGCGGACAGCGAGTTCGTCTACGGGAAGTACCTCGGGCTCGGCCGGGAGGCGCTCGCCGGTCTGAGAGCCCGGGGGATCATCTAGGCTCCGGAGGACCCACGATGGCCGAGATCCTGTGTCTGTCCTGCAGGCACTTCGCCCCGGCGCTCGATCCGAACATCGCGAAGGCGTTCCTCGGCGGGTGCAAGAAGCTCGAGGCGCCGTTCACGCTCATCCTGCCGCTGGAAGGCGTGACGGAGTGCGCCGTCTACGAGAAGGGGGCGCGCGCCCATCGCCCGGCGGCCGCGGCCGTCGTTGCGGGGCCGGCCGCGACGAAGGCCCCCGCCAAGCGACGGGTCGAGCTCTACTACTCCTCGAAGCACCCGCCCTCGGACGCCTTCCCGTGTGACCGCGAGAAGGCCCTCCGCCTCGTCCAGGAGCTCCGCGGGAAGGGGCTCGAGGCCGAGGCGAAGGACATGGCCGACGTGCGCGACGTCTTTCCCATCTACCACAAGGCCGTGACGGGTCCGAGCGCGGCGAAGCGCGCGGTCTTCGGGATGAAGGGCGCGCTCGAGGAGGACTTCGGGCGCCGCGTTCCGGCGCTCATGGTCTTCGAGGGCGACCGGTACCCTGCCGACGTGTTCCCGCGCATGGACCGGGAGCTGAACCGCGTCGTCGGCGTCGAGGAGGCGCTCGAGCGCCTCATGGCGACCTGAGGCGCATCGGGAGAGGCCCATGGGCACGATTCCTGCGTCGTACCTGCCACCGAAGGAGCTGTGGCCGCAGCGCCTCTACACGCTGCCGGAGCACGCGGGCTACCCCGAGCGCCTGAACTCGACCGAGGAGCTGGTGGACCGCCACGTCAAGGCGGGGCGCGGCGACCGGGTCGCGATCCTCTTCGAGGACCAGAAGATCACCTACCGGCACCTCCAGGGGTCGGTCAACAAGCTCGGCTCGGCCTTGCGCGGGCTCGGGATCGAGGCGGAAGACCGCGTGCTCCTCCGGTCCCCGTCGATCCCGCCCGCCCTCGTCGCGAACTTCGCGGTCCTCAAGATCGGCGCGATCATCGTGCCGACCTCGCCCCTCTTCTCGCGGACCGAGATCGCCCACATCGCCGAAAACACCGAGGCCGTCGCGCTGATCGTCGCGGCACCGCTCCTCGAGGAGGTCGAACGGGCTCGCGCGGACCTCAAGCGCATCGAGCACATCGTCGTCATCGGCGGCGAGCCCGCGGACCTCAAGGCCAAGGGCTACATCCCGTACGGCGAGCTCATGGCCAAGGGGAGCGAGCGCCTCGAGGCCGTGCGGCGCCCCCGCCAGGCGGTGTCGGTGCTCCTCTACACCTCCGGCACGACCGGCCTCCCCAAGGGCACCGTCCACTTCATGGAGGAGGCGCTGACGGTCCCCGACGGGTTCGGCAAGTATGGCTGGCGGGTCGAGCCGGACGACGTGATCGGCGGCCCCGCGCCGCTCTCCCTCGCGGCCGGCTACTCGACGCAGGCCGTCATCCCGTTCCGCTTCGCCGCGGCGGCGTCGCTCCTGCCGCGGTTCACGCCCGAGGGGATGTTCGAGCAGATCCAGAAGCACCGGATCACGGTGGTCTCGATCCTCCCGACCGCCTACCGGAAGATGATGCAGATCCCGAAGGCGCGCGAGCGCTTCGACCTGGCCTCCGTGCGGATCTGCACGGGCGGCGGGGAGTCGCTCGGCGCCGAGACCTACCAGCAGTGGAAGGACATGTTCGGCTTCGAGATCTACGAGGGGCTCGGGACGACGGAGATGATGTACGTCTTCGTCTCCTCGGCCGTGACCCGCCGGGTGAAGCCGGGCGCGATCGGGCCGGCCGTCCCCGGTTACGAGGTCAAGGTCGTCAGCGAGGACGGCAAGGAGGCGAAGCCCGGAGAAGTGGGACTCCTCATCGCCCGCGGCCCGACGGGGACGCTCTACTGGCGCGACCCCGACAAGCAGCGGGTGGCCGTGCGGGACGGCTGGTGCCGGGCCGGCGACTTCGTGACCATGGACGAGGACGGCTACGTCTGGTTCCTCTCGCGCGAGGACGACCTGATCAAGTCCTCGGGCTACCGGATCGGCCCCGAGGAGATCGAGGAGGCCCTCGCCAAGCACTCAGCCGTCGCGGACGTCGGCATCATCGGCATCCCCGACCCGGTCCGCGGCCAGAACACCCGCGCCTACGTCGTGCTGAAGTCGGGGGTTCAGGCCTCCGAAGCCCTGAAGCGCGAGCTGATCGAGTTCTGCCGGGACAAGATCGCCGTGTACAAGCTCCCGCGCGAGGTCGAGTTCGCCGACCAGCTCCCGCGCGCCCCGGGCCCCGCCGGTCCCGGCACGGGGAAGCTCCTCCGCCGCGTCCTCCGGGAGAAGGCCAAGGGCGGGTAGGCAGCTTCACTGCTGGGCCCGCGTGAGGCGGGGTCGTGCAACTCGGGAAGTGGATCGATTGGGCCGCCAAGCGGGACGAGTCGGTGGCGCCGGGTGGTCAGGTTCCCGCGAAGAAAGGTGCAGGGACTTCGGGCGCCAGACGAAAAACAGGTGCCGCTAGCGGCGATAGGTACGTTCGTCCTTTCTCCGCACGGCCTCGATGGTCAGCTCATTCCGCTCGGCATCCATAGAATAAACCACCCGCCAGTCGCGGCCGACCCAGATCCTATAGATCTCTTCCTGGCCTTCGACCTTGTCATATCCTCGCGGTCTCGGGTTCTCTCCGAGTTCAAGAATGGCTTTGACCACCGCGAAGAACGTGGCATCGTCGTCGATCTCCAAGAGTTCTTTCTTCGCCCGGCGGCGGATGCGCAGCCTCACCCCGCGCGGGTCTTCTTGAGCCGTGCGAGCCGGGCCTCGATCTCCCGGATCGGGAAAGCTTCTGCCGGCTGCCGTCGGCGGGCACGGATCAGCGCGTAATCGGGATCGCCACGTCGAACGGGCTCGGGATCGGAGACCTCGAAGAAGGCCTTTAGCGCGCGGTCCAACAGCTCTCGAGCCGCCTCGGCTCGTGACGGCTTCCGCGTGGCAAAGCGGTAGTCATCGAGGCGGTCCAGGAGTTCCTTGGGCGCCTTGATGTTGAGGAATGGCCCGTTACTCATCGTCTGTTGCCTCCATGCTCCTGCCCGAAAAGCATAGCGTGGTTGTCGCGTCAATACAACCAGTACCGTTTGTTGGGTGGCAGCGCCCCATCGGTCTCTGGCGACCTGCCGTCTGGAGAAGCTCAGCGGCTGAGGCTTGCCGCCATCGTGGTCGCTCAGGCGAGCGTGCTGCGGAAGACCGGGTCGGGGGCGAGGTCGGAGAGCTGGCGCGCGACCATGGCGGCGCGGGGCGGCGCGGGGAGTGTCAGCGTCAGGGCCCCCGGAGTCGGACCGGCCGTCCGAACGGACAGCCGCCCGCCCCCACTCGCGAAGCTGAGCTGGGGCGCGACGCCTGCGGTCGCCGGCGCGATGACGAGCGAGCGGACCTCTGGCGGCCCCTCGGGGAGCCGGCGCACCGTGACTCCGACGGGCCCGCGCGCGGCCTCGAAGCGCCAGGTCACCTCGGTCTCCGGGGGGTAGTTCAGCGCGGTCATGGTCTGGGTCTCCGCGAACTCCTCCACGGTGACCACGGGCACGGCGACGCGCTGCCCTGCCGCAACCGGGCCCCGTGGTATGCTCGACTCACCGGAGCACGACTCGCGTTGGACTTTGGCCGCGTGCTGGCGATCGTCACGCCGTTCTTCGAGCGCGAGGGCTTTCGCTACGCGGTGATCGGGGCCTTCGGCCTTCACGCCTACGGCCTGAGCCGAGCCACGCTCGACCTCGATTTCGTGACAGAATCGAGAGCCCAACCGAAGCTGCTCGCGTTTGTCGAAGGGGTCGGGTACGAGACCCTGCACGTGTCGGCGGGCTACTCGAACCACGTCCACCCGGACCGGGCGCTGGGTCGGATCGATTTCGTGTACGTGGACGGCGAAACCAGCCGCCTGCTCTTCGAAGGCTGCCGGCCGCGGCTCAACCTCGGCGACCGCGTCATGCCGGTGCCTCGCCCCGAGCACCTCGCGGCGATGAAGGTCCAGGCCATGAAGAACGACCCGTCCCGGACCTTGCAGGAGATGGCCGACGTCCAGTTCCTGCTGCGACTGCCCGGAATCGACGAGGGAGAAATCCGAGGCTACTTCGAGCGCGCCGGGCTCCGCGAGCGTTTCGATGAGATCAAGCGGCTCGCCTGACCGCCTGGCGCTGGACCGGGACCTCCCGACCACCGACGAGGACGTGGCCGCCCTTCGGCGCCTGCGTCACGCAGAGGGAATCGATCTCGAAGGGTACCTCGGATTCCTCGGGGGGTTCACACCGCCTGCCCCGAGCACGCTGCGATCGCGCCGGGGTCCGGCCGGTCCCCCGTTCTGCCTGACCGAGTGAGGCCGAGCGGAGCGGGAAACGGCAGCTCGGGTTATGGGGCGCGACAAGCGTGAGCGTCGCCGGCTGAAGCGAGCCGAGAAGCGCAAGCGCCAGGCTCGCCAGGAGGCGCAGGCGGCCCAGGCGCTGGCGCGGCACGACCGCGCCTTCCAGGCCGCCTGGACCGCGGACCGCCTGATGCACGTGGGGCGGACGACCGAGGCGGTCACCGCCGCTGCCCGTGCGGCCACTCTCGCGCCCCGCGACCGCAGGCTCGCCGCGCTGTACGTGGCCGCAGCCGACGGCTCGCGAGATCCCGAGCTCCGGCTCCGCGCCTACGAGCACCTGGCCAGAGTCGCCGAGCCCGATGCCACCCTTCTGATCACGCTTGCTGACCTCTACGCTTCGACCGGACGTACCGCGCGGGCGTGGGAGCTCACCGCTCGGGCTCGCGCCATCCTCCCGCGGCGCCTCCGCGACCGTCGGCGCTGGCTCGAGTTGCTCGAGTCCGTGGAGTCGCGGTGCGCGCCCGAGCGAGCCCCCGCGACGCCGACGACCGACGGGCAGACCCTCCTGCCGTTCGACGGCAACGTGGGGCAAACCGTTGGGCCGGCGGACGCCACTGAGGGTCCCGGGCCCCAGGCCCGGGCCGAGGGCGCGACCGAGCCCGAGCCGGCGCCGCCTGCCACGTTCGACATTGAGGTCAGCATCGGCACATCGATCGGGGACCTGAGCGTGCTGGCCTCGGGTGTCAGGGGCACACTCGACGACATCCGCCTGAACCTCCTGGCAGCGACGATCCGGGAAGCCAGCTCGTACGACCGCCTCCTCGCGGTGGAGCGCGCACAGGGCTTGCTGCGGCTTTCGCACCAGGAGGAGACTGCGCGCCGCGTCCTGTCCGTCCTCCTCGGGCGAGCCCTGCTTGCCGACGAGGTGGGGCTCGGGAAGACTATCGAGGCGGGGTTGGTGCTGCTCGAGTACATGCTGCGCGGTCACGTGGGCTCGGCGCTGGTCCTCACACCTCCGTCTCTGGTCGCGCAGTGGCGCGAGGAGCTCGGGTCCAAGTTCGGGATCGACACGCGCACCACGGACGACCCGGCGTTCCGCGCAGAGCCGGCGCGGTTCTGGGCACGTCCCGGAGTGGTCATCGCCTCGCTCGCCACCGCCCGGGCGCCTCGGCACCGGGACGCCGTGGCCGAGCGGTCGTGGGACCTCATCATCGTAGACGAGGCCCATATGCTCAAGAACGCGCGCACCCAAGCCTACGCGCTGGTCTCGCGCCTGACGTCGCGCTTCTTCCTGTTGCTCACGGCCACGCCCGTGGAGAACAACGTCGAGGAGCTCTACAACCTGGTGAGCCTCATCCGGCCGGGGCAGCTCGGGGGTCGAGCCGAGTTCGTGCGCCGCTTCGGCGGTGCCAGGAGACGAATCTCGGAGGCGGCACGCCGCGAGCTGCGCGGCCTGCTGAGCGAGGTGATGATCAGGAACACTCGCGCGTTGTCCGGGGTCCGGCTGCCGCCTCGCTTCGCGCGCACCGTGCTCGTCGACCCGCGGCCGGCCGAACGCGAGCTGTACGACCACCTGGTCGCGGTGCTGCGAGCGCTCGGGCCCGGCGGGCGCACGCGTCTGCTGCTCTCCGTCCTGCTCCAGGAAGCCGGCAGCAGCCCTCAGGCCGTCGCGGCCACCCTCGAGAAGATCCGCGACGACTCGGTGATCCCCGCTGCGGCGAAGGAGGCCCTGGTCCCGGCCGTGTCTTTTGCCGCGCGGCTGCCGGAGACCGGCAAGGGGCATGCACTGGCTCGCGTGCTCGCCGAAAGCGACGGCGCGACCGTGGTCTTCACGCGCTTCCGCGCCACGCTTGGCTTCTTGCACTCGTTCCTCGGGGGGCAAGGCGTGTCCTGCGAGCGCGTCGACGGCGATACGCCCGTCCCGCTGCGCCACGACGCCATCGAGCGATGCCGCCGGCGCGGAAGCGTGTTGCTGTCCACTGATGTTGGCAGCGAGGGGCTCAACCTCCAGTTCTGCCGACGGGTCGTCAACTTCGACCTCCCCTGGAACCCGATGCGAATCGAGCAGCGGATCGGGCGCGTCCATCGCATCGGCCAGGAGCACCCCGTGGACGTGGTGAACCTCTGCCTGGCCGGCTCGATCGAGGAGCGCATCCTGCTCATCCTGGATGAGCGGATCAACCTGTTCGAGCTCGTCGTGGGCGAGGTGGAGATGATCCTCGGCTACCTGGAGGAAGAGGGAGAGTTCTCGGAGGTGATGCTCAACGCCTTTGCCACGGCGGACCCGCGAGAGCGCGAGCAGCGGTTTGCGCGCATCGGCGACGCGCTGGCTGTTGCCTGCGCCCGCTACCAGAACGTCAAGGCCTTCGACGAGGCCTTCTTCCGCAACGAGCTGGGAGTCTGACGCGCGGGATGGAGCTGGTCCGCGAGTTTCTCGCCGGCGTGCTCGAGGTCGTGGGAGGGGTCGTGGAGGAGGTCCCCGGCGGCCTCCACGTGCTCCTGCCCTCCGAGCAGGCGGAGCGCCTGAGCTTGCCGGAGGAAGCCCGGATCGATCTGGATCCGGCGCGGGAGAGAGGCGAGAACGCGATCGACGGCCGTTTCGGGTCGCCGTTGCTCGAGCAGCTGGTCGCGCAGCGCCTGGCCGCGCCCGCGGTGGCGGCCGTGGCCCTGCCTCCCGAGCTGCCGCGCTCGCTGCCGGACCACCTTCCGGTGCTGCTCAACGCGGTCCGGCGAGGCGCGACCCAGAGCACACGCCGCACGCTGCGCTACCTCGCGGGACAGCTCCGCGTCGTGTGCCAAGCCGATGAGGTCCGGAGCGCGATCGTGCCGGTGTGCATTCGGCTCGCCGACGGAGCCTGCACGACGCCGCTACCTGTCGAGCGCGGGTACACGGTGTCGGCAGAGCCTCTGAACGAGGCGGAGCGGCAGCGGGTCGCCGTCGGACTCGAACGATGGCTGTGCCGCCAGGGTGTATGGCACATGGCCGGCGCGCTGGAGGCACTGAAGCGGCGGGCGCGGCGCGATTTGGAGCGCATGGCAGAGTACTACGCGGGACTGTACGCGGACATGAACCAAGCCGCCCGGCGCGCGCGCAGCGACGCGGAGCGGGCGCGGCGTCTGGCAAAGCTGGAGGCGCTCGCGTCGGACCTCGACGCCCGCCGGCGCCAGCTGCGGGAGAGGTTGCGGCCGCGAGTGTTCGCGGAGATCATCGCCGCGACCCTCGTGGAGACCGAGACCGAACGGTCCGCCGTACCGGTACGCCGCCGCTCGAGCGACGCCGTAGTCACGGTGGACTGTCGCGCCAGCGACAGCGTGTTCGAAGGGCCCGGTTGCGACGCCTGCGGGGTCGCCGCCCTGCGCGTGTACCTGTGCGACGACGCGCTACACGTTCTGTGCGACCAGTGCGGCCACGCCGGCCGCCTCGATCGGGCGCGCTGTCCCGCGTGCACGCCCCCGGCAGTCACGCCGCTCGTCCTCTCGACCGATGATCCGACGCGCGGGGTCCTCCCGAGGATTGCCGGGTGAGAGCGCCCATGCCCAGGAGAGGCTTCGCGTCTACGCGGCAAAGAAGGAACCGCCCTTACGGGCGGGTGGTTCGGATCGGCCACTACCGGCAGTGATCCTGCCCTATTTTCTGAGCAGGTAGGCCAGGGCCGCGTCCTCGGCGGTCCTGTCCCGGCCTTGTCGGGATCGCTCGCCGGCCGGGTGGGCGGCCTTTCGCGGTGGAGTCTCCTCTGACCCAACCCTCTCCCCCACGGGAGAAGGGAGTTTTCGGCTCTCAGCGGGTGAGGCTCGCCGCCATCGCGGTCGCGAAGGCGAGCGTGCTGCGGAAGACGGGGTCGGGCTCGAGGTCCGAGAGCTGGCGGGCGACCATGGCGGCGCGGGGCGGCGCGGGGAACGTCAGCGTCCGCAGCCCCGCCGTCGGGCCGTCCGTCCGGACGCTGAGCCGTCCGCCTTCCTGGCTCTCGAA
>CAYQDR010000142.1:0-11136 GCA_964416315.1 uncultured bacterium
ATGAGCGATCAGGATGGATCGGAACAGGCGATCAGGATGCGTCGGAATACGCAAGCGGGAGCGCCGGGCCGCGCACCTCGCGGGGATCGACCGCACCCTCCGCGCCCTGGAAGCCGAGAGCGGCGCCGGTGAACGGATCATCCGGACGTACGCGAACGGCGTCGCGCTCCTCCACGGCGCGGTGGTCTTCGAGGACGCCTCGGGACGCCCGCTACGCTACCTCGGCGGGGACGAGAAGGGACGCCCGCTCCGCGACCCCGCCGGGCGGGCGCCGGTCTCGCTCGAGGGTCAGGGCCCCGTGGTCAAGACGACGTTCTTCGGCACCGGGTTCCTGGTGAGCCGGGACGGGGCCATGCTCACGAGCCGCCACGTCGTCGAGCCCTGGAAGGGCGACGAGGGGGTCGGAGCGATCCTCGGCCTGGGTGTACGGCCCCGGGTCGTCGTGCTGCGCGCCTTCTTTCCCGGTCTCGCGGATCCGATCCCCGTCACGGTGCTCAAAGTCTCGGAGGCGGCGGACGTGACCCTGGTGAAAGCCGACGTCGGGGGGCGGTCGTTCCCGGTCCTCCCCGTGGACCGCACGGGTCGGGAAGCCGTTCCCGGACGGGCGGTCCTCGTCATGGGCTACCCCGGCGGGGTGGATCTGCTGCTGGCGCGGGTGGAGCCCGCTGTCCTGCGGCCGCTCATGGCGGAGGACCCGGTCGATCTTCCATCCCTCCTGGACCGACTGGGCCGGCAGAAGCTGATTCGCCCGTACGCGACCTGGGGCCATCTGGCGGATGTCCGGCCTCACGAGATCGCCTACGACGCGCCGACCACCCTCGGGGGGAGCGGCGGGCCGATCCTGAGCCTCAGCGGCCGCGTGATCGGGGTCAACTACGCTGTGGCGCGGAGTTTCGAGGGCGCGAGCTTTGGCGTCCCGATCCGGTTCGGGCTCGCGCTCTTGCTCGGCAGCCCGCAAGGGCAGGCTCCCCGGCCGCAGCGAGCCGCTGCCCCCTCGACAGCGCCATGACCGAGGACACCCTGCTCGCGATCTTCACCGCCCTCGCGTTCCTCCTCGGCGTGCTCGGCGGATACCTTGCGGCGCGTCGGCCCGGGAGTCCCGAGCCCGCGCCGAGTCCGGGAGGAAAGCCGTCCACGTGCACGCCGCAACTGAGCGCGTTCACGCGCGCGTTCTACGGAAGGTGATGAGGGGGCAAACGCCCGGACCCCACGAGCGGGTGGACAACGGTGGAATGAGCCGCCACTGCGCGAAGTGTGGACTCGCCCCGGCCGTGGGGTTCGGGTTGTGTTGGGTATGCGCCTGGATGGCCGGGCTCCTGTCCAACAGTCCGGGCGGAGACCCCCTTCGGGAGACTGCCCGATCCCTCCCGGCGGGATCTCGGGACAGGACTCCCTCTGGACACGTCAGCGGTCCTGTCGCCCGGTACCGACGACGAGAGCGCTCGGAGGCCAACCTTCGCTCACGGTGGGGCGGAGCCCCGGTGAGGAGGTGATCGAGCTCCGGGCTGGAGCACGAATAAGCTCGATCTGATTTCCTCGGCCGAGCGCCGACCCATTCTCCCGCAAGTCGCGTCCTTCTCAGACTCCTTTGCCTCTGGCGGCACCGCCTCGCCTCGCGCCGGCGCACCCCGCGTCGGCGGACCCGGGCGTCCGGTGCGGGACCGCAAGATCTCCCTGCCGCTCCAACCTTCTGCCCCACCGGAGCGGATACCGAGCAAGGAGGTGCTGAGTGTCGTTGCGGGGCCCGCTGCCCTGCCCTCCTGCAGTGACGGTCCCCCGACCTGACTGCCCCCGGGTGAGAGAGGGAACCTCCATGGACCGCGATGTGGAGAACAGAGTGGAGTCGGGCCGCGTGTTGGTGACCCTGCGTCCGGGCGGGTTGCCGGCTGGGCCCTGTCCGGTCATCTGGATCGTGGAGCAGCGTCGCGAGGCGAGGCGTGACATCGTCGGCCTCCTCGTGGCCTGGGTGGCCATCACGCTGGCGACGCTCGCGGTCGATCGGCTCTTCTTCGCGGGCTGGTAGCCAGGCGGTGCGCCGTGTCGCCGGGGCGTCAGCTCGAAGCCGGCAGAGAGGTGCGAAGCTGCGATCTCCACGCAGTCTGTCCGAGAGGAGGAGCCGGGCATGGGGCGTCCACTCGGCCGCCGGTGGCTGGTCGGAGTGCTCGTCGGCGCGCACACACTGGCATTCGCAGGGGTGGCGGCCGGCCAGGAGCGCCTCCGAGCGGGCACGACGGAGCTCACGCTCGCCGGCGGCTACTCGGTCAGCCACAAGATCGGCGGGTCTCGCGACCTCGAGGCCGTGAACGGCCTCCACCTCCTCCCACACTTCGGCTACGTCCTGAGCGACGAGCACGGGCCCGGCTGGGTGCGCGGCAACTTCGAGCTTCTGGCCGAGCCGACGGGGGTTCATCTAGAGGACGGCGACGCGGCGACCGTCGCGGGGCTCGCCGTGCTCGGCCGGTGGGTGTTCGCCGTGTGGCCGACGGTCCGCCCATACTTCGAGGTCGGCGTCGGCGTCGTCGGAGGACAGGTGGAGCTCCGCCACACGAACTGCGACGTGAACTTCCTCGTCGAGGGCGGACCGGGCATGCTGTTCTTCGTCTCCTCGAACACCGCGGTCACGGTCGGCTACCGCTTCCACCACATGTCCAACGCCCAGCGGTGCAGCCAGGACCTCGGTCTGAACTCGAGCCTATTCACAGTCGGCGTCAGCTACTTCTTCCCCTGAGCCCGGCATCCTCGTCGGATGACGAGCGAGGGAAATCGCATGCCGGGGGTACCGCGGCGCCGCGCCGGAGGCCGGTCGAACTTCTGGCTCGTCTTCCGACGCGTGGCGCGGAGGCGCCAGGCGACGAGGGTGAGGTCTCACGCCCAGGGGCGCGCGGCCGTAGATCCCGAAACTCCCCCGCGCGCCCCCGGCAGCCCGAGGCCCGTCGCGGACGGAATCCCGCCAAAGCCCTGGTATGGTAATGTTTTCGGGCACATAGGTCCCGAGACGCGCCCCGGCGGATAACCGACCCAACCTTTTCCCCGGTTCGAGCCAATAACTAACAGGGCACTTTTCCGGCTCAGCGGGGGAGAGTGCCCAGGCGCGGTTCGGGTGCGTACTGACGGAGGGCATCGGTGTGAGGCGGTAGCAGGGACGCGGCCGGGGGCGGCGCCGGCGGGGGGCCTCGCGAGCCATCCCGCGGCGGCCGTTGCCGACAGAACGAGGCGAAGGGGTACGGGACCCGTAGCCGGACCCCTTCGCCTTTTTTTGTTCGGCGCCGCGCCCGGCCGCGCCTCGGTGAGCCGCAGCCAAGCGGGAGGGGTTCCGTGGAAACTCAGTTGGACTCATCACCGGATCTCGCGCGGGGAAACGGCCACCGGAAGCGCCGCGTCCACCCCGATTGGAACGGAGTGTTCCCCACCGGCATCGCGAGCGAGATCACGGGCATCAGGTCCGAACGGCTTCAGATCTGGCATCAGAACGGCTTGCTCGCACCCTCCGTGGCCGCGCTGGAGCTCCGACCCCCTCGACGAGGAGCGAAGGGCCGGCCGCCCGGGTCCCCGAACCGGCGCTACGGGCTGGATGACCTCGTGCAGGTGCTGGTGGTCCGAGAGCTCTTCGCGTCCGGCCTGAGTCTGGAGCGAGTTCGGGCCGCCGTCGCCGTGCTCAAGAACGCCCTTGGCGACAAGCCACCGTGCGGCATGCTCTTGGGCTCCCCCTTCCGGCTCGTCGTCTTCCGGAGCGGCGAGGCACGCCTCCTCAGCGTTCAGAGGTGGAGTGCGTCGGACGAGCGGCCTCAGGCCGTCGTCGCGCTCTCCCGCACGGTCCGGATCACCCGGGAGCTGGTGGCTGACTGGAAGCGGCGCTGCCGCGCTCGAGCGCACGCTCGGCGAGCCAGGTCCGTCCGAGTCCGCGGCGTGTACGCTCGGCTGCCAGGCAACGGCGCGGCCCGGGAGCCGTTGGCGGGGCAAGGGGACGGGCTGGCCCCGCGTGGGGCGTCCACGCGCGAGAGGGGGTGAGACGAGTCGGGCGATTTATGTGGTGATGTACCTCGGCCAACCCACACAGACTGGCGACGGAGGTGCAGGATGAGACGATCGGGGATCTTCCCGGGGGCAGCAGGGGCGATTGTTGTCGGCCTCATTTTCCTGTTGGCTCCCCCCGCCCGGGCCCAGCAGCCGCCCGCCTTCACGGTGACGTTCGGCGGCGAGATGCGGGTCCACGGCATCCTCTTCGACAACATGACGGACTTCACGGACACCGAGCCTGACGGGAAGGGGGGAAGCGCCTTCAAGGACAGCAACAGCCACTACTTCCAGCGCTGGCGGCTCCGCACTACCGTGGAGTCTGCCGACAAGAAGGCCAAGGCACACTGGGCTCTCGAGGTCGGCGACATCGTCTGGGGGGCCGGCGGCGGCGCGTCCGGCGGCGAGTTCACCGGGACCTCCACCCGGGTGGGCCCCGGCACCGGCGGCCAGCTCGGCAACGACGGCGTGAACGTCGAGACCAAGAACCTCTACGTCCAGTTCGACATCCCGTTCGTCCCGGGCGCGAACCTGCTGCTCGGGCTCCACAACATCATCTTCCTGGAGAGCCCGATCGGGGCCTTCATGGACGACGACGCGGCGGGCATCCAGTTCAACTGGAAGCTCGACCCCGTCAGACTCCAGCTCTGGACGGCCAAGGCCGACGAGAACAACCGGCAGGACGCCGACGACGTTGACTTCTACGTGGGGCGGCTCATGCTGGACATCACCAAGGATCTCCGGGTCAGCGTCGAGGGCCTGCTGGTGAACCAGCAGTGCTTCGCCAAGAAGAGTGTCACCACGACCACGGTCGTGCCTGGACCGACGGCGGGCAGCCCCGCCACCACCGGGACCACGACGGCACGCACGGGGGCGTGCGTGGACGCCGACATCGGCGACACGTACTGGGTCGGCGGCACCGTCTCCGCAAAGATCGCCACGGTGCAGCTCGACGGCACGGTGGTCTACGGCCAGCGGGCGCTGTTCTCGGATACGCTGGACCGGAACATCGACGAGTCGGGGTGGGGCGCGCAGGTGACCGCGCGCGTCCCCATCGGGCCCCTCAGCACCTGGTGGAACGGCTGGTACACGACCGGGGACGAGAACCGGATCGTCGGCTCGAAGGCCTCGAAGTTCCGCTCGCCGGGGACGGGCCAGGACTTTTCCACCAACTCCCCCACGACCAAGCTGAACGCGGACTCCGACAAGCTCCCGATCCCGATCGCGTCGACGTCCTGGCTGGGCGCTCCGTTCCAGTCCGAGTTCGTGCTGGGCATCCGGACGCTCGGCGTGCCGTTCGTCGGCTCCTCGCTCTACCTCGATCCGACCGGCACCTGGGGCGTCGGCGGCTCCGCCATCTACGCGCTGACGCCAGCCGTCTCGGTCGGCGGCGGCGTGGGCTACGTGGCCGCGATCGAGGACAACGGCATCTTCGGCGACAACGTCATCGAGGTTGACGGGGGCCTGACCTACGCCTACAACCCGAACCTCGGCTTCCAGCTCATCGCCGGCTATCTGATCCCCGACGAGGGGGACGACGCCTGGGCGGCGATGTTCCGGACGCGCTTCGCCTTCTAAGGTTCTTCAAAGCATGCGCCCCAGGGGGGCTTCCCCCCCTGGGGCGGTTTCCGGGCTTCAGCCAGTGGCGGTTCTGCGACCCGGCCGGCGCGTTCTCGCGCTGATCCCGGCCCTCCTCGCCACCGCGGTGACCGTCGGCGCGCAACCAGGCACGGCCATCGTACGGGTGGCGCTCGTCTCGCAGTGGGTGCTCACCCAGCACCGCGTCGGCTGGGCCCCGGGGAGCGAGCGCCGGCTGGCGCCGGAGTTTCGCCCCGCCCTTGACGGCGGAGTCGTGGAGCGTGTCGTGTTCGCGTGGCAGCGGGGGGTCATCCAGCGTCGGACCGTCGTCGGGAAGCCGATCCAGGTGCTCGCCGGGGCCGAAGCGGAGGCGCTCGGGGGCCGGGGCCGCTTCGACCTCATTGCGGTGCGGCCGCCGCTCGGCGGCGCGGCCTGGACCGAGGTGGACGTGGCGCCGAAGACCGGCCAGCCTGAAGACGTCCTGGTCTTGGAGATCGGCGGCGAGCTGAACACCGTCGGCCAGGTCCTCGAGACGCTGCTCGTGGGCCCTGCCGCGGGTCCCCTCCAGGAGTTGACCCTGGCCCGCCGTGCCATCATCGGCGGTGACGGGGTGCCGGTCGTCGGAGCGGCCTTCGGCCGGCCCGTGGCCCTGACCCCGTCGCTGCGCTTCGCCGGCACGAGCGGCGTCGAGTTTCTGGTGGCGCGGAGCCTGGTCGACGCGGCGGTGAACGGCGACATCACGACCAGCGGCCTGGCCGACCAGTCTGCGCTCCAGACGGGCACGGGTGAGTGGCGCGAAGGGGACCGGGTGTTCGTGCGCGTGCCCCTTGCCAGCCTGCGCGCCGGGGCGCCCGCGATCGTCCTCGGCTGGAAGGATCGGACGTATCGGCCGGACGGGGGCGCCGAGGACCAGCGCCGCGGACGGTAGGACGGCTCGGGCCATCGGGGGGACTTCCGGTGGCCCGGTCACGGGCGGCGTTCCGCCGCCGCCCAATCAGGTTAATCTTTTCGCCGGGATGGATCGCGGCAAACCTTTGCGTGGCCCGTGGCGGATATCTTACAGAAGCGCAAGGGGGGTCGCGCCCCACTGCCCGGGATGCCCGAGGGAGCAAGCGTGCCCGACGATCAGGAGTTGATGGCGAGGGTCAGCGAGGGGGAGCAGAGCGCCCTGGAGCAACTCTTCGCGCGCTGGGAGGGCCCCCTGTTCGGCTTCTTTTACCGGCTGGGATGCCCGCCGAGCGCGGTCGCCGACCTCACGGAGGAGGTCCTGGTGGCGGTGTACCGGCAGCGGCGCCGGTACGACATCGGCCGTCCCTTCGCGCCCTGGCTCTACGGGATCGCACGGATCGTCTGGAAGAGCCACCTGCGCCGCCGTGGCCGCGAGATGCGCCACACGGCGCCGCTCGAAGCGGCCAGGGCAGTGGCCTCCGCTGACCTCGGGCCCGCCGGCCTCACCGAAGCGCGCGAGGAGGTCAGCGCGGTCCGTTCCGCGACCCAGCAGCTCCCCGAGGAGCAGCGAACGGTGTTCGTCCTGCGGCACTACCAGGGACTCGGCTACCAGGAGATCGCCGAGACCCTTCAGGTTCCACTCGGGACCGTGAAGTGGCGGCTCCACGAGGCGGTGCGACACCTCGAGGACACACTGATGGCGTCAGAGAGACGAGGAGCGTAGGCGCATGAACTGTCGGGAGGTCCAGGCCTCTCTGGTCGACCTCCTCTACGAGGAGCTGGACGCCGAGGAGCGCGTCACGCTGCTCGCGCACCTCGAGGGGTGCGGCGCGTGCGGCGAGCGGTGGCGCCGCCTCTGCGCGCTCTCCGCCGCGGCCGATCAATGGACTCCGCCCCTGATCCCTCCGGGCATCGCCGAGCGCGCGCTGGCCCGCGTCGCCACCGAGCGGGCGCGGGAGGCGCAGGGAGCGTGGCCGCAGCTCTCGCCCGAGGACGTCTTGCGGCGAGTGGCGCTCGGGGCCGGGGCGGCGCTCGTTTCGCTGTTGCTGGTCGTCGGCCTCGTCGAGCGCGAGGCCACGCCCCTGGCGATCGGGGCCCTCGGCGTGGTGTGGACGGGCCTCTACTCTAGCGTGCTTCTCATGAGCTCTCACGCACGGCTCCGGCCGATCGCGTGGGCGGCGCTGACGGGCGCGGGAGCGACCCTCATCCTCGTCCCGCCCCTGGCCATCCCGAGCGTGGTGGAGCTCTGCGCCCGTCTCGTGCGGGCGCTGGTCCAAGCCGCTCCGGGATCCCTGTCGTTCGGCTTGCTCCTCGTCGTGGTAGCCGCCGGGTACACGGCCGGCCCGCTGCTGGTGGGCGGCTTCGCGTTCGGTCGACTTCGGCCGGGCGGGGGCACCTGGCTGGCCGACGGGGCGACGCTCTCGATCCTCTATGCCTTGCTGATCGCGCCGGCCGTCTACCTCCAGTGCCTGTCGCTGCCCCTCAACGTCATCGCGCTCTGGATGGCGGGGGCGGTCCTGGGCGCCGGCGTCGCGGGGCCCTTGAGCTTGCAGCTGGCCGGGTGGCGCGGCACGCCCGCGTAACGCGCCGCACACGGGAGGGCGTCTGGATGAGGCGAGTAGCGGGAATTCCATTGCTCGTGGCGGTCTTCAGCGTCCTACTTCCAGTCCCCGGCCACGGCCAGGCACCGCTTCCCGCGCGCGAGCTGACGCTCGACGACGTGATCGACATCGCCCTGGCCCGAAACGCGGGCGTCCGGGCCGCCGAGCATGAGGTGGACGCCGCGGCCAAAGGGCACGAGGCGGCGCGGGGGAGGCTCTGGCCGTTCGCGGACCTCTTCGGGGACTGGCAGTACTCCGGCCCGGACGCCGAGAACAAGACCCGCCTCCTCGCGAACATCGGGCGGATGCCGCAGCTCGAGTCCGACCGCGCCCAGTTCGATCACAACCTGTACGCCGCCGGCATCCGGGTGACCTATCCGCTCTACGTCGGCGGGAGGATCCTCGCGGAGATCGAGGCCAACCGGCTGCTGACCCGGCTCGCCCGCGAGCGGCTGGCTCAGACGGCCGACGAGCTGATCTTTAACCTCAGCAGCACGTTCTACAACCTGCTGCGCCTCAAGGAAAACGTGAAGGCGACCGAAGCGAACGTGCGGGCGCTGGAGGAGTCGCGGAGGAATATCCAGCATCTGGTCGAGGTCGGGCGTGCCCCGCGAGTCGACCTCTTCAAGGTCAACACCCGCCTGGCGGCTGTCAGGCAGGAGCTGATCCGCGCGCGGAACGAGGTGGACCTGGCCCACGCGGTCCTCAAGACGCTGATGGGCCTCGAGGTCACCGTGCCGCTCGCGGTGAAGGGGGTGCTGGGGACGGACGCGGCCCCGCTCGACCTCGGCCAGGACCTCTCGGAGGCCGAGCGCCGCCGACCCGAGCTGGAGGCCAGGCGGCGGGCCGTCGAGGTGCAGGCGCAGCAGGTGCGGATCGCCCAGGGGGCACGGCTTCCGAGCGTGCAGCTCCGGAGCCAGTACGCCGGCGGCGCCGGGGAGAGCGACCTGAGCCCCATCGGGGACTTCGTGATCGGCGTGAACGTGTCGATCCCGATCTTCACCGGCGGCCTGCTCACAGCGCGCGTTGCCCAGGAGGAGCTCCGGCTGGCGAAGGTGCAGCAGGAGCTCGAGAAAGCCCGGCTCGACGTCCAGCTCGACGTGCAGGCCGCGCACCTCGGCATCACCGAAGCCCGGGAGCGGATCGCGACGGCTCAGGCGGCTCTCGAGGAGGCCCGGGAGGCGCTCCGCATCGAGCAGCTCAAGACAGAGGTCGGCCGCGGAATCATCGAGGACCTCCTCGACGCCCAGGCCGCCGAGCTCCAGGCCGAGACCAACTACACCCGGGCCCTGGCCGACGTCAACACGGCCCTGGTGGCCCGGAAGAAGGCCATCGGGCGGATCCGGGAGAGGTAGGCATGCCGAGACGACCGTCGTCCTGGGGTGACTTCCAGCTCAGCGGGGCAGGCCGAGGCAAGCTCTCGGGGCTCGCCACGGGGTTCAAAGCCCTCGTCTGGGATCGGCACCGGTGGATTAGCCGCTGGGCCGTCACGCTCGTGCTCCTGGCCGTCATCTACTACACGACGACCGCCGCCGTGGCGTGGCTCACCGCGCCCCGGATCGAGATGACCATGAGCCCCCTCCAGGGGCCGGTCGCGGTGGCGGCGGAGCCGGCGAAGGTGGCGGAGATCGTCGAGAAGGTCACCTACACCGGCTCGATCTCGCCCTACCAGGAGATCACGGTCTTTCCCCGCTGGGACGGGTGGGTCCAGGAGTTCACGCTCTACGAGGGCGACCGGGTCGAGCAGGGGCAGGTGATCGCCCGCCTCGACCGGGCAGAGATCGGATCCGTGGTCGAGCAGGCACGCGCCATGATCGCCCAGGCCGAGGCCGAGGTCCGCCAGATGGAGGCCAACCTCGCCCGGACGAAGGTCGAGGTCGCCAGGGCAGCGGAGGAGCGCGCCCAGGCCGAGGCGGCGCTGAAGGAAGCGGAAGCCATGCTGACCGTGGCCCGCGCGGACCTCGCCGCTGCGCAGCCAGGGGTGACCCAGGCCAGGGCCGAGCTCGAGTACATCGGCGGGGAGTTCAAGCGGGACGAGATCCTGCTGACCCACGGGGCGATCGGCCAGGCCACCTTCGACCAGCGTCGCGCGCAGTACGTCTCCGCCCAGGAGCGGGTGCTCCAGGCCCAGGCTCGGGTGGCGCAGATGGAGGCCCGCGTGACCTCCATGGAAGCCAAGATCGTCAGCGCCAGGGCCGGCATCAATCGGGCCATCGCCAACCAGCAGGCCGCTGACAAGCAGGTCCTGCAGGCCGAGGCGGCGGTGGCGTCGGCCCAGGCCAAGCTGGCGCAGGCCCGGGACGAGCACGAGCGGCGGAAGGTCGTGCTCGGCTACACGACCGTCGAGGCCCCGATCACCGGGCGGGTGGCCAAGCGCCACATCTACGCGGGGATCCTGGTGAAACCCGGGATGCCGATCGTGGACCTCCAGGACCTCTCGCGCGTGCGGGTCCAGGCCAAGGTGGCCGAGAAGGACCTGGCGAAGGTCCGGGTGGGCACCGAGGCGGTCGTGACCTTCCCGGCCCTGCCCGAGGGTCGCAACAAGGTCAACGCCAGGGTCACCACCGTGTTCCCCCAGCTCGACCCCGTCACGCGCACGACCACCATCGAGATGCTCGTCCCCAACCCCGGTGAGCTGATCAAGCCCGACATGTACGCGGTGGTGGACTTCGTGCTCGCGCGGCAGCCGAAGGCCGTCACGATCCCGCGGGTGGCGGTGGAGCGGGACCTGCAGGGGCAGCCGAAGGTCTTCGTGACCGACGGGGTCTCGGCCATGCCCCGCGCGGTGCAGCTCGGGATCGCCTCGGGCGACCGGGTCGAGGTCCTCGACGGGGTGAAGGACGGCGAGATGGTGATCTACAAGGGCCAGCGGGGCCTGGTCGAGGGGCAGCAGGTCAACATCGTGGCCGGGCTGTAGGGACTCGAGGCGGAGGCCCACGGAGATGCTCAAGCTCCTGCCCAAGTACTCGGTCGAGCACCCGGTCGTCATGATCGC
>CAYQDR010000143.1:0-11025 GCA_964416315.1 uncultured bacterium
TCGCAGAGGAGCGTGTAGGTCTTGACCTGGCGCGTGTGCGGCAGCCGCTCGGAGACGTTCCGGAGGTTCGGGTCGGCGATGATCTCCTCCTCGGCCCCCGGCACCTCGTCCCCCACCGTCTTCCAGATCCGGTACCAGAGCCGGTCGTGCCCGCCGCCGACCATCATGTAGCCGTCCTTGCAGGGATTGACGGCGTAGATGTTGATGGCGAGGTCCCAGTTCCCGTAGCGTGGCCGGATCGAGCCGTCCATGCCGTGCCAGACCCAGTTGTAGTCGAGGATCCGGATGACGCCCTCGGCCGCCGTCGCCTCGACGAACTGGCCGCGCCCCGACGTCCGCTCGCGGTGGACGAGCGCCGCGACGATCCCCATCGCCGCGGTCGTCCCGCCCACGTGGTCCGCCATCCACATGCCGGAGCGCGTGGGCCGTCCGCCGAACTCCTTCGGGTCCCCGGTCCCGTGGACGAAGCCGCACGCCGCCTGGGCGACCGGGTCGCGCATCCCCGGCTTGTCCTTGAGCGGCCCCCACTGCCCGCGCTGCCCGACCCAGGCGTAGACGAGCCGGGGGTTCAGCTTCGAGAGCTGCCGGTAGCCGATCCCCCACTTGTCCCAGAGCCCGGGCGTCGCGTTCTCGATGATCACGTCGACGTGGTTGGCGAGCGTCTTGAGGACCTCGCGCCCCTCCTTCTTCGTGAGGTCGAGCGTGATCGAGTACTTGTTCCGCATCTCGTGGAGGAAGTGGAGACCGACCGGCTCCCCGCGCGCCTTGTCCTTGACCATGTACTCTTTCCGCCCGAACGGCGTCAGCTCGCGCAGCGGGTCGCCCCCGGGCGGCTCGACCTGGATCACCTCGGCCCCCAGCTCGGCCAGCATCGAGGAGGCCCAGTGGCCGATGGCCATCCCGGTCGTGCAGTCGAGGACCCGGATCCGGCTGAGCGCCTCGGGCTTCTTGAAGGCGTCCCGCGGGTGGACGATGGACTCGAGGAAGGCGGGGTAGTTCCGGGCCTGCTCGGCGACGCTCGCGTAGACCTCGTCCGCCGTCGGCACCGGGGTCGCGGGCCACGGCGGCCGGCCGCGCATGCCGCCCTTGGGCCGATCGTCGCTGGTCGTGACAGCCATGTGGGCTCCTCCTGCGGAGAAAGTCGGACGCTCGCTCCTCGAAAAAACGCGGTGGCCGTCACTATAGCAAAGGGTCTTCACCGGCTTCAAGGCGGTCTCTGGACCCTCGACGCGCCGTGCTAGACTCGGGGCCATGGCGGAGCTCCGACCCGGGGCGCGAGCGGCCATGGAGACGCGGTTCGGCCCGCTCGGGAGCGGCCGGCGCGGCCTCACCGTGGACGGCCGCGCCTACACGCTCGGGGAGCTCCTGACCGTGCTCGGGATCGGCTTCGAAGGGTGCCGCTCGATCGACGCCTTCGAGCTCGGTCCCACGCACTTCGCGGTCCGCTTCTACGACCCCGAGGAGCAGCGGGTCGTCGCCTACGAGTTCGACGCCGAGTTCCGCTACCTCCGCGAGACGCGGGTCCACGTCGCCGAGTGGGTCGGGGACGAGGCCCTCGGCCCCGGGGCCGTCCCGGACGCCCTCTTCGAGCCATGGACCTCGAGCTGATCCGCGGCCTCGCCGTCCCCGCGACGACCAAGATCGTCCTCCTCTCTGCGGACGGCCTCGGCGGGTTCCCGCACCCGGAGACGGGGCGCTCGGAGCTCGAGACGGCGCGGATCCCCCACCTGGATGCGCTGGCCCGGCGGGCGGCCTGCGGGCTCCTCCGCCACGTCGGGCCCGGCATCACGCCCGGAAGCGGCCCGGGGCACCTCGGGCTCTTCGGCTACGACCCGCTCCGCTACCAGGTCGGGCGGGGTGTCCTCGAGGCCCTCGGGATCGACTTCGAGCTCCGGCCCGGGGACATCGCGGCCCGCGGGAACTTCTGCACGGTGGACGCGGAGGGGCGGATCACCGACCGCCGGGCCGGCCGCATCCCGACCAGCCGGTGCGTGGAGCTGGTGGACCGACTCCGGAAGATCCGCCTCCCCGACGTCGAGCTCCACGTCGAGCCCGTGAAGGAGCACCGCTTCGTCCTCGTCCTCCGCGGACAGGGCCTCGCCGGGCGCGTCACGGAGACCGACCCCCAGGCGACCGGGACGCCCCCCGTCCCCGCGCGGGCGCTCGCGCCCGAGGCCGAGCGCACGGCCACCCTCGTCAACCGGTTCGTCGAGGAGGCGAGGCCGCTCCTGGCCGACGCGACCCCCGCGAACATGCTCCTCCTCCGCGGCTTCGACCAGCGCCCGGCCCTCCCCCGCGTCCCCGAGGTCTTCGGGCTCCGGGCGGCGGCCATCGCGGCGTACCCGATGTACCGCGGGCTCGCACGGCTCGTCGGCATGGACGTCCTCAAGACGGGCGCGACCTTCGCCGAGGAGGTCCAGACGCTCGCCGCTCACTGGGACGCCTACGACTTCTTCTTCCTCCACTACAAGGACACCGACCAGGCAGGCGAGGACGGCGACTTCCCGGGCAAGGTCGCGGCGCTCGAGCGGCTCGACGTGGAGCTCCCGGGGATCGAGGCCCGGCGGCCCGACGTGCTCGTCGTCACCGGCGACCACGCGAGCCCCGCCATCCTCAAGGGCCACTCCTGGCACCCCGTGCCGGTGCTCCTCGTGGCCCCGTACGCCGCGCCCGATTCGGTCGAGCGCTTCACCGAGCGCGCCTGCGGGGTCGGGAGCCTCGGGACCCTCCCCGCCCACCACCTCATGCCGCTCGTCATGGCCAACGCGGGGCGGCTCACGAAGTTCGGGGCGTAGCCCGGATCGTGGCGGTCAACCCGGTCGTCGCCGAGCCGGACTCCGAGGAGCGCATCGAGGGTGGGTGAGATGGCCTTTCCGCGGCTCTTTGCGCCCGTGCGACTGGGACGGCTCACCGCCAAGAATCGCGTGATGCAGCTCGCGACCACTAACAACCTCTCCGACCGCGGGCGTGTGGGCGATCGGCTGATCGCGTTCTACGAGGAGCGTGCCAAGGGCGGCGTCGGCTCGATCGTGACCGAAGCCCTCGCGGCGCACGCATCCTCGCACGGACGCAGCGGGACGGGCACGAGCCGCGGCCGGGGCGGCGTGGGCGCGTTCGACCGCGAAGCCGTCGCGGACCTGAAACGCCTGGCCGACACGATCCACCGGTACGACGTGCGGATCTTCGGTCAGCTCTTCCACGGGGGTCGCCAGCATCACGCCACCTCCATCCCGCTCCTCTGGGGACCGTCGCCGATCGCCTGTCCTCACAGCGGGGGCGTGCCGCACGAGATGACGCATGAGGAGATCCGCTCGGTCGTCGCGAGCCTCGCCGACGCGGCCGCCAACCTTCGCGAAGCCGGGTTCGACGGCGTGGAGGTCCACGGGGCACAGGGCCACCTGATCCAGGAGTTCATCTCGGGGTACAGCAACCGGCGCACGGACGAGTACGGCGGCCGCCTCGAGAACCGGATGCGGCTCGCGCTCGAGATCGTCCGCGCCGTGCGCGAGGCCTGTGGCGCCGACTTCGTCCTGGGCTTCCGGCTTGGCGCCGAAGAGCTGTCGCCCGGTGGCATCACGCTGGATGAGGCGTGCCGCGTGGCGCAGATGCTGGCCGCGACCGGGGCGGTCGACTACCTCTCGATCAGCGTCGGAAACTTCAACAGCATCGAGATCCACACGCCCGACCGGCACTACCCGCCGCTCGCGTTCATCGACTACCCGGCGCGCATCAAGGCCGCCACGCCGGGACTGCCCGTCATCGCCTGCGGCCGCGTCATCACCCCCGAGCGGGCGGAGGAGGTGCTGGCACGAGGCCAGGCAGACGCCGTCGGTCTCTGCCGACCGCTGCTGGCCGACGCCGAGTGGGCGCGCAAGGCTGCCGATGGCCGCGGCGGTGAGATCCGCCGGTGCATCAGCTGCAACCAGTGCTGGGGCTGGGTCGTGGCGGACCGCCCGGTCGGCTGCGTCCACAACGCGACGACGGGCCGCGAGCTCGAGTGGGGCGCGAGCACGCTCACCCGGGCGGCCCGGCCCAAGCGCGTGGTGGTGGTCGGCGGCGGACCGAGCGGGCTGGAGGCGGCCCGGGTCGCGGCGGAGCGCGGCCATCGGGTCGTGCTGTTCGAGCGCCTGGACCGCCTCGGTGGCGCGGTGCGGCTGGCGGCCAGCATTCCCGGCCACGAAGAGATCGGCTACGTCGCGGAGTTCCTGGTCGGCGCCGTCGAGCGGGCCGGCGTCGACGTCCGGCTCGACGTCGAGGCGACTGTCGGCCGCGTGCTCGCCGAGCGCCCGGACGCCGTCGTCGTCGCCGCGGGGTCGACGCCGGACCCCGGAGGGCTCGGGGCGCCGGTGGACTTCCCCGTCTACACCGTGCACGAGGTCGTCCGCGAGCGCGTCCCGACGGGGCGGCGGGCCGTCATGTTCGACGAGGACGGGTACTACCCGGCCTGCGAAACCGCGGAGCTGGTCGCGCGCGCGGGCACCAAGCTCTACATCGTGACGCGGTTCTGGGAGGTGGGCCGCGAGATCCCGGCCACGTCACGGGTCACGACCCTGAGGGCGCTCGATCAGCTCGGTGTCGAGCTGATCCCCAACGCCTGGTTCTCGCGGGTCGAGGGGCGCAGCGTGGTGCTCGCCCACCACCTTACGGAGCGGGAGTGGTCCATCGAGGACGTGGATTGCCTGATCTACGTCGGTGGCAACCGGGCCCAGGACGGCCTCCATCGCGCGCTCACCGGGCGGGTCTCCGAGCTCTACTGCATCGGCGACGCCTACATGCCGCGGCGCATCGCGGACGCCGTCGGCGACGGTCACCGCGTGGGGCGTGAGCTGTGACCCGGGAGGGCGGCGCTCGGCGCCCGGCAGGCCCGCGAGGTGCACCGCGATCCGCCGACCCACCTCCTCGCCGTGACGGACGGGAACGGCGTGGGGCTCACCGTGCCGCGCCGTACGGGCCCGCTGGCGATGCCCGCACGCCCCGGGGTGCGGGAGGTGCGCCCCTAGCGGCGCCGGCCGGGGTGGCGCCGGGCCCGGAGCAGACGATGCGACTCACCGCGGCACAGGTCGAACGCTTCCACGCGGATGGGTTCCTGGTCCTGCCGCGCCTGTTCTCCGAGGAAGCATCCAGGCGAGATGGGCAGCGCGGTGGGGGCGGCGGCCCACGCGGGCGCGGGTCGTCTGCCGCGCGTGATGGCCAACGCGGGGCGGCTCACGAAGTTCGGCGCGTAGTCACCGCTTCCCGCTCCCGCCCGCGGGAGGGAGAGGGTGTGCGGGCCGCCAGACTGCCTCAGGCACGCGGGCCGGTCGCGCGTGCGGGTCCCGCGCGACTCTCACCCCGCAGCCTTTCGGAGAGAGAAACCGGAGGGTCGCTGCCTGATCCCATTTACACGCTTCTTGACATGAGTTCCGAGTAGACTCTTGCCTCGCTCACATCCTGACTCGGTCCTATGAGCGAATCGCACGGGAAATGATGGCAGGCAGGTTGACAATCGTGGTTTCTTATAGTTGACAACTTCCTGACGATCTTAAGCCGGCTCCCACCGGCCCTCCGGGCAGGATTGACAATACAAACTAAAGATACTTGACAATTCGCTGACGATCGGGCAGGCTCCCCCGCGTGGACCCGAAACGCAAGATCCTGGCCTACCTGGCCCGGCGGGCCGCGGCGACCGGGGGGGAGCTGCGGGCCCATCTCCGGATCAGCCGGCAGGCGCTGAGCGCGCACCTCCGCACGCTGGTCGAGGCCGGCGAGGCCGTCCGTCTGGGAGCGACCCGCGGGGCGCGCTACACCCTGGCCAGCCGGGCGCCTGCCGCGGCGGTCGTGGCACGGACCTTGCGCACGCGGGGTCTCGACGAGGGGCGCGTCTGGGACGAGCTGGCTGCGCAGCTCAACCTGCGCCGCGCCCTGCGGCCGAACGTCGAGGCCATCGTCCACTACGCCTTTACCGAGATGCTGAATAACGCGATCGAGCACTCGGAGGCGGAGCGCTGCGCGGTGCGTCTGAGCCTCGAGGCGGGCGCGGTGGGCTTCGAGGTACGCGATTCCGGGATCGGAGTGTTTCACTCCATCACCTCGAAGCTCCAACTGGTTGACGAGGAAGCGGCCCTGGTGGAGCTCCTGAAGGGCAGGACCACCACCATGCGGGAGGCGCACACGGGGGAAGGCATCTTCTTCACCTCGCGGGCGGCGGACCGGTTCCTGCTGCGATCCCACCGAATCCAGGTCGAATGGAACCGGGCCCGGGACGACGTGTTCGTCTCCAGGCGACGCTTGCTGGCGGGGACCGACGTGCGGTTCCAGGTCCAGCGCGGCACCACGCGCCGGCTCGACGAGGTGTTCGGCGAGTTCGCGCCCGAGGAGTACGACTTCCAGTTCCAGAAGACGAAGGTGCTCGTCAGGCTGCTGCGACGGGATTACGTCTCCCGATCGGAGGCGCGGCGGCTCCTGGCGAACCTCGAGAAGTTCAGCGAGATCGTGGTCGACTTCCGGGACGTGCAAGCGGTGGGACAGGGGTTCGCGGACGAGGTGTTCCGCGTCTTCGCCAGGCGGTACCCCTCGATCGTGATCAAGACCGAGAACACCAACCCGGTGATCGACGCTATGATCCGCCACGCGTCATCGTCCTGATCCGCCTGCCGGGACGGCTCAGAGCCTGTGAAGAAATGGCGGGGCCGCGACCCGACTCTCCCCGCCCGAGCTTCTCGCAACGCTCCCGTCATTCGCCTCGCGGCCGTGGCGTTCCGCTCCGAGCCGCGGCTTTGCCGCGGCAACGTCCTTTGGGGGAGGCCCGGGAGGGGGCCCCAGAGGGCGAAGCCCGTCAGGACATGGCCCCCTCCCGATGAACTCAGACGGGGACGATGGCGCCGCTGACGTCGCGCGCGGCGTCGCTCGCGAGGAAGGCGATCACCTCCGCCACCGACTCCACCGTCACCCACTTCGAGGCGTCCGCCCGGGGGCATGGCCGTGCGGTTGGCCGGGGTCTGCGCCTTCTCTATCCGCCTCGCCCACTTCACGGACTGCTACCTCCCCGTCCTCAACCACCCGACTTGACACGTCTGCATCAACCGGCCATACTGATGCAGATGCGCACGACGCTCAACATCGACGAGCTCCTGCTCCGCGAGGCGCAGCGGCTGAGCGGCTTGAAGGAGAAGACCGCCGTGCTGCACGCCGGGCTGGAGGCGCTGATCGTGCGCGAGAGCGCCCGTCGGCTCGCCGCGCTCGGCGGCAGTGAGCGCCGGCTGCGCCCGATTCCGCGGCGCCGACCCGGGCGCCGGTAGTGCTGGTCGATACGTCCGTCTGGATCGACCACTTCCGGCGCGGGAACGAGGTGCTGGCCGAGCGCCTGGCCGCCGCGGACGTGTGGGTGCATCCGTTCGTGATTGGCGAGCTGGCCTGCGGCCGGCTCACCCGCCGCGGCGAGATCCTCGCGCTTCTCCAGGCGCTCCCGCACGCTCCGCTCATCGAGCACCGGGAAGTGCTGGCGTTCGTGGAGACCAGCGGGCTCCCGGGCCGCGGGATCGGATGGATCGACGCACACCTCCTCGCCTCGGCGCGGTTGGCCCGCATCCCGCTGTGGACGCTCGACCGCCGCCTCGCGGCCGTTGCCGGCCGGCTGGGAGTGGCCGGCGCCTCGCGCTGACACTGCCGACCCGTCGGGACGTTCCCCGCCCACCACCTGGCCAGCGCGGGGCGGCTCACCAAGTTCGGCGCGGGCGCCACGCCGCGCCCGCTCGCGCCACGGCGCCTCACGGCGGGCCGAAAGGGAGCGTTTGTACTTGCGAGGCTCCCTCGCCCTCGGCGCCGTCGGCACGCTTCGCACCTTTGACAACGCCGGGTTGTCCACTCGACGCCGCGGCCGGTCGACAGCCGGCGAGCGATCGGTCAGATAGATGAACTCCAGATTCGGCCGATCCATGGTCGCCGCCAAGGACTTGACGCCCCGCCGGAAAAGATGCTTTGTTTTGATCGGGCTCTCACGATGGACACCCTGGTCAGAGAGTTAGAGTCTCTGGGGGAACTGGCCAAGACCACCTCTCCCCAGGAGATCTTCGCCAAGGCGGTCAAGACGATCGCCTCCTTTCTCGCGAAACGCTTTGCAGTGACCGAGGCAGAGATCGCGCTTCTCCTCCTGCGACCGAATCGGCAGGTGCTCCGCTTCGCGCACCCCCTGGAACACTTCAAGGGCCAGACCAATGTCTTCCCCGTGAATTCCCCGGGGGTCGCGACCAACGTCGTCCGCTCCGGGCGGGGGATGATCCACAACGATATGTCGCGGGTGAGCCGTCTGGACATCTACGAGTGGATTTCGACGGGAGGGGCAAAGCCCAGAGAGATCCAGAAGATGATCGCCGCCCCGCTCACCCTGAGCGGCGGAGAGGTCATCGGAGTGGTGGAGGTCAGTCGGAAGGGGAAGAGTCTCGACGAGGCCGGGAGCAACTTCACCCCTGGAGAGCTGGCCGAGCTCACGCAGATCGGAGCCGCCGTGGCCCCCTGGATCCAGAGGCTCACCCCTCCGGACTTTTAGGCCCGCCCCGACGCATGGCCCTGGGTCCCCGGACTTGAGCTAAGCCCGACTTGAGCTAAGATACAGGAGCGCCCATGCGCCGCGTTGTCGTCTGCCCCACGGACTTCCTCTTCGAGCTCCTGCAGGGACCCGGGGCCCCCGCCGAGCCCACCCTCTTCATCGTGGCGGACCCGAGGACCCGGAGCCGGCTCGCGCGCCGCGACGCGCAGGCCCTGGCGGGGCGGCTCGAGGACCCGGCGCTCTACCGGCGGGCGCAGCTCACCCCCGGCGACCAGGTCCTGCTCCTGGCCGCCCCCCGTGAGCCCGAGCCGATCCTCGACGCCATCCTCGACGCGGCGCCCGGCGTCCCGGTCCTCCTCGTCCAGAAGGCCCCGGAGGCTCCGGTCCTCCTCCGGTACCCCACGGTGACCACGCTCGCCCTGCCCCGGCTGCTCCGCGAGGTCCTCCGGCCGGAGCTCGACCGGGCGAGCCTGCGCGTGCGCGCCGAGCGCATCCAGGAGCTCCTCGACGGGAAGGAGCGGGTCGGCATCCTGCTCCAGGACGATCCCGACCCGGACGCGCTGGCGAGCGGGCTGGCCCTCCGCGCGCTCCTCGGCCGGACCAGGCCCACGGCACCGCTGCTCTCCTTCGGCCGCATCACCCGCCCGGAGAACGTCGCGATGGTCCGGGCGCTCGAGATCGAGGTGGAGCGGGTCACGCCGGCCGACCTCGAGCGTTACGACGCGCTCGCCATCGTGGACGCCCAGCCCCCCTTCTTCGAGGAGGCGCTCCCCGAGATCGCCGTCGTGATCGACCACCACCCGGAGGCGAAGGGGTGGCGCTCGGCCTTCCGCGACGTGCGCTCCTCGTACGGCGCCACGGCGACGATCCTGACCGAGTACCTCCGCGCGGCCGAGGTGAAGATCACCGAGCGCGTCGCCACCGCCCTCCTCTACGGGATCAAGTCGGACACGCTCCACCTCGAGCGCGGCGGCATCCGCGCGGACATGGAGGCGTTCGCCTACCTCTACCCGCTGGCGAACCACAACACGTTGCGCCGGATCGAGCGGCCCGAGCTGCCGCAGGACGCCCTCGACGCCCTCGGCGACGCGCTGCTCAACCGGCAGGTGATCCGGAACGCCCTGTTCGCCCATCTGGGGGCGGTCAGCCGTCCGGACCTCATTCCGCAGTTCGCCGATCTGTGCCTCCAGGTGGCCGGGATCGAGTGGTCCGTAGTCTCGGGGATCACGGACGACGAGCTGCACATCTCGGTACGGAACGTCGGCTACGTCCGGGCCGCCGGCGAGGTCGTGGCGGCGGCGTTCGGGGACCTGGGCTCGGCCGGCGGCCACCGCTCGGCGGCCAAGGCGGTCATCTCGCTCCGCCGGTGGGCCGCCGAGGTGAGCCCCGTCGAGCCCGCTCCCCTGCGGGAGGCCATCGCCTGGCGGTTCGTGCGCGCGCTCGAGGGCGTCACGGGAGACCGGTGAGAACGCGAGAGGAGCGACGATGAGGCCGAGGATCCGGATGGCGATGCTGCTCGCGGCCGTGCTCGCGCTCGTTCCGGCGCCGTCCTGGGCCGAGGGCGGGTGCGACGGGGGCGGGGGGCTCAGGCAGCAGGCCCGGCGACCGCCCCAGGCCGACCCGCGCTCGTACCAGCCGGCCAACGGCACCGGCGGCTTCTCCGTCTTCGGCGCCAACACCGTCGGCGCCGGCACGCTCTCGGTGGGTGTGGGCTACCTGGGGGAGGACGTGGTCTGCCAGCAGCGGGACGGCGTCTTCGATCTCAACACCGCGTGGCTCGCGCTGGCCTACGGGATCACCGAGCGGCTGCAGATCGGGGTGGATGTCCCCTACACGTGGTACGAGGCCGACAAGTCGGGGACCGACGGCTCCGGCATCGACGACCTGAACCTCGGCCTCGTCGTCCGGCTCCTCGACGAGGCCCCTGGGCGACCCGGCGTGGCCCTCGTCGGGTTCGCGGCGGCGCCGACGGGCGAGCGCTCGGAGGGGCTCGGCCGGAACGAGTGGGACCTCGGCGCCAAGCTCGCCCTGAGCAAGACGCTCCCCGGCGGGCTTCTCGGGCACGTGAGCGCGGGCTACACCTACGTGGGGCGGGGTCGGGTGGACCAGGACGACGAGTTCACCTCGGGGGTCGCGATCGAGTGGCCGCTCGGGCGCCATGTCTCCCTGGTCGGCGAAGGGCTCGCCAACACGAACCGGCGCGAGGGCGCCCTCCGGAAGTCGGACTGGGTCGCGGAGACCCGCGCCGGGTTCCGCGTCCGCTGGGCCGGGTTCCTGCTGAGCCTCGCGGGGCGCAAGGGGCTGACGAACGACGCGCCGGACTGGGGCGTCTTCGCGCTGCTGACGTACCAGCACAGCTTCGCCCCCGGGGTGGCCGCAGCGCCCCCCGTGGCACCGCCCGTCGCTGCGCCGCCAGCGCCCGCTGCCCCCGTCGCCCCCGTGACCCCGCCTGCGGCCGCGCCGCCGGTGGCAGCCCCGCCGACCCCTGCCGCCCCGGGCGC
>CAYQDR010000144.1:0-10971 GCA_964416315.1 uncultured bacterium
TGAGCCAGGCGCACGGCCCGGGGGCAGTAGGGTCAGGTGGGCGTCGTGAAGACCTGGATGTGGACCGGCTTGGTCAGGCCCCTCAGGCGGTCGAGCGTCTCCGGGGCGAGCCGCGGCTCGCCGGAGGAGGCCACGAGCATCCCGTCGATCAGGTTCGTGAACTCGTAGCCCATCGGAATCCCGAAGAAGCGGATGCCGTAGTCCCGCGCCCCCTCGACGACCACTGCGGGGACCCGCTCGACGCCGTACGCCGCGGCCTTCTCCCGGTCGATGTGGAGGTTGTAGATCTCCACGGCGACCCTATCCGAGCACTCCGCCACCTCGCGGACCAGCCGCTCCGTCTCGACGCAGTACTCCGACGCGAGCTGGGCGCTGAAGACCACGAGCTTGACGGGCCCGGCGAGCTTGGCGAGCTCGGTCTGGACGCCCGCCCGGTCCTTGTCGGTCAGGATGGCCATCGCGCCTCCCTCACCCGGTCATTATACCGGAGGGCGGCAAAGCGCGCGACGAGGCCGGTCGGTCGGGTCAACGACCGAGGATGGCGAACCGCGGTGCGTCCACGCGCTCGCCGCGGCACACCGGACACCGGGACGGTCGCGTGAGGCGGTCGCGCTTGCGGAAGACGAAGCCGCAGTCGAGGCAGCGCGCGGGCTCGACGTGGAGCCGCTCGCTCCCGGCCCGCAGCGAGCGGCCGAGGTGCTCGAGGTGCTCGGCGACCTGCTTCTCCGGGATCCGGACGCGCGCGGACAGCTCGTGCGCGGTCAGCGGGCCGGCCCGGAGCGCGTCGCGGAGGGCGGCCCGCAGGGTCGCGTGCGCTTCGACCGGTCGCAGCCACCCCTTCGCGCCCGGGCGCTTCACGCGAGGCGCGCGAGCGCCTTGCCCATCCGGTCGAGCGCTTCCTGGATCGCCTCGCGAGAGGTGGCGTACGACAGGCGGAGGTAGCCCTCCCCGAACTCGCCGAAGGCGGTCCCCCAGAGGAGCGCGACGCCCGCTTCGTCGAGGAGGTACGTCGCGATGTCCTTGGACGAGCGGCGGAGGCCCTTCACGTTCGGGAAGACGTAGAAGGCGCCGCGCGGGCGCGCGCACGAGACCCCGGGGAGCCGGTTCAGGCCGTCCACGATCAGGTCGCGCCGGCAGCGGAACTCCTCCACCATGGCCCGGACCGGCGCGTCGTCCCCGCGGAGGGCGGCGAGCCCCGCCTGCTGGACGAACGTGGCCGTGCAGGAGACGGAGTTCGTCATGAGGCGCGTCATCTGCTCCGCGAGCGGGACCGGCATCACCCCGTAGCCGAGCCGCCAGCCCGTCATCGCGTAGGACTTCGAGAACCCGTCCAGGATGATCGTCTGCGCCTTCATCCCCGGCAGACCCGCGATGGAGGCGAACCGCCCCTCGTAGAGGAACCGGCGGTAGATCTCGTCCGAGAGGACGGGGACGCGGTAGTGGCGGGCGATCCCGGCGACCCGCTCGATCTCCTCCGGCGCGAGGACGCCGCCGGTCGGGTTCTGGGGCGAGTTGATGATGATGAGCCGCGTCTTCCGCGAGACGCGCCGCTCGAGCTCCTTCAGGTCGAACCCGAAGCCCGTCTCCTCGAGGAGCGGGATCGGGACCGGGACCCCGCCGACGAAGTTGATGACCGACTCGTAGATCGGGAACCCGGGGTTCGGGTAGACGACCTCATCGCCGCGGTTGACCAGCGCCATGATCGCGAAGAACATGATCGGCTTCGCCCCGGGCGTGACCACGACCTCGTCGGGCGAGACCGGGATGCCGCGGGTCTCGGCGATGTGCCGGGCGATCGCCTCGCGGAGCTCGGGGAGCCCGGCCGACGGCCCGTAGTGGGTGGCGCCCGCGTCGAGCGCGCGCTTGGCCGCTTCCTTGATGTGGGCCGGCGTGTCGAAGTCCGGCTCGCCGATCTCGAGGTGGACCACCGACCGCCCCTGTCGCTCGAGGGCCTTCGCCCGGGCCAGCACCTCGAACGCCGACTCCGTCCCGAGCCGCCCCATCCGCTCCGCGATGTCCATCATCAGTAGTCCTCGAGTTCGTCCGTCCTAGAGAGCCCTGGCCACGGCCAGCAGCTCCTCGGCACTCGGGAAGTCCCCCACCTTCCGCTCGATGTTGGTCCAACGGACGATGCCAGCCGGATCGATGAGGAACTGACCGATGATCAGCGCCTGGTGCCGCTCGTACTCAGCAGCGTCGCTCTCAACCGGCTCGAAGCCATCAACCCGGTCGAGGGCTTTGTGGGCTTCGCCGGGCTGCGCGGGCAGGCCGAGCTGCCGAGCCCATTCCAGGGCCGCCGAATCGACGGCCTCGATGATTTGCGGCGTCAGAGGAAACTGCGGCAAGTCATACGCGCGATGCGTCGTCAGCTCGGGGTCGGCACCGAGCGGGATTCGCGACGGACGGTAGCGGAAGTACAGGCGGGCGCGGTCGGGAGCGGAGGCGACCACCCCCAGGGTGGCAACGCCTGCCGCCTTCAGTTGCTCCGCACTGGTCCCGAGCTCGATCATCTGACGTCGGCAGAACGGGCAGTAGAGGCCACGAAACAGGGCCAAGAGCACCGGGCTTCGGCCGCGATACTCGGACAGGGAAACCACGCCTTCGCGGTCAGCGGCAGGCAGGGTGAAGTCGGGAGCCGGGTCGCCGGGCTGGACCTTGCGTCGCGATCCGCCTGTCGCCATCGGTCAGAACACTCCGAACTTCTCGTACGCCTTGAGCGGCGCCATGCCCTTGCGGACGGCGTCGCGGACCTGGTTCTCCGTGTCGAGCAACGCCTCGCACGCGAGCAGGACTTCCAGCGCGAGCTTCTTCGGCACGACGGCCACCCCGTCGAAGTCGCCCACGATGACGTCGCCGGGCGAGACGCGGGCGTCGCCGATCGTGACCGGCCGGCCCCAGTGGACGGCCCGCCAGCGCGGGAGCGAGTCCTGGGGCGTCCGGTAGCGGCAGAAGAGGGGGAACCGCTCCCGCATGATGTAGGCCGCGTCCCGGGTCGCGCCGTCCACGACGACCCCGCGCACCCCGCGGGCCTTCATCGCCACGGCGGAGAGCTCGCCGAAGTGCGCCGCGACGTCGTCGTTCGCCTGGATCACGAGCACGCTCTCGCGCGGCACGGCGCCGAGCATCTTGAGGAAGGCCCGGATCGGGCCCTCGGTCTCGAGGTTCCGGCTCTGCTTGCCGCTCACCGGAAACGCGATCCCCGCGAGCCGCGTGTCGGGCGTCAGCGGGACGATGTCGTGGGGGAACGTCTGGTTGTAGTACCCCCGTTTGTCGAGGACGTCCGTGATCGCCGCGGTGTAGATCCGGCTGTAGCGGGCGCAGAGGTCGGGGACCGCGATCCGGGGCGGCGTCGGGCGGCGCGAGCGGGCGGTGGCCATCGGTCTCTCCTCGTCCGCGAGCGCGGGCTCGCGCGGGCAGCATGCGCGCGTCATCTTACCCCGGCCCTGCGCCGGGGCTCAAGGGCCCCGCGCTTGCCCGGCGCGCGCGGGACCACTACTCTCGGTAGCGATGACGACGCGCCGCCGCTCGACACGCCGGCCCGCGTCGTCGCGCGCGCCGGGTGCGACACCGCGCCGGTGGACCCCTCGACGGCCGAGGGGCGGCTGACCCTCCTCTCGTACATCTGGCCCGACCAGGCGGAGCGCCTCGCGCACCTCCGGGCGGCGCTCGAGGTCGCGCGCCGCGTCCCCGTCCGGATCGACCGCGCCGAGGCCACCGAGTGGCTCGTCACCCGGCTCGCGACGCCGACGCCCGGTGTCGCGACCGTGGTCTTCCACTCGATCGTCATGCAGTACCTGGCGCCGGCGGACCGCGAGCGCGTCCGCGCGATCGTGCGGGAGGCGGGCGCCCGCGCGACGGCCGCCGCCCCGGTCGCCCGGCTCCGGATGGAGCCCGCCGGCGAGCTCGCGGACGTCCACCTCACCCTCTGGCCCGGCGGCGAGAAGCGACGGATCGCCCGGGCCCACTACCACGGCCGGCCCGTCTACTGGCTGGGCGGCTAACCGGCCGCGCGGCTCAGACGTCCACGTCGCCGCGGAAACGGTGGACGAACGTCAGGAGGTAGGGCGCCAGCAGGGAGAGCAGCGACAGGGCGAGCAGCGTCGCCGCAATCGGTCGGGTGACGAGGACCGCGTACGACCCGTCGGAGAGTACGAGCGCCTGGCGGAGCGACTGCTCCATGAGGCCTCCGAGGACGAGGCCGAGGACGCACGGGGCCAGCGGGTAGTCGTGCTTCCGCATGTAGTAGCCGAGCAGCCCCGCGCCGAGCCCGATCCACACCTCGAAGAGGTTCTGGTTCACGCCCCAGACCCCGACGATCGAGACCGCGAGAATGAAGGGGTAGAGGACCCGCTCCGGGATCAGCAGGATCCGGACGAAGAGCCCGACGAGCGGGAGGTTCAGGACGAGCAGCATCGTGTTGCCGACGTACATGCTCGCGATCACGCCCCAGAAGACGTCCGGGTTCTTCTGATAGAGGAGCGGCCCCGGCTGGACGCCGAGCATGATCAGGGCGCCGAGCATGAGCGCCGTCGTCGAGGAGCCCGGGAGCCCGAGCGTCAGCAGGGGCACCATGTTCCCCACCGCCGCCGCGTTGTTCGCCGCCTCGGGGGCGGCCACCCCGCGGATCTCCCCCTGCCCGAAGCGCTCCGGGTTTCGCGAGAGGCGCTTCTCGAGGTTGTAGGCGAGGAACGAGGCGATGGTCGCGCCCGCGGCCGGCAGCACGCCGATGTAGAAGCCGATGCCGGTCCCGCGGAGGATGGCGCCCAGGCTCTCCCGGAAGTCCCGCCACGCGAGCCAGACCCGGCCGAGGGCCATCCGCTCGACACGGACGGTCCCCATCTCCTCCACCGCGAGCAGCACCTCCGAGACGGCGAAGAGCCCGATCGCGACCGTGATGAACGAGATGCCGTCCATGAGCTGCGGCAGCCCGAACGTGTAGCGTGGAATGCCGGTCGAGAGGTCGATGCCGACCGTCGCGATCATGAGACCCAGCATGGTCGAGATCAGGGCCTTGACGAGCGAGTGCCCGGCGAGGCTCGTCACCGACGAGAGCCCGAGCAGCATCACCCCGAAGTACTCCGCGGGGCCGAAGGCGAGCGCCACGCGGATCAGCGGCACGGCGAAGAGCATGAGGAGGGCGATGCTGATCGTCCCGGCGAGGAACGAGCCCACCGCGGCGATCGCCAGCGCGGGCCCGGCGCGCCCGGCCCGGGCCATCTGGTAGCCGTCGAGCGTCGTGACGACCGAGGAGGACTCCCCGGGGACGTTCAGGAGGATCGAGGTCGTCGAGCCGCCGTACATCGTGCCGTAGTAGAGGGCCGTGAGCATGATCATCGCCGAGGCGGGAGGCATCCCGTAGAGGATCGGGATCAGGAGGGCGATGCCGGAGACGGGCCCGATCCCGGGGAGGACGCCGATGAGCGTGCCGACCAGGGCGCCGACGAAGGCGTAGAGGAGGTTGATGGGGCTGAGCGCCACGGCGAAGCCGAGGCCCATGCTCCCCCAGATCTCGCTCATCGGGTCCACCCCCACCCCCGTCCCCTCCCCACCCACCGGGGGGAGGGGCGGCGCGCACGCCCCACGCCGTGCACGCACCCCAGGGCTGACACGCGGTATCTCAACGCTCGCTCACGCGTCCGGGGCCCGCGCTCAGTAGCCGCCGAAGAGCCAGCCCGCCGGGAGCGACACCTTCAGGAGGCGCGCGAAGAGCCCCCAGAGGGCCCCGGCGCCGAGGACCGCGAGCGGGACCGCCCGGCGGAGGGGCTCCCCGAGGAGCCAGAGCCCGGCGAGGAGAAACCCGCCGGTGGCGAGGAGGTAGCCCGCCGGGACCAGGAGCGCGGCGTACGCCAGGAGCACGGCCACCATCCCGAGCGCCCGGCGCGCCATCCCCCGCACCCCCGCGTCGGCCGCGCGCGCGCGCCGGGCGAGCAGGCACGCCGCGAGGACGAAGAGGGAGCCGCCGAGGAGCGTCGGGAAGGCCGAGGGACCCAGCGGGTCCGACATCGCCGTCGCCTGGATGCGTCGCGCCTCCCAGAGGTACCCGACGGCCAGAGCGGCGACGAGCAACGCCGCGACGCGGTCGTGGGTCACGGCGCCCGCCGAGCCAGGTCCGGCAGCGGGCGCGGCGGCGGCCCCTCGTAGAGGAAGCGGATGTCGGGGGGCATCGGGCCCTTGATGCGTCCGCCCTGCTCCTGCTGCTCGCGGGCGTGGGCGAGGATCCCCACGGCGCGCGAGAGGACGAACAGCCCCTTGCCCCACGGTGGGCTGAAGCCGAGCTCGGAGAGGACCATCGCCAGCGCGCCGTCCACGTTCATGGGGAGGGGCCGCCCCTTGAGCGCCGCCAGGGCGCGCTCGACCGCCTCCGCGACCGCGAGGAAACGGCCGGACACGGTGCCGGCGCGTGCCGCGTCGGCCACGAGCGCCTTGAGGCGCACGGAGCGGGGGTCCACCGGATGAAACCGCTGACCGAAGCCCTCGAAGGGCCCCGTCAGGACGTTCGTGAGGTCGAGGACACGGACACCGGTGAGGATTCCCATGCCGGT
Organism: uncultured bacterium; assembly: GCA_964416315.1. Lineage (GTDB taxonomy): Bacteria > Methylomirabilota > Methylomirabilia > Rokubacteriales > DASRDR01 > CAYQDR01. The sequence goes on from CAYQDR010000144.1 coordinate 6,543, forward strand.
TCGGCGCGCGGCGTCCGAGGGAGCAGCGGCGCCGGGCCCCGGCGGCCCGGGGACCCGGCGCCGGCGGTGCCCTTACTTGAGGAAGCCCAACTCCTTGAGGAGCGCCCCCGACGTCTCGAGGTCCTTCTCGAGGAAGCGGGCGAAGTCGTCACCGCCCATCCAGAGGTCGAACCACTTGTTGTCGCCCGCGATCTTCTGCCAGGTGGGGCTCTTCACCATCTTCGCGAGGGTGGCCACCCACCAGTCGGCCTGCGCCTTCGGGATGCCGGGGGCCGCGTAGTAGCCGCGCCAGACGACGTAGGTCGCGTCGAACCCCTGCTCCTTCGCCGTCGGGATGTCCTTGAGCGTCCCCGGCAGGCGCTTGTCCGCCAGCACGGCGAGGACGCGGATCTGGCCGCCCTCGAGCTGGCCCGCGATCTCGGAGATGTCGCCCGGGAACGCCTGGGTGTGGCCGCCGAGGAGCGACGCCAGGGCCTCGCCACCGCCCTGGTACGGGACGTACTTCATCTTCGTCGGGTCGGCACCCGCCGCTTTGACGACCTTCGCGACCTTCACGTGGTCCTGCCCGCCCGGCGCCGAGCCGCCGGCGAACGCGACCGCCGTGGGGTTCGCCTTCACGGCGTCCATCAGCTCCTTGAGGGTCTTCCACGGCGCGTCCTTCCGGACCACCACCGCGCCGAAGTCCGCAGCCACGGCCGCGAGGGGGGTGACGTCCTTGTAGCCGTAGGGCGTCCGCTTGAGCGCCATCGTGAAGGTGAGCGCCGGGGACGCGGCCACGAACAGGTGCCCGTCGCCCTTCCGCTTGGTCACGACGTGGGCGATCCCCACCGCGCCCGACCCGCCGGGCATGTTCTCGACGGCGATCGGCTGCGAGACGAGCTTCTCCTCCCGGAGCACCCGCTCGGCGGACCGGCAGGTGAGGTCCCAGCCGCCCCCGGGGTTCGCCGGGGCGATGCACGTGATCGGCTTCTCCGGGAACGCGACCGCGGGCGACGGCGCGACGAGCGCCGCCACGGCGAGACACAGAACCGCCCAGCGAATCGAGACACGCATGATCGGCTCCTCCTGGACTCCGGGTTGGAAGATGGCAGCATGATACCCTGGCACCCCACGGGCCTCAAGCGGCGCGCGCCCGCGCTGGCGAGCGGCGCGCCGGCCGTGGCAGAATGGCGGCCGCGCTCGACACCGGAGGGACGCCCTGCCCCGACTCAGCCGACGCCAGACGCTCGCCGCACTCGGCGGCGGCCTCCTCACCCTCGCCGGGTGCGGTGACGGGCGGCGGCGCAGCCCCACGGCGGTAGAAGTTTCGGGTGAGCCGCTCGCGTTCAACGTCCACCCGCTCGGCGGGCGGTTCGAGGGCCTCCAGCGGGAGGCGCTCCGGAGGCTCGGCTCCCCGTGGATCCGGGTGACGCTGGGGCTCGTCACCGACACCGGCGCCGCGCGCCCGTACGCGGGGGCCGCGCCGAACCTCCTCGGCCTGGTGTCGGACTTCCGGGTCGGCGCCCTCGAGCCGGGCGAGTGGCCCGACCTCGTCGAGGCGACACTCCGGCGGTACCCGGAGGTCCGCCGCGCCGAGCTCCTCAACGAACCCGAGATCTTCAACGGCCTACCTCCCGAGCGCTACGTCGAGGAATTCCTGCAGCCGGCCTACGCGCGGATCCGCGCGCGCCTCCCCGGTGTCGCCGTCGTCGCCGCGGCGCCCGCGGGTGACCGCAGACGCGCGCCCGAGCGCTTCCGCCGGATGACCGACGCCGGGGCGGACGACGTCTGCGACTACCGTGCGGTCCACGTCTACTTCGACGATACGCGGGCTCTCGCGGCGATCGCGGGCGCGACGCGCCGCCCGATCCTCGTGACGGAGACGGGAACCTCCGACCCGGGACTGCACGTCCGCTGGGCGACCGAGGTCGTGCCGCGGATCCGCGGGGCCCTCGGCGCGGAGACCGTCTTCTGGTACGTGCTCCTCGAGTCCGCGGCGCTGGCGGGCCGCCCGGTCGGCTACAGCTACCCCGGGTCCAGCGTCATCGCCGCCGACCCCGACGCCGCCGGGCAGCCGCAGGCGGCGCCGGGCTCGGGCCTCTACCCCCTGCTCACGGGAGGCCGCTGATGCGCTCGTCGGGCTCCGCTCGCCTCGGGGCAATCCTCGTCGGCGCCGTCGTCTGCGGCATGGCCGCGCCCGCAGCCGCGCAGCCGACGTTCTGGCTGAGCGTCGGCGGGTACGGGACGGTGGAGACCGGGCGCCTCGGCGACGTGCTCGGGAGCGAGGGCGGCGTGCTGCTCGGCGTCGGCGCGCACGTCCTGCGCCTCGGACCCGCGCTCCTCGGCCTCGAGTTCGACGGCACCGCCGGCGGCGCCTCCGCCGATCTCGGCCCCGTCTCCGAGCACGTGACCATCGCCCGCGGGCGGGCCGGCCTCCGGGCGACGTGGTGGCCCGAGGACGAGGAGCCGCTTTTCGTGCCGTACCTCCGGGTCGGCGGCGTCTATCGCGCGGACAGCGGAGACCTGATCGACGACGACGGCTTCGGCTGGTACGCGGGGGTCGGTCTGGACTGGCAGCTCAGGCCAAACCTGGCCCTGGGCCCCTTCGTCCTCTACGAGGCCGTGTCGCTCAGCGTCGAGAGCCGCACCTGGCTCTTCGGCCTCGCCTTGACGCTCTCGCGCTGACCGGAGCGTCGTGGAAGGGACCGGGCGGGGCCGACCGCGCCTGAACGGGAAAGCGGTCATTCGGGCAACGGTACGCTCGCGCGACCACGTTCGGGGCATACCCGCCGGCTAAGCCGGGCCAGACAAGGTCGGTCGCCCAGCTTACTCCATCCCTCAGCCGCATCTCGAGTACGACATACCCCCTCCGCCCAACGCTTGCGCTCAGCGGTCGCGGACGAGCAACGCGGGCCCACGGTCCGCTGCAGCGCGGGGTTCGCCATCACGGACGATGCTGCCACCGCCGCGGGTCTCGCTTGGCGTGCATGCACGCGACGATGACGATGGTGTCTCCGTAGATACGGTAGAAGAGGCCGTAGGGAAAGCGTTGCGGGATGAGGGCGCGCCGCGTGTCGCGGTGCAGGACGGGGAAGGCTTCTGGGTGTTGAAGCACGAGATCGCGCGTCGACCTCAGCGCCGCCAGTAACTCTTCGCCCAAGCCAGGCCGCTGCGACTCGTACCATTGGTAGGCGTCCTCGATGTCAGCGGCAGCCGCTGGCCGGACGACGACTTGCTTCACCGACCGCGGCTACGAATTCGGCTAAGGACCTCGTCCCAGGGGATGCCAACTGGGCCTTCACGCTCCAAGTCGTCCAGGCGCTGGTCGAGTTCCACGCGCTGGGCTTCCGTGAGCGGAATCGCCTCTGGCGTAGCTGCCAGGCTGTTCCACAGCTGCTCCAGTAGGCTGAGACGCTGCTCGGGCGTCAGTGCTGCGATGTCGAGGCCACGCGTGCTCATGCCCAGAGTATAACCTTGGCCCCGGCCTGTCCGCGAGATCGCTAACGCCCGCTCAGCGGCCGGGGCGAGCTACGCGAGGCCCCGGGCGCTGCAGCGCGTTCGTTAGCTGGCGTGTCCCAATCGGCACAGAGCTCACCTTGGCTCCCGCAACTGGCGCCGTGGGTCTCCAACGACTTGGTAGAGAGCAGCTGCCGCAGCGGTGAGAGGCAGTTGGCCCGCCTTTAGGCCCCTAGCGATGTCGTCGCCAAACGTCGCGCGCAGCTTGCCGAGAATCTCGTCACGCTGGGCAGGGGTCAATGCAAGCCCTGACATGAGGCCAGTCTTTGGGTTCTCTTCTACGACGGCGTACGTGCCAGCGATTACGGCCGGGATCAACAGCTTCCACACCTGGTCGTAGGATGCGGCAAGTTCCGCCTGTCTCTCCAGCACGGTTCCTGGCTTTAGTTTTCCCTCGCTGATCGAATCGAGGAGGGCTTTGTATTCGGCCACCGATCTCTCGTGGAGCTTCGCTAGAAGCTCAAAGACCAGGGCCGCGCCTTCAGCGCTGGTCCTGATGGCCTGGTTCGAACTCGCCGCGTAGGCGGACACCTGCGATCCGGCGCGATCGAAGTCCGCCTTACCCAGCTTCAGGCCTAGAAACAAATCGAAGTCGCTGGCGGAACTCGACCCTTGTCTATTCTGGGCGGTCCGATCGAGCCCCGACTTCGCATAGGTCAGCGCTTCCGTCAGGCTGGCAATGTAGTGGTACGGGCTGTCCTTCTGCACGGTGGGCGGGGTGCACAGTCCACCCTCTCCCGGGACCGTGCCCCACGAGAGAGCTATGACTGCTAGGGCCAGCAGCATTACGCGAATCATTCACACGCCCCTTGGCCAGCTAACGTTCGCGATAACCCGCAGGCGCTGAGCAACGTAAAGCCACCGCCGGGTTCATCGGGATGTTGAACTCAATCCGCCTTCGGCGGATAGCCGGAGTGGTGTTCTCGATGGTAAC
>CAYQDR010000145.1:0-10914 GCA_964416315.1 uncultured bacterium
CGTGACGCCGGCGGGCCCGCGCGCGGACTCGAAGCGCCAGGTCACCTCGGTGCCGGGCGCGACCTTCCCGGTCGCCGGCCGCCAGCCGAGGTGCGACGCGAACCAGCCGACGAGGAGCCAGGCCTGTGTCAGCGCGTGCGGCCCGTGCTCGAGGACCAACTCGCCCACGTGCTCGGCGGCGCCCGGCGCGAAGGCCGGATCGAGCCCCTGCGAGAGGATCCGCCGCCAGCCGCGGAGCCGGCGCCAGCAGACGTCCATGAGGAGTGGCCGGTCACCCTCGAGCCGCGCCATCGCCGCCATGCCGCGGACGGGCTCCAGCCAGCCGAGGCTGTCGAAGATGACCTGCCGCGCCATCTCGGCGAGCTCCGCGAAGAGCGGCCCGCCGAGGACGGGGGCCTCCGGCGTCGCCCACCAGAGCGTCGTCGGCAGGTCGCCGACCAGGAGGCCGCGCGCCGTCGCCGGGAGCCGCCGGACCGCGTCGCCCCGCGCCGTCACCGTGACGGACTCGCCGCAGACCTGGCTGCCCTCGCGAAGCGTGCAGTGGGCCGCGATGTACGCGTCGAGGGGCGCCGTCTCCGCGGCGGCGTCGGCGATCAGGACGATGGCCCGCGCGGGGTGGACGGCGAGCACCTCCGGCAGCTCCGCCATCACCGCCCCCGCCTCCGCGTCGCTCCGGCACAACACCACGACGTTCGACATGGTGGAGCGGAAGACGGGGTGATCGGGGTCCGCGCCGGCGGCGGTCGCGCGCCAGAGCGCCTCGAACTCGCGCTCGATGGCCTCGACGGAGACGTAGCGCGGGGGGGTGCTGGTGAGCGGGTCGGGCGTCACAGCGTGCGCCAGGCGCGTCCCTCGGCCTGGATGAGGCGGTCGGCCTCGAGGGGGCCCCAGCTCCCACTGGGGTACTCGGGGAGGCTCGTGGCGCCGCTCGCCTGCCACGCGGTGCGGATCGGGTCGATCCACGCCCAGGAGACCTCGACGGCGTCGCGGCGCATGAAGAGCGTCGCGTCCCCCGCCATGACGTCGAGGAGGAGCCGCTCGTACGCTTCGGGGGACGACTCGCCGAAGGTCGCGCCGTAGCGGAAGTCCATCCGCACGGGGAAGATCCGGACGCGCGGCCCCGGGAGCTTCGAGGAGATGCGGAGCGACATCCCCTCGTCGGGCTGGATCCGGACCGACACCACGTTGGGGTCGAGCGGGCTCGCCGGGTTGGCGTTGAAGAGGATCTGGGGGACCGGGCGGAGCTGGACGGCGATCTCGCTCGCGCGCTTCGGCATCCGCTTGCCCGTGCGGAGGTAGAAGGGGACGCCCGCCCAGCGCCAGTTGTCGATGTAGCACCGGAGCGCGACGTAGGTCTCGGTGGTCGAGCCGGGGCGCACCCCCGCCTCCTGCCGGTAGCCGGGGGCCGGCTCGCCGCGCGCGTAGCCCGCGCCGTACTGCCCCCGCACGATCGAGCGCGCCACCTCGGCGGCGTCGAGCGGCCGGAGGCTCTGGAGGACCTCGAGCTTGGCGCTCCGGACGACGTCCGCGTCGAGCGAGCGCGGCGGCTCCATCGCGGTCAGGCACAGGAGCTGGAGGATGTGGTTCTGGAGCATGTCCCGGAGCGCCCCGGCCTCCTCGTAGTACCCCGCGCGCGACCCCACGCCCTCTTCCTCGCTGACCGTGATCTGGACGTGGTCCACGTACTTGTGGTTCCAGAGCGGTTCGAGGAAGGAGTTGGCGAAGCGCAGGACGAGGAGGTTCTGGACGGTCTCCTTGCCGAGGTAGTGGTCGATCCGGAAGATCTGGTGCTCGTCGAAGACTCGGGCCAGCGTCTCGTTGACCTCGCGCGCGCTCGCGAGGTCGTGACCGATCGGCTTCTCGACGATGATGCGGGTGAAGCGCGGGTCGTCCGGGCCCGAGACGAGCCCCGCCACGCGGAGATTCTCGGTGCAGACGCCGATCGAGCTGGGCGGGATGGCGAGGTAGAAGAGGCGGCTGCCGGGCAGGCCGTGCTCGCGCTCGAGCGCCTCGAGCCGGACGCGGAGGCGCGCGTAGGCGGCGGGGTCGTCCACGGCGCCGGGCACGTAGTCGAGGAGCCGCTCGAAGTCGGCCCACCGCGCCTGCTCGACCGAGCGGCGCGAGTGGCGCTCGGCGCCCTCCCGCGCGAACTTCCGGTAGTGCTCCGCGGGCATGTCCTTCCGCGAGACGCCGACGACCGCGCACCCGGGGAGGAGCGCGTCGAGCGCGAGGTTGTAGAGCGCCGGGAGGAGCTTCCGCTTCGCGAGGTCGCCGCTCCCCCCGAAGATGACGACGGAGCAGGGCGCCGGGAGGCGCCCGAGCTCCGGGCCGGCGGTCAGCGGGTTCGCGCTCATCGGGTCGGGCCCGCGCAGGTCCGCCATCGCCGTCACTCCCGCTTGCGGACCGCGTGGCCGCCGAACGCGTTCCGCAGCGCCGCCAGCATGCGGTCGGCGAACGGGTCGGCCTCGCGGGACCGGAAGCGCGCGAACAGGGACGCCGTGATCGTCCAGAGCGGCACGTCCTGGTCGATGGCGTCGAGGATGGTCCAGCGGCCCTCGCCGGAGTCCTCCACGTAGCCCCGGATCTTCTCGAGCCCCGGGTCCTGCTCGAGCGCGGTGGCGCCCAGCTCGAGGAGCCACGAGCGGACGACGCTCCCCTGCATCCAGAGCCGGGCGATCGCCGGGAGGTCGAGGCGGAACGGGCTCTCGTGCATCAGGTGGAACCCTTCCGCGTAGGCTTGCATCAGGCCGTACTCGATCCCGTTGTGCACCATCTTCACGTAGTGCCCCGCGCCGTGCGCGCCCATGTAGCCGTAGCCGTGCTCCGGCGCGAGCGTCTTGAAGATCGGCTCCAGGCGCCGGAAGATGGCCTCCTCGCCCCCGACCATGAGGCAATAGCCGACCGTGAGCCCCCAGATCCCGCCGCTCGTTCCCACGTCCACGTAGTGGATCCCCGGCCCGCGCAGCTCCTCGGCGCGCCGCGCGTCGTCGTGGAAGTTCGTGTTGCCGCCGTCGATGATCACGTCGTCCCGGGCGAGGAGCTTCGCGAGCGTGGTGATCGTCTCCTGCGTCGGGAGCCCGGCGGGGACCATCACCCAGACGGCCCGCGGCGGCGCGAGCTGCGCGACGAGATCGGCCAGCGTCTTCGCCCCCACCGCCCCGTGGCCCTCCGCCTCGCGGATCTTGTCCGGCGTGCGGTTCCAGGCGACGACGTGGTGGCCGCCGCGCGCGAGCCGGGTCACCATGTTCATCCCCATCCGTCCCAGACCGACGAAGCCGAGCTCCATCCGCGCCTCCTCCCCTCGATCCCTCGGAGGGGGGCTACGCCCCCCTCTCCATCTCCCCGTCGCGTCTCGTGCGGCTGGCGCCGCGCGATCCGCGCCACCCCGCCGGGGGGCCGAACCTCCCCCCAGGAGCCGTTGCGCGGGCAAAGCCCGCGCTGGGAGCGGTTCGGTCAGCGCTGTGCGGACAGGCGAGCTGCTGGTGCCTCCTTGATCATCGCTCTAGCGCGCCGGCCGCGGCCGGAGGGTCCGCACCGCGCCGCCCTCGGCCAGGGCGACCGTCTCGGCGGTGCCGAGGAAGAGGCCCGTGTCCACGACGCCGGGGATCCGCCGGATCTCGCGCTCGAGCCCCGCAGGGTCGTCGAGCGGGGCGACGGCGCAGTCGAGGATCCAGTTCCCGTTGTCGCTGAGGAATGGGCGGGCCTCGCCCCCGCGCAGCTCGGGCCGGCAGCCGAGCGCCTCGAGGCGCCGCTCGCAGAGCCGTCGCGCGAACGCCACGATCTCCACCGGCAGGCGCCCGCGGCTGCCGAGGCGCGGAACCAGCTTGTCCGGCGTCACCAGGATCACCTGGCGCCGCGAGGCGGCAGCGACGATCCGCTCGCGGACCAGCGCGCCGCCGTAGCCCTTGATCAGGTTCAGGTCCGGATCCACCTCGTCGGCCCCGTCCACGGTCAGCTCGAGCGGCGTCCGGTCGAGGTCGATCAGCGGGATCCCGACCTCGCGTGCCAGCGCAGCCGTCGCCTCGGAGGTCGGCACGCCGCGCACGCGCAAACCTCCGCGGACCCGCGCGCCGAGGGCGCGCACGAACGCCGTGGCGGCCCGGCCGGAGCCGAGCCCGACCGCGGCGCTGTCCGGGACGAGCGTGACCGCGAAGGTCGCGAGCCGCTCGAGGTCCTCGGGGCTGACCGTGGGCTTGTCCGCCGTCGTCCCGACCACACGTGGCCTCCTCGAAGGCCCTAGCATAGCAGATTCGCCGCACCCCACCTCGTGTCTACCGTCCTTCGGCCGTCAGCACCATCTGGGTCTGGATCGTCAGGGCCAGGAGGCGCCCCGCCGCGTCGGTGACCCGCGTTTGCCAGACCATCGTGCGCTTGCCGCGGTGCAGGGGGAGCGCCTCCGCGCGGACCGTGCCCTCGCGGCCGGCGGCGAAGAAGTTCGTCTTCGACTCGAGCGTGGTGGTCCAGGCTCCGGGCGGCAGGTTCAGCACGGTGGCGGTGGCGCCGGTGGTGTCGGCCAGCGCCATGATCGCGCCGCCGTGGAGGGCGCCCCCCGGCGTCCGGAGCTCGTCGCGGATGGCGAGCTCCGCCACGACGCGGTCCCGCGTGGCCTCGACGAGCCGGATGCCGAGCAGGCCGGGCAGGAAACCGCGCTGCCGCTCCTCGATGGTGGTGGGATCGATCTCCATGGCGTTTGCCTCCTGTGGTCAGCGCCGGGCGTAGACGTTCTGGCCGCGGGTCTCGCGGAGCAGGAGCGCGAGGAGCACCGCGGCCAGGACGAACGCCGCGCAGACAGTGAAGGCGGCGCGGTAGGCCTCGGGCGGGTAGGCGCGCGCGCCGGTCACGACGGCGCCGGCCCACCGGGCGTCGAGGACGGCTCCGATCGGACCCTGCGTGAGCGCGGCGCCGAGGAACCCGCCCAGGTTGACGACGGCGACGGCGATGCCCGCCAGGTGCGGGGGGTTCACCTCCCGCCCGATCGGCCACGTCAGGACGAAGGCGCCGCCGACGAGCCCCATCGCGAAGAAGAGGGCGTACACGCCCGAGAGCGGCAGTCTGCCGAGCGTCGCGACGAAGAGCACCCAGAGCGCGAACGAGGCGGCCGCCAGGACGATGTAGGGGAGCTTCCGGCGGCGGACGATCCGGTCCGAGAGGAAGCCGGTGAGGGGCCCGGCGACGAGGAGGGCGAGGGCGGTGGCCGTCGCGTAGAGCGCCGCCTCCGTCGTCGAGAGCCCGTACGCGTCACGGAGGTACGGCACGACCCAGAGCATCAGGTTGCTCGACGCCGCGTAGAGGCAGAAGAACGCGAGGAAGGGCGGCCACGTGTGCGGGTTCGCGAAGACCTCGCGCGTCCCCAGAAGGACGGCGCGGAAGCTCGGCGCGGGGCCCGCGGCCTCCGCGCCCTCCGGGCGGTCGCGCACGACCGCGAGGCAGAGGGCGGCGCCCGCCAGCGTGGCGAGCCCGACGAGCCAGAACGCGCCCCGCCACCCGGTCAGCGCGACGAGCGCCGCGTAGGGCGCCGTGGCGGCCAGGGAGCCGAGGACCCCGACCGTGGCGGTGACCGCCGAGAGCGTGCCGAACTGGGCAGGCGGGAACCAGGTCGCGGCGACCTTGAGCGCCCCGACGAACGTCACCGAAGCGCCCAGCCCGACGAGGAAGCGACCGGCGAAGAGCGGGGTCTGCGCGGGGGCGGCGGCCATGAGGAGCGTGCCGAGGCCCATCACGGCGCCCCCGGCCGCCACGACGCGGCGGACGCCGAAGGCGTCGATGAGGACCCCGGCCGGCACCATGAGCCCCGCGTAGGCGTAGAAGTACGCCGCGGAGAGGAGCCCGACGAGCGTGCTGCTCGCGCGGAACTCCTGCATCAGCTCTTTGGCGATGACGCCCGGGGCGACGCGGTGGGCGAAGGCAATGAGGAACAGGGCGGCGGGGATCCCCCACATGACCCACGCCCGGCCGCGAGAAGATGCCTGAGGCGCGGTCACGGACGCGCTCTGGGCTGGCTGCAAGAGTACTTTTGCACGGTCATCTCGGCAAGCGTTGCGCGGCGAGTCGATAGCCGACGCGGCGCTTGGATTTGCCGCCGCGCACAGCACAAGGACGCGAAACGAATGCGACCAGCAGCCGCACCGTCAGGACGGGTGCCCGATCAGACCTGGGCGCGCGTAAGCCGGTCGATGGCGTCGGGCCAGACGGCGAGGCCGACGTCGGATCCCGCGTTCCACAGTCTGCGATCGAACGTCGCCAGGGTTACCGGCTCGGCGAGCGAGTCCTGCCACGACAGGGCGGCCGCGAGGTGGACCGCGTCGTAACCGCGCAGACTGGCGTCCCACGCGAGCGCATCGGCCCTGGCCATGAGCACCTCAGTGACGGGCAGGCGCGCCAGGTCGCTCCACTGGGAGCGAAAGGCCCGCAATGCTGCCGCCGCCTCGGCCTGGGGAAGCAGGCTCAGGCGCACGGCTTTCGCCAGCGCCGCGGCCACCTCGGCACGGCTGAGCAGGACGGTCCCAACGACCTCGGCGCGGGCCATCAAGCGATTGGTCTCCGGCGACCCGGCTTCGGCCACGTACCGCTTGACCAAGGCGCTCGCGTCCGCGTAGACGATCACTCCCGCTCCCGGTCCTCGACGAGCAAGTCGGCCACCGTGCCTCGACCCCTGACGCGGGCGGCAGGCCGAGCGGGCGGCAGCTTCTTGCCGCTCCAGGCCAGCAGGCCGGCGCGGCGCATGACTTCCAGGCGCTCGCGGATTGGCTGGCCGACGGGGACGATCCGTCCCACGGTCCGACCCCGCTCGGTGATCGCGATCGTCCGTCCGGCCTTCACCTCCCGCAAGTGCTCGCTGAGCCGGGCCTTCAGCTCCCGGACGCCGACGCTGGCTTCCTTCATCCAGGATGCCCCCCTGATGACATGGCGATTCGTGCGACCACATTATACCCTGTGTGACCACACGGCTGTACTCCGGGCCTCTGAGCACCCCGATCGTCTCCGCCTCGTAGAGGTTGAAGAACTCGGGCGCTGCGCGCTCGGCGATGTACCGGCGGCCGCGGATGAAGCCCGGGATGGCGACCCGCTCCGGCATGTGCTCGCGGTTGTGCCACTCGTAGAACTCCCCCCGGCCCTCGGGCGTGATGTCGTGCCAGATCGCGACGAGGCCGGTCCCGGCGAGGCTCATGTCGGTCGGGGAGCGCGGACGCGGGACGCCCGGCCGGCTCGCCGGGCGCCCCGCGCGCGTCAGGGCTACTGGTAGGGCAGGTAGGCGTTCGAGTACAACGTCGTCGGCGCGAGGTCGGTCCTCAGCTCCATGTACTCCTTCATGAGCGAGAGCGTGTCCTCCCAGTCCTTCGGGCTCATCCAGCCGAGCCGCTTCCTGTCGTCGTGGAGCGAGTAGACGAGCGGCAGCGACGCCTTGAGCTGGTCCAGCGTGAGCCGCCGGTCCACGCCCGGCTTCACCTTCATGCCGGCTTCGACGGACGCCTCCGGGTTCTCCATCGCCGCCTGGAAGGAGCGGATCGTCGCCCGGACGAACCGGCGGATGAGATCCGGGTTCTTCTGGACGTACTCGCGCTTGGCGTGGATCGTGAGCCCGAGCGTGTTCACCCCGACGTCGGGATAGTGGAAGACGACCTGCTCGACCCCCCGGTGTCGGAGGATGATGACCTGGTTCTCGATCCCCGCGAGCAGCGCGTCCGCGCGCTTCTCGAGGACCGCGACGATCTTCCCCGGCCCGTCCACGTTCAGGATCCGGACCTTGCCCCCGTCGATGCCGTTCACCTTCCAGATCGCCTGGAGGAGCGGGAGCCCCGGCTCGCCCGCCGTGGCGGCGATGATCCGGCCCTCCAGGTCCTTGAGCTTCTTCACCCCCGAGTCGGCGCGCGCCGAGATCGTGTAGGGCGATTTGTTCATGACCCCCATGAACGCCATCACGTCGGCGCCGCGGGCGTTGCCCGAGATCACGCTCGAGCCGTCCGACAGGCCGATGTTGTCCCCGCCCGCCGCCACGACCTGGACGGCCCGGATCGAGCCCTGCCCCTCGCCGATCGAAAGGTCGATTCCCTCGTCCCGGTAGTAGCCCCGCTCGAGCCCGAGGTAGAAGACGGTGTGGAAGCCCGAGAGGATCCAGTTCAGACGGAAGCTCACCTTGTCGAGCGCCAGCGCGGGCGGCGCGGGCGCGACCACGAGCGTGAGGCACGCGAGCATCAGGGTGATCGAGACCAGGCGCTTCATCGCTCCCTCCTCGGGGTGCCGGGTCAGGGGTTCGACAACTCGAGCTCGGTGCGCCGCTGCGAGACGTGCCAGGGGATCGCCAGGCGTTCGATCAGCTCGACGATCCCGTAGAGGGCCAGCCCCAGCGCGCTGAGCACCAGGATCGTGGCGAAGGTCATCGTCGTGTTGAGGTTGCCGTTGTAGTGGAGCAGGAGGTACCCGAGCCCCCGGTCCGACGCCACGAACTCCGCGACCACGGCCGCGGTCGCCGACAGCGCGGCCGCCACCTTGAAGCCCGCGAACAGCATCGGCAGCGCGTGCGGGAGCTGCACCATCCAGAAGATCCGCAGCGGCTTCGCCCCCGACGAGCGGGCAAGGTCGAGGATGTCCGGGTCCACCGACTTGAACGCGGTGATCGAGCCGACCACGATCGGGAAGAACGAGAGCAGGAAGACCAGCAGGACCTTCGGGATCAGCCCGAACCCGAACCAGATGATGAAGAGCGGCGCCACCGCGATCTTCGGCACGATCTGGAGGAGCACGATCAGCGGGTAGAGCGTGGACTCCACGACCCGCGAGAACGCGATCAGGAGCGCGAGGCCGACCCCCACGACGACCGCCATGGCGAACCCCACCAGCATGGGCCGCAACGTGAACAGGGTCGCCGCGACGAGGTGTGACGAGCTCTCCGCCATCCCCGCGAAGATCGCCGACGGCGCCGGCAGGATGTACTCGGGCGCGCGGAGGAGCCGCGTCCCCGCCTCCCAGACGAGGAAGAAGCCCACCAGGGTCGCGACGATCCGCACGCCCTCGGTCCACTGCCGGCGTGATCCGCGCGCCATGAACCCCCCGGATCGAGCTTGACTGGGTACTCGACGCGTAGTAGTGCTGGGACGCCACCCAACGACTATGCGAACGCCCCCGCGTTGTCAAGAGCCCGACCCGGTGCGCGCGTGAGTCGGTCGACCGAGTCGGCGCGCGTCGGCATCGAGCTCGCGGGCGTGTCGAAGACGTTCCGCAGCCGCCACACCGTCACCCCCGCCCTCGACCCGGTCGACCTCGCGATCGCCGACGGCGAGTTCGTCGCCGTCGTCGGCCCCTCCGGCTGCGGCAAGTCCACGCTCCTCCGCCTCGTCGCGGGGCTCATCCCGCCCTCCACCGGCCGGATCACGATCTTCGGGCGAGAGGTCACGAAGCCCGTCAACGACCTCGGCATCGTCTTCCAGAACCCCGTCCTGCTCGACTGGCGAACGGCGCTCGGCAACGTGCTCTTCCAGGCCGAAATCCGCGGTCTGCGAAAGGAGGACTACGTGGACCGCGCGAAGGAGCTCCTCGCGAAGGTCGGGCTCGCCGAGTTCTCGGATCGCTACCCCCACGAGCTCTCGGGCGGCATGCGCCAGCGGACCTCCATCGCTCGCGCCCTCCTCCACGATCCGCGGATCCTGCTGATGGACGAGCCGTTCGGCGCGCTCGACGCCCTGACCCGCGAGCAGATGCGCCTCGACCTCGAGGAGCTGTGGCTCGCCAACCGGATGACGGTCGTCTTCATCACCCACAGCGTGGATGAGGCCGTCCTGCTCGCCGACCGCGTCGTCGCCATGTCCCCCCGCCCCGGGCGGATCGAGCACGTCCTCCCCGTCGAGCTCGAGCGCCCGCGCGGCCTCGCGGCCCGCAAGGACCCTCGCTTCGTCGAAGCCACCGAGGCCATCACCGGCATCTTCCTCGCCCGCGGCGTCCTCCAGCACCGTACCCACCGCGTGCCCTGAGCCCGAGGCCCCAGGTTCGGGGTGTGGAGCGGATCGTCACGCGCGCCTTTCGACCAGATCCTCACGGGGCCGCGTCGCTTCGATCTGGTCATGGGTGACCAGGCGGTCCTCGACCACGAGACGGGCCTCGTGTGGCTTCGCGAGCCGCTGGGGCTCAGGTTCTGCCCGGAGGCGGTCGGCGGCTGCTACCGGCTGTTCGTCACGCTCGGGGGCAAGGCGACGGTGCGGGGCGAGCAGTCGGCGACGCGCCGAGCTTTCGCTCGAGCGTGAGGCCCACCGCCCACTTCAGGGCGTCGTCCGGACCGACGGTCACGACGGGCGACGACTTGACGCGCCGGACGAGAATGCTCTCGAGGTCGTCTCCACGGGAACGGTGGATCGAATCAGGACGTCGATGTCGCAGTAACAGCATTTCACCCGGGCGAGGAAGACCCTATTGATTACGGGCTCCTACTCAACAGCGAGTCTCTCTTGGGCGACTCGCCAGTATTGTGGTACTCCGCACGGGGCTACCGGATGTCTGACACCTTTTTCATGCATGGAGGATCATTTGCCGCAAATCCATAAGCAACGGGCCTGGGTGTAGCCGCTGCCCGTAAAGTTCGCGTTCGCCAGACTCTGAATGATCCGGTGCCCGGTGTCTTTGAAGAGCTCCTCCAGGCGCGCTTTTTCTTTGAGGAGATCTGCTCGCTGACGCGCGTACTCCTCGTCACTCAGGAGACTCCCGTCGACGTTCTCGGGAGCGGTCTTGAGACGCAGGAGATTGTCGAGACGCGCGAGACAAGCCTTGTACGCTTTTTCTTGCGCGCGCACGATGGCATTCCGGCCCTCGACCCCCTGTTCGTGCGAGTCACGCAAGCGCTCGATGAGGAACGTAGGATCCTCAAGAAGGCGTGCGCGCTGGTCAACCGGCAGCTCGGCGGCCTGCCCGAGGAGAAGGCCGCCGCGA
>CAYQDR010000146.1:0-10905 GCA_964416315.1 uncultured bacterium
CATACTCCGATTTCCAGTAGTAGCTAAGCCCATGGGGCGCGGTGGCGTCGAACAGTGCCTGGTGTGAGGCGTACGGCGTCGGGCGGATCAGGTCCACCAGTGGCTCGCCGAACCGACGCAGCCGGGCAACCGCTCGCTCGCCCTCCTCCACGGGGCGCGCGTAGCACGCGCCGATGACCACCACCGGTTGTCCGTGCACCGACGGAGGGAGGAACGGCGCGGGCGGTGCCATCCTGAGGACCGCGATGGTCGTCAGCTCGTCGGGCGCGCTGGCGATGTAGTCGCGGTAGAAGCCGAGCACGTCGCGGGCCCTCGCGGCAGGGTGGAGGATGACGCCGGCCAGGACGATGGGTCCGACGGGATGCAGACGATACTCGAAGGACGTGACCACGCCGAAGTTGCCGCCGCCCCCGCGGAGGCCCCAGAACAGATCGGCGTGCTCCCTCTCGCTGGCCCGCAGGCACTCGCCCTCCGCGGTGACCACGTCCGCCGATAGCAGGTTGTCGGCGGCCAGCCCGTGCTTGCGCATGAGCCAGCCGATCCCGCCGCCCAGGGTCAGCCCCGCGATCCCCGTGTGGGTGCGGGAACCTGGGGGCCGGAACCTGGCTTTCAAAGACCCCCGGCCCGTGGCATAGTCGGAAGCGGCCATGAGGCACGCACGATGACGCTCACGAGCGACGCCCAGCAGAGTCTCGACCTGGGGCCCTACCTCGAGCCCGGGACCTTCGTGGACAGCGACCACCCCGACGTCCGGGCCTTCGCCGGGCGCACCACCGCCGGCGCCCCCGACGACGTCCAGCGGGCGGTGCGCCTCTACTACGCGGTCCGCGACGGGGTCCTCTACGACGCCTACTGCGTCGGCGAGACCCCGGGGTACTACCGGGCCAGCGACTGCCTCCGCGCGGGGCGCGGCTTCTGCGTCCCGAAGGCGGCGCTCCTGGCCGCCGGCGCGCGGGTGGTGGGGATCCCGGCCCGGGTCAGCTACGCCGACGTCCGCAACCACCTGGCGACGAAGAAGCTCCTCGAGCTCCTCGGCACCGATCTCTTCGTCTGGCACGGCTTGACGGAGCTCTACCTCGACGGCCGCTGGGTGAAAGCGACCCCGGCCTTCAACCTGAGCCTCTGCGAGCGCTTCGGGGTCCACCCGCTCGAGTTCGATGGCCGCCACGACTCGCTCTTCCACGAGTACGACCGGGCGGGCCGCCGGCACATGGAGTACGTCGCCGACCGCGGTCACTACGCCGACGTGCCGTTCGAGACCATGCTCGCGGACTTCCGCCGGGTGTACCCGAGGTGGGTCGAGCTGAGCGGCCGGGGGCCGCGGCGAGACTTCGCTCGGGAGGCCGAGGCGGAGCGGGGCGGCGGCGCGTAGGGCGGCAGGCCCGGGGCCAGCGCCGCGTCAGAGCTGCGGGTCCTCCGGGACCAGGGAGAAGTGACTGTGGACGGCCAGCCACCGGCCGTCTCGCCGCTCGAGAACGAACGTCCCGCGGCCGCGGCGAACGCTCTTCGGGCCGTCCGGGCGCGTGGTTTCCCACATCGTGGCGACCCAGGCCGCGTCGCCCTTCACGTGGACGACGGGGTCCGTGATGCGGAACTCCCGGATCCGTGGCCACACGTGCCACCACTGCTCGGCCACGATCCGGTCCAGCCCCCGGGCTTTCTCCGCGCGAGTCCCGAAGGCGACCGCATCCGGCGCGAAGAACCCGCGCGCCGCGTCGAAGTCGCACGCCCGCACGGCCGCTTCGAACCCGGTGAGCCACGCGTGAATCTCCTGGCTCATGCCGACGGCGCTTACTGGATCAACTGGTCTGCGCGGATGAGGATCGACTGGGGGATCGTGAGGCCGAGGGTCTTCGCGGTCTTGAGGTTGACGACCAGCTCGAACGTCGTCGGTTGCTCGACGGGCAGGTCCGCCGGCTTGGCGCCCTTGAGGATCCGGTCCACGTAGGCGGCGGCACGGCGGGCCACGGCCGGCATGCTGACCCCGAACGACATCAGGCCGCCCGCTTCGGCCTGCTCGCGCTGATGGAACATCGCCGGGAGCCGGTAGCGGGCGAGAAGCTCCCGGAGTCGTGCGTCGTGCGGATAGCCCAGCGTGTCGGTGGTCACGATGACGGCGTCCGCGCGCGCCCTGACCACAGTCGCCAGCACGTCGTCGTACTCGTGGGGTCGTCGGGCCCCGAGGACGGTGAGCTTCGTGCCCAGGGCCGGCGCCGCGTCCTGCATGGCCTTCGCCTCCGCCGGGTCCGGCCTGCCGGGCTGATAAAAGGACCAGAACACGGCAATCCGGGAGGCCCGCGGCACGGCCTCCTTGAGGAGCTGGAGCCGCTTGACGCCGAGCTCCGGCGAGAGGAGCGACACGCCGGTGACGTTCCCGCCGGGCCGGGCGAGGCTCGCGACGAGTCCCGACCCCACCGGATCCTCGGCGATCGCGACGATGGGAACGCTCGTCGTTGCCCCCTTCGCCGCGTGCGCCTCCGGCGTGGCGCAGGCCACGATCACGTCGACCGGGCGGCGAACGAGGTCGGCGGCGACTCGGGGGAGATCCTCCGCGGCCCCGCCGCGCGACTCGATCACGAAGTGCTTGTAGTCGGCGTAGCCGAGCTCGCGGAGGCCCTGCGCCAAGGCTTCGCGGAGCGCGGCGCTGCACAGGACGCCGATCCGAGTCGCCTTCGCCGGCGGCTGCGCGGCGGCGACGGGCACCACGAGGAGGCCACAGGCGAGGAGCAGCCCCCGACCCAGGTGCGTCACGGCCGTCCCGGCGACTAGGTCAGCCCGCGTCGGTCTCGCCGGGGTGCTTGAGCCGGCCGCCGGGGCGGAGGTTGACGATGGCCTCGGGGAAGATGTCGGCGAGCCACTGGACGATGTCGGTCACCGTCATGATCCCGATCGGCCGGTGCTGGGCGTCCACGAGCGGGAACGTCCGGTAGCTCGCGTGGTGGAGCCGGTTGATCGCGTACGCGATCAGGTCGTCCGCGGCGAGGGTCTCCGGATCGCGCGTCATGACTTCGGCGAGGCGCGTCTGCTTGGGGTCCCGGCCCGGCACCGCGACGCGGCGGAGCAGGTCGCGCTCGGTGAAGATCCCGATCAGGCGCCCCTCGGCGTCCACGATGACGACGGCGGCCCGGCGCTTCTCGCCCATCTGCGTGATCGCCTCGTGGACCGTGTTCTGCTCCCGGAGCTTGATCGGCTCGCTGGGGGCGAGCAGCTTCACGGTGTCGCTGACGAGCGCGCCCTCGAGCTTCCGGAAGTCGCTCTCGAGCGACTCGGAGTACTCGTCGTGATACTCGCTGAGGCCTTCCATCGCCGTCTCCTTGCCCCGACCGCCGAGGGTCAGAACACGAACGCCCCCGCCGGCGCCGTTGCCGTCTACGAGGGCGTCGAACTGCCGTCCGGGGCCCTGACCCCCCGAGGGCCGGACGCGTCGGTCTTGGGGAGACTCTATGCCGACACGGGAGAGTCGTCAACGCCTTTCTGGGCTGCGACGCGGGCGAGTTGGCGGTCGTGGAGGCGGCCGAGCAGGAGCTGCGCCGCGGCGGCGCCGACCAGTGCGAGGAACATGTCCCACTGCGTGTCCCAGGGGTCCCCCTGGGCGCCGAGGAAGGCGGCGGCCGCCTCACCCGTCAGGACCGCGGCCCACCACTCCAGCAGCTCGTAGAGTGCGCTGATCGCGAGCGCGACGCACGTCACGAGCGTCAAGAGCCACTTCCCCGGCCGGAGCGGCGAGCGCCGCACGAGGATCTCCCGCGCGATCATCGCCGGGACGAATCCCTGGGCGAAGTGCCCGATCCGGTCGTAGGGATTCCGGGCGAGCCCGAAGGCATCGCGGAGCCAGAAGCCGAGCGGGACCTCGGCGTAGGTGTAGTGGCCGCCGAGCATGAGGATCGCCGCGTGGAGGAAGAGCAGCCGGTAGAGGAGCGGCGTCAGCCGGAAGCGCGAGTACGTGGCCAGGAGGATCGGCATGCCGAGGAGCACGGGCCCGACCTCGAGCCACCAGGTGAAGCGGTCGCGGGGGGCGATCCCGGAGAACGCCAGAAGCCCGAGGCCGAGGACCAGCAGGGCCAGAGGCTCTCTGTGGCGGCGCATGCGCCCCCTCACCCCTGCCCTCTCCCCCGGGCGGGGGGAGAGGGTCAAGGGCGGCCGCGGGTCCAGAAGCCCTCGGGGTCGAAGCGGCGGATCACGGCCAGCTCCGCCGGGGTCGGTGCCACGGTCTCCGTCACTTCGGGGGCGCACGCGAGGGGCCAGCCGGTCTGCGCGCGGACCTGGCCCACGGTCACGCCGAGGTGGGTGCTCGCGAGCACCATCTCGCGCGTCGCCGGGTCGAACCGGAACAGGCCGAGCGTCGTGATGACGGCGGCCGGGCCGCCGCCCGGTAGCCCGACGCGCCGCCGCCAGTCGCCGCCCTCCCCGAAGCCGGGCGAGGTCACGTAGTCCACGCGCTCGACGAAGCGCCGCCGCTCGTGGGTCATGATGATGACGTGGCGGCGGGCCAGGCAGGCGATGTCCCCGCCGCCCCCGGAGCCGGGCAGGCGCGTGGCCCGGCCCGGCGGCCCCACGTACCCCGTGTTCAGGTTGCCGAAGCGGTCGACCTGGGCGCCGCCGAGGAACCCGAGGTCCACGCGCCCCGACTGGAGGAGGGCCATCACGTCGCGCATCTCCGTGCACCAGAGGGCGCCCGCGATGTTCGGGCCGTCGGAGATCGTGACGACGAACTCGTGGGCCGGGCTGTCGCGCACCGTCCCGTTCTCGAAGACCCCGATGGCCGAGGGGGCGTGGGTCGAGCGCGCGAGGCAGAAGGCGAGGATCGGCAACCGCATCCCGACGAAGACCACCTCGCCGTCCCGGATCTCCCGGGCGGCGACGGCGACCATCAGCTCGCCGGGGGTGTAGCTCGCCACGTCAGAGCGCTCCCTCCCCCTCCCTCCAGGAGGGAGAGGGGTGCACCGCCTCAGAAGCCATAATCGACCGGCGCGGCGAGCCGGGACGCCCTGGGCCTGAGGCCGTCCAGCCGGGCGCGGCCGAGCTTCGCGAGGTAGCCGGCGTGGTCCCCGACCTCCAGCACCCACTCGCGGAGCCACGCGGCTGCGCTTTCCGCGGTCGCCGATCGTTCGTGGTACTCGCGGTAGACCGCGTGGTCGCGGTTGTAGTGGCCCTGGACGGGCGAGGGGTGGGCGCCCCACGGCAAGCGGACGACCGCGCTCACGAGGAACCCCGGGACGAGGGTCCGGTTCGGGTCGCTCCGGATGACGGCCGGGTCCACCAGCTCCTCGCAGACAACGATGACCGCCCGGCTCGCCTTGGCCGCGGTCGCGCTCACCCCCGGGGCGCCCCAGGCGTGGCAGTTCCCGTCCGGGTCGGCCCGCTGGACGTGGAGGATCGCGACGTCGGGCGCGAGGGCCGGCACGAGGACCAGCGGCTGGCCGGTGAACGGGCACGGGGCCGTGCGGAGCCGCGGGTTCCGCGCCAGGATGTCCGAGCCGAGCAGGGTGCGCGTCGGGAGATACGGCACCCCCATCGCGGCGGCCTCGAGGCCGAGCGCGATCGTGAAGTTCGAGTGGTCCTCGACCTCGACCGGCCGCGGGATCCCCTGCTCGATGGCCCGGCGGAAGCCGTAGCCGGAGCCGTGCTGGACGTTGCCCACCCAGGACGCGACGACGCGGCCCGCGCACCCGGCCGCGACGAGCTGGTCGAAGGCGATGTCGGAGATGGGGCCGATCAGCGTGAGGTCGCGGCGGTCCTGCCGGATCAGCTCGTGGACCGCCGCGAAGGGGATGAGCGCCTCGAGCGCCGTCCCGAGGACGACGGCGGCGCCGTCCGGCACGTGGCGCCGCACCGCCTCCGGGAGGGTGACGACCTTGCTCACGGGGCGAGCCGGCCCCGGGCGGCCGTCACGCGCTCGCCGACCGTCACGCGACGTCGCGGAGAGACGCGGGGCACGCGCTCAGGGCTTGGCGGGCGGGGCGCCGGGGAGGAGCGTCTCGAGGAGGGCCACCATCTCGCGGCTGTCCCACTCGCGGAGGCCGAGCGCCATCCCCGCGACCTCCCCGCTCGGCAGGACCAGGAAGGTGGCCGGCAGGCCCGTGACGCGCCACGCCTTCGCCGCGGCCATGTCGGGGTCGAGCAGGACCGGGAACGTCAGCGCCTTCCCTCGGACGTAGGGCTCGATGAGCGAGCGGGGCGCCCCGCGGTCCACGTTGACCCCGAGCACGACGAGGCCCCGGGGCCGGAACCGCTGCCAGAGTCGCTCGAGCGTCGGCATCTCCACCTCGCACGGCGTGCACCAGGTCGCCCAGAAGTTGACGACGACGAGCTTCCCCGCGTAGTCGGCGAGCGTCGCGCGCCGCCCGTCGAGCGTCGCGAGCCGGAGGCCCGGGCCGCGCTGCCCCTCCTTCAGCTCGGTGATGCCCGCGCGCTCGAAGAGGTCGAGCGCGGCGGGGGCGTGGTGGTACCGGCTCCCCTCCTCCCCCGGCTTCCGGACCGGGAGGGCCCAGATGAGCCCGCCCGCCAGGACGAGGAACACCGCCGCGCGGAGGAGCCGCGCCCGCCGGCCCTCGCCGAAGAGCACGCCCGAGGCCCAGGCCCGCATCCCCGCTCAGACCCCGAGCTTCTCGCGGGTGACGGGGCTCTCGCGAAGCGCGTCCGAGGAGCCCTCGAAGACGATGAGGCCCTTCTCCATGACGTAGCCGCGGTCGCAGACCCGGAGCGCCATGCGCGCGTTCTGCTCGACCAGGAGCACGGTGATCCCGAGTCGCTTGACGTCCTCGACGATCTCCCGGATGTGGCGGACCAGGGCGGGGGCCAGCCCCTGCGTCGGCTCGTCCATGAGGATCAGCTTCGCGCCGGCCATCATCACCCGCGCGATCGCCAGCATCTGCTGCTCGCCGCCGGAGAGCGTCCGCCCGGACTGGTGGAGCCGCTCCTCGAGCCGCGGGAAGTGGGCGAACACCTGCTCGAGCCGCGCCTGCCGATTGGCCGCCGCGCGGGACGCCTCCGCGGAGAGACCGAGCTCCAGGTTCTCCCGCACGGTGAGACCGGGGAAGATCCGCCGGTTCTCCGGGACGTACCCCACCCCGAGCCGCGCGATGTCGTGCGGGGCGAGGCGCGCGAGGTCCTGCCCCTGGAACTCGATCCGGCCCCGGGTGGGCTTGAGGAACCCCATGATCGTCTTGAGGAGCGTGCTCTTGCCCATGCCGTTCCGGCCGAGGAGCGCGACGGTCTCCCCGTCGTTGACCGCCAGGGAGACGCCGAAGAGGATCGGCGTGGCGCCGTAGGCCGCGTGGACCTCCACCAGCCGCAGCACGTCAGTCGGCGCCCCCCAGGTACGCCTCGATGACCCTCGGGTCGCTCCGGATCGCCTCGGGCGTCCCCTCGGCGATCTTCTCGCCGAAATGCAGCACGGCCACGCGATTCGAGATCCCCATGACGACGCTCATGTCGTGCTCGATGAGGAGCACGGTGAGCCCGCGCTCGGCGGCGACCCGGCGGATCAGCTCGGTCGCCGCGCGCGTCTCGCCGGGCGTCATCCCCGCCGTCGGCTCGTCGAGCAGCAGCAGCCGGGGCCGCGTCGCGAGGGCCAGGCAGATCTCCAGGTACCGCTGCTCGCCGTGGGAGAGATTGTGCGCCCGCTCGTCGGCGCGGCCCGCGAGGTTGAACGCCGTGAGGAGCGCGGTGACCTCCGCCCCCACGTCGGCCACGCGCCAGAGGGCGCCGAGCCGCCCCTCCTCGGGCGCGCGGGACTGGGCGGCGACCCGCACGTTGTCGAAGACGGAGATCTCCGGGAAGATGTTCGTGATCTGGAACGTCTTGGCGATGCCGCGCCGGTTCACCGCTTCCGGCGCGAGCCCGGTGATCTCGTCCCCGAGGAAGAGCACGCGCCCGGCTTCCGGAGGGTAGAGCCCGGTGATGACGTTGAAGAGGGTGCTCTTCCCCGCCCCGTTGGGACCGATCAGGGAGAACACCTCCCCCTGCCGCACCTCGAGGTCCACGCGGGTGAGCGCGGCCAGCGCGCCGAAGCTCTTCGAGACCTGCTCCACCCGCAGGATGGGCCGGCCGTCGGACGCGGGGTGGCTCACTCGCTCCCCCCCGCGGGGGCAGGCGCCATGGACCGCGGCCGCCGGAGCCCGACGGCCCGCACGGCGCCGAGGAGGCCCTTCGGCATGAAGAGCACGATCAGGACGAGGATGACGCCGATGATGAGGAAGTGGAGCCCCACGCCCTTGTCGGCCGACAGGCCGACGGCCTGGTAGATCTTGGGGGCGTACGTGCTGACCTCTTCCTGGAGAACGATGAAGAAAGCGCCGCCGATGACCGGCCCCACGAGGGTCCCGATCCCCCCGATCATGACCATGACGATGGCCTCGCCCGAGACCGTCCACAGGAGGAGATCCGGCGTGGCGTTCGCCAGCCGGACCGGGTAGAGCGCCCCGGCCACGCCGGTCAACAGCGCCGAGATCACGCACACGCCCATCTTGTACCGCCGGACGTTGTAGCCCAGGAAGCGCGCCCGGTCCTCGTTCTCCCGGATCGCGATCAGGACCCGGCCGAAGTGCGAGTCCGTGAGAACGCGACAGGCGACGTAGGCGAGGAGGAGCAGGACAAGCACCGTGTAGTAGTTCTTGAGCGGGCTGTCGATGGCCGACGCCGGGACGGCCGGGAGCACCCACGCGGCTTCGAGCCCCTGGATCCCGTCCGAGCCGCCGAAGGTCATCGTGTAGCGGAAGAACGTGTAGACCACCTCGGCGAAGATCAAGGTCAGCAGGGCGAAGTAGATCCCGCGCCGGGTGGTCGCGAAGTAGCCGACGACCAGGGCATACAGCCCCACGACGACGATGGCCACCAGCAGGCAGAGCCAGAGCGACCGCACCCCGCGCTCCAGGAGGATGGCCGTGGAGTAGGCGCCCAGCCCCAGGAACGCCGCGTGGCCGAACGAGACCAATCCCGTGTAGCCCATGAGGAGGTCCAGGCCCATCGCGACGATGCCGAAGAGCAGGGCGTCGAACGCGAGGTTGAGCCGGTAGCCGGTCATGAACGGGAAGGCGGGCAGGACCGCGAGCGCGGCGAAGACGACCCACACCCGCCAGCCGAACCGGGTGGAGCTCACTCGAGGACGCCCTCCCGGCCGAAGAGGCCGCGCGGCCGGACGATCAGGACGAGGATCATGATGGTGAACAGGGCGATGGCCACGCGCTGCGGGTTCATCCAGAGGGAGAAGAGGCTCTGGGCTTCCCCGATGATCAGCGCGGCGAGCACCGATCCGCCGAGGGACCCCATGCCCCCCAGGATCACGACGATGAAGGCGAGGAGGATCATCTCGACGCCCATCGTGGGCACCACCGTGAAGATGGGGGCGAGCAGCAGCCCGGCGAGGGCCGCCAGCGCGGCGGATCCCGCGAAGGTCAGCGTGAAGACCCGGGGGACGTCGACGCCGAGGCCGTCGAGCATCTCGGCGTCCTGCACGGCCGCGCGCACGATGATCCCCGCGCGGGTCCGGGTGAAGAAGAGCCAGATCCCGAAGAGCAGGAGGAGCGAGGCCCCCAGGAGGAAGAGCCGGTACTTCGGGTAGATCATCCCCAGCAGCGGCACCGAGCCCGCGATCGGCTCGAGGATCCGGCGCATGTCGCCCCCCCAGACCTCCCGCACGATCTCCCGGAGCGTGAGCGCGAGGCCGAAGGTCAGGATGAGGCCGTAGAGGGGCTCCCGCTTGTAGAGGGGGCGCAGCGTGAAGACCTCCAGCAGGGCGCCCACCAGCGCCACGCCGACGGGGGCCACGACCAGCGCCACCCAGAACGACTGGGTGAGCGCGATCACGACGATGCCGAAGTAGGCGCCGAGCATGAAGAGCTCGCCGTGGGCGATGTTCATCACGCCCAGGAGCCCGAAGATCACGGTGAGCCCCAGCGCCAGGAGGCCCAGCGCGGCCCCGAACACGAGGCCGTGGAGCATCTGGGGAAGGAGGACGGCGACGACGTAGTCCATCAGTCAGCAGAGGGGCGCCCCACCCAGGCGGGCGGGCGCCCCCCCAACCGCGTGCGGTCGCGACCCGCTACTTCTTCTTGATCTCCCAGGTAAACCCTTCCACGGGGTCCTTCCCCACCATCGGCTCTCCGATGGTGTCTTTCCCGGCGATCCGGGCGATCGGGAGGTTCTTCCCCTTCTCCACCCGGTAGAGGTGCATGTCCATCACCATCTGATGGTCTTCCGGCCGGATGCACTGGCGGCCGATGTGGGTGTTGTCCATGCACATCCCTTCCAGGGCCTTCGCCACCTTGTCGGCGTCGAAGCTCCCGACCTTCTTCACGGCCTCGGCCCAGAAGATCACCCCGTCATAGGCGCCCGCCGCGATGTTGGGGTCCACCCCCCACCGCTTCTTGAATTTCGTCACGAACGCCTGCATGTCCGGGTCCGGGTTGTAGGGGGAGAAGTGGTTGAGCTGGACGAACCCCTCCATGGGCTCAGCGATGGCCGGCAGGTCCTGCTGGAGCAGGAAGCAGTCGATCCCCGCCAGCTTGTACTGCTTCGTCATACCGAAGCTGTGGAGCTGGGTCATGAGACGGAGCGAGTCCGTCCCCGCAAAGGCCAGGAAGAGCACCTCAGGGTTGGAGGCCTTGATGGCGCCGAACCAGGGGGAGAAGTCCTTCGTGTCGAGCGGTGCCCCGGCCACGCCCACGACCTCGCCGCCGAGCTTCTCGATGGCGGTCTTGAACTGACGGCCGTCAGACTGTCCCATGGCGTAGTCCGTGTAGAAGAGATAGACCCGCTTGCCCATCTTGTCGAGGATGTACTTCGCCATGCCGTTGGCCTGCATCCGGGAGTCGGGCTGGTTGGCGAAGTAGTAGGGGTGGAACTTCGTCGTCCGCATGAACTCGGCGCACGACACGGCGTTCCAGTGGAGCGTCTTGTGCTTCT
>CAYQDR010000147.1:0-10899 GCA_964416315.1 uncultured bacterium
ACGAGCGAGGCGCTGAAAAGCGCCTCGCTAACTCGGTAAACTCGGGCTAGGATCGCCCCACTCGTCGCACGCGCTGGTTGGGGAGGACGCCGGATGAGTCTCGAGACGGCGGGCTTCGTCCTGGTGTGGCTGTTCGTGATGGGCTACACCCTCTACCGCCGTTTCTGGCGTCCGCCCGCCGAGAATCGGCGAGACAGCCAGGCGCGCCTCCGCGAGCTCGGTGAGGCCGAGGTCCTCGCGCGATTCCAGCGGCGTCGCCGGCGGTGTGTGTGGTTCGGTCTCGTCCCGGCGCTCGCGGGCATTCTGACGCTGGGTCTCGTCAGCCTGGTCGCGAGCGGCCAGCGCGTCGGCCGCCCGTGGGGCACGGTCTTCGGCATTGACACCTTCATGCTCGTCTTCGCCGGGCTGTTCCTCTTCGGGGCTGGCCTCGTCTTCGCCCTCCTGACCTACCGCTGCCCCGCGTGCGGTGAGCTCCCGGGTGGGGTGGACAGCTTGCCGCTCAATCCGGTCTCGTGTCGAAGGTGCGGCGTCCGTCTGGCTCCGGCGGTCGCGGAGCAGGCAGCCGTCCCGGAGCAGGGCACGCTCGGCGCGCTGTTCGGGCGGGTCGGTGTCTCGGTCGAGCGCGACCGGCTCGTGGTCATGAAGAACCGGCTGCCGCGCCTCCTCGAATTCCTGCTGGGCGCGGGGTTCCTCGGCGTCTGGTACTTCGCCCTGTTCTCGAGGTACTCGGCGGGTGGCCCCGCGGTCGAGCAGGTCGGCCTGCTCGTCTTCGCGCTGTTCCCGGTCGTCGCCGCGGGGCCGACCCTGTTTGACCTGCTGGCGGTGGCCCTGGCAGGGGACGTCTTCATGTTCTATCGGGCCACCGACCGCGTGGTGCGGAACGGTCGGGTCATCTGCCCGGTGAGCCAGGTCGGCGGGGTCGTGCTCCGGGGTGGGCAGGAGGCGGTCCTCTCGCTGGCGTTGCAGGACGGGACGCGAATCCGAGTGGACCGCTCCTGGCGGGGCGACCTGGCCTCGGTCGCGAAGGCAATCGCCGAGTTCGTCGGCGTGGAGGTCGTGACCGAGTCGAGGGCGTGGTTCCGCTTGACCCGGTAGGGCCCGCCGCACCGCGGGCCGAATGGGGGGGCGGACCCCGTCGCGTTTAGGCGCCCGGTTTCTCGCCGCCCTCCCGCCCGACGGCCTCCCGGAGCCCGGGGATCGCCTCGGCCGCGCGCCGGAGCGCCGCGGCGACGTCGCCGCCCCGCCCGGCCGACTCGAGGAGCTCCCGGAGCAGCGGCAGGGCCGCGCCCGCCCGGATGACCGTGTTGACGATGCCCGCGTAGCCGCTCCCGCCGTCTTCCCCGTCGCCCCCGCCGAGCCCGTGGATGTCCAGCACCTTGATGCTCTCGATCCGCTGGGCCGGGGCCATCAGCTCCTTGACGATCGCCGGCGAGCGCTCGATCAGGGAGAGCAGGACGTCGCGGTGGATGATCTTCGCGTCGAGGGCGTTCTCGGCCTGGCGGTACTTCTGCCGCACGCTGGCCTCGGCCTCGCCCTCCTTGAGCTTGGCCTGCGCGAGGCGCTCGGTGGCTTCCGCCTTCCGGTGGGCGATCTCGAGGTCGCGGAGCGCCTCGATCAGCGCGATCTCGCGGACGCGGTCGGCCTGGGCCTTCTGGCCCACGGTCTGGACCGCCTGGGCCGCCTCCTCCCGCAGGCTCTCGGCCTGGAGGCGCCGCTTCTCCTCCTCGATCCGCTCGCGCTCCTTGATGAGGACCGCGATCTCCTTCTCCCGGCGGGCGGACTCGAGCGCCCGCTCCTTCTCGATCTCGGTGCGCTCCTGGGTCAGCGTCTCCTGGAGGAGGTGGGTCTCGCGCCGGATCTCCGCCTCGCGGATCGCCCGCGCCTCGGCGATCTCCAGCTCCTTGACGGACCGTTCCTTGGCGATCTCGGCCTCGCGGATGGCCCGCTCCTGCTCGAACTTGAACTGCTCGGTCTCCGCGCGCCGCTGCGCCCGGTGCGTCTCCACGGCCTTCGTCTGCTCGGCCTCGGCGAGCTCCCGCTCCTGGTCCAGCGCGAGCTTGAGCTTGACCGCCTCGACGTCCTTCCGCTTGATCGCGACCTCCGTGTTGCGCTCGATCTCGTTCCGCTGCCGGCTCCGCTCCGAGGTCTGCGCGGCGATCTGCCGGAGCCCCTCGGCGTCGAAGATGTTCCCGGGATCGAGATACGCCCGGTCGGTCTGGTCGAGGTGGAAGATCGACAGGTCCTCGAGGACGAGCCCGTTCGGAACCAGGGCCTCCCGGAGGGGCTCCATCACCGCCAGGGCGAAGCCGCGGCGGTTCTCGTGCATCTGGATCAACTCGAGCTGGGCCGTGATGGACCGGAGCGCCGAGACGAGCTTCTCCTCGACCAGCGCCTGGATCCCGTCCGCCGAGAAGGACCGGTCGCCGAGGCTCCGCGAGGCCCGCTCGATCGCGTCGGCCGTCGGCTCGATCTTGACGTAGAACTCCGCCCCGATGTCCACGCGCATCCGGTCCTTCGTGATGAAGGCCTCCTTGTGCGCCTTGAACACCTGGAGCTTGAACGTCTCCAGCGAGATCCACTGGATCCACTGCACGCCGGGCCACACCAGGGCGCCCCCGTCGATGACGACGTGCTTGCCGCCGAGGCCGGTCCGGATGAAGGCCATGTTGGCGGGCGTCTTGACGTAGAACCGGGCGAGGATCGCCCCGCCCACGACGACGATGACGGCCAGGATGATGAAGGCGGTCATGGCTCGTGTCTCCTCACGCCTCGACCGCGACCTCGGGGTCCACGACCCCCGAGGTGCGGAGGAGGTGCTCCACGCGCGACTTGAAGACGGTCGGGTCCCCCCGCCGGAAGCTGATGACGTTGTCGGCGAACAGCGTCACGTGGGGGTAGATGTCGCGGAACTCGGCCGGCCGACTCGCGGGGTCGGCCCGGCAGAGCGCCTCCCACCACTGCCTGAGGGCCCGGCCCTCGACGTTCCGGACCACGATCCGGAACGGCTTCTCCCGGATCATCGGCGCCTCCCACCGCGGCTCGCCGCGGGACGCCTCGGGCGGCGCCATGGTGGCGGTGCCCTTGGGCCCGGGCGGCCGACGGGACGGGCCGCCGGCCACCGGCGGGACGCGGTGCGAGGCGGGCCGGGCCTCGCGCTTGGGCTCCGGCGCGGCGACGGGCCGCTCCATGGGGAGCGCGCGCTCCGTGGTGCCGAACCCACCGTAGCCGGGCATGACGAACGCGTACGCGTTTTCCGAGTGCATGCTGAGGTCGAGCCCCATGACCTCGTCCTCGTCGGTCACCCGGAGGCCCATGACGAGGTCGAGGAACTTCAGGATGATCAGGCTTCCGAAGAACGCGAAGGCCCAGGTCCCCACCACGGCGATGAGCTGGATGCGGAGCTGGTCGGGGTTCCCGTAGAAGAGACCGTCGGCCCCCGCCTCGTTGATGGCCTTCGAGGCGAACAGGCCCGTGGCGAGGGCGCCCCACGTCCCGCCGATCCCGTGCACCCCGACGACGTCGAGGCTGTCGTCGTAGCCGAGCCTGGACTTCGCCATGCAGGCCATGTAGCAGAAGATGCCGGCCCCGGCCCCGATCACGATCGCCGGCATCGGCGCGACGAAGCCCGACGCGGGCGTGATCGCGACGAGGCCCGCCACCGCACCCGACGCGGCCCCGAGGACCGTCGGCTTCCCGCGGGAGGCCCACTCGGTCAGCATCCAGGCGAGCGCCGCCGCGGCCGTGGCGGTGTTGGTCACGACGAAGGCGCTGGTGGCGAGGGCGCCGGAGGTGAGCGCGCTCCCCGCGTTGAAGCCGAACCACCCCACCCAGAGGAGCGCGGCCCCGAGCACGGTCAGCGGCAGGTTGTGGGGCGGCATCGGCTGGGCCCCGTACCCCCGCCGCGGTCCCATCATGAGCGCGGCCGCCAGCGCCGAGATCCCCGAGGAGATGTGGACCACGGTGCCCCCGGCGAAGTCGAGCGCCCCCAGCTTGCGCATCCAGCCGCCCACGCCCCAGACCCAGTGGGCGAGGGGGTCGTAGATCACCGTCGCCCAGACGACGATGAAGACGAGGAACGTCGAGAACTTCATCCGCTCGGCGAAGGCCCCCGTGATGAGGGCCGGCGTGATCACGGCGAACATCGCCTGGTAGATCATGAAGGCCTGGTGGGGCACCGTGGCCGCGTAGTCGGCGTTCGGCTCGAGCCCGACGCCCTGTAGCCCGACCCACTCGAGCCCGCCGATCACGCCGCCCTTGTCCGGCCCGAAGGCCAGGCTGTAGCCCCAGAGGACCCACTGGACCGAGATGAGCGCCAGGATAACGAAGCTCTGCATGATCGTCGCCAGCGCGTTCTTCTGGCGCACCATGCCGCCGTAGAAGAGCGCGAGGCCCGGCGCGGTCATCATGAGGACCAGGGCCGAGGAGGTCAGGAGCCAGGCGGTGTCGCCGGAGTCGATCTTCGGTGCCGGCGCCGCTGCGACCGGGGTCGCCGGCGCCGCGGGCGCCGGTGCAGCCGCCCCCGGGGCCTGGGCCGGGGCCTGCTGGGCCCACCCGACGGCGCCGCTCCCCAGGAGGAGCAGCGCGAAGAGGAACGCGCTCAGGACTCGCATGCGTGCCACGGCCCGTCCTCCCTCTTCCCTAGAGCGCGCTCTCGTCGCGCTCCCCCGTTCGGATCCGGATCGCGCTCTCGACGGGGTACACGAAGATCTTGCCGTCCCCGATGTTCCCGGTCTTTGCGGCGCTCGTGATGACCTCGACGACCTGCTCGGCGAGCGCGTCGGGGACGACGACCTCCACCTTGATCTTCGGCAGGAAGTCCACCGTGTACTCGGCGCCGCGGTAGAGCTCGGTGTGGCCCTTCTGCCGCCCGAAGCCGCGCACCTCCGAGACCGTCATGCCGATCACCCCGATCTCGGTGAGGGCTTCCTTGACGTCGTCCAGCTTGAAGGGCTTGATGATCGCCTCGATCTTGCGCATGGCGAGACCTCCCCGGCTGGTTGGCGACCCACTCGGCGTGCAACGGGGATGCCCGGGGAAGCGTCCGGCGCACCCTCGAAGATTCGCGTGGTTGGCCCCGGGGCCACCACGCAGCCGGAGGCGGGTTGCCTAAGCCGCGGGCAGATCTCGGAGCAGTGCCTGTGCGGTGGGCATTCGGCCGGAGCATCGGGTCGCGCGCCCGCGCTGGCGGCGTTCCCGCCACCCCCGACGGGGGCCCACCCACCGCCCGGCCTTTCGGCTCCCGCTAACCCGTTGGCGTTTCAGACTTTCCAACTGGCGTCCGTCCTGCCATCCGGGGGGTGCCGGGCTGCGGCAGGAGGGAATCGCGACGCCGATGGTGCACCGCGCGGGCGGCTCGCTCATCCCGGAGTCGAGCCCCTTCGTGCCGCTCGCGATGGCCCGGGAGACCCGCGCGCTCATCCCGGGCTCGGAGCTCCGGACGGTCGCCGGCGCCCGCCACGGCCGTCGTCTGCGCGCACGCCACCGAGTGTGCGCGCGCGCGCTCGGAGCTCGGACCCTGGCGGCGCCGGGCTGACTCGCGGGGCGCCGTGGCCCCGCGCGCTACATCGGGTGGATCCGGTCCTCGGGCACCTCGACGCGCTTGACGCCCTTGAAGCTGAAGAGTAGCTCGACGAGGTAGCGCGGCGGGTCCGCGGAGGTCTGCTGAACGACGGTGCCGAGGGCTTCCCGCACGTTCTCGCTGAACTGGACGCCCTGAATCGTGAGGTTCGAGAGGTCGACCTTCACGCGCTGGCCGGGCTGGAGCATCGCCGCCTATTGTAACCGGCCGCCGCGCCGCGGGCCGGCACCGCTCCGGGTCCGGGTTCTTGGTGCCGGGAGAGGGAGTCGAACCCTCACGGGCGTTGCCGCCCACCAGATTTTGAGTCTGGCGCGTCTCCCAGTTCCGCCATCCCGGCGCGCGGGGCCAGTCTAGGGCGCGGTCGGGAGGGGGTCAAGGCGGCCCCAATCCGCCTGCACAACTTGACAATCCCGCGAAGCGCGGGGTAACGTCAGCCGTCGCGGGGCTGTAGCTCAGCTGGGAGAGCACGAGGCTGGCAGTCTCGGGGTCAGGGGTTCAAATCCCCTCAGCTCCACCAACTTGAGGGATACACGCGGCAGGCGGTACCAGCGCAGGATCGCCTGCCGCGTGGCTTTCTCGACCCGGATCCCCTCCAGGAAGGCCCGGACGACCGCCCGGCGCCTCTCCGGCTCTGCGCCCTCCAGCACGCGCGGGATGTCCTAGAGGGCGTCTACAAGGCGGCTGATCCGGCCCTCCGTCTCGGTCAGGGCGGACTCGAGAACGGGGAGGGCCTCGGGCGAAGCCGCGTCCTCGCCCTTTGGACGTCGGCCCCGAGGCGGCCCAAACGCTTAGCATTTCGAGCCCGATGGTGTGCACGTGGGGGCCGTCCGGTCGCCTGTGGATCCAGACACTTGGACCCCGCACGGCCCCTGCCTTTATCTTGCGGTGCAATGCTGACAGCGTCAGCCTCGCCTGATGATCATTGGCGGCCGGGCGGTCCTGACAACAGGAAGTCTTGCCAACTGACGGACGCGATGCCGGCTCGCTCGGCCGCCAGCCGTCCTGGGGGGTCACATACCAGGAGCGGTCGGTACTCCGGGAAGCGTCGGTTGAACTCGAGGAGGCCACGCAGGTCGGTTGCACCGACCGCGCCGGTCTTGATCTCAAGCGCCCAGCGGCCCCAATTCCCATCGAGGACCCCGTCGACCTCCAGAGGCTCCTCGCGCCAGTAGGACAGGCGCTGACCGGCGTTCCAGGCGTGTGCCAGGCAGGCATTCTCGACCCAGGCGCCGAAGCGAGCAGGGTCCCGGGCCGGGTCCGGCGCACCTTGAGGATCGCTGGCCGCGAGGAGCGCCTGGTTCAGGACCACCAGCTTGGGAGGCGCGGCGCGACGCCGAAGCGCTCGCCGGGCGTGCTTCGGTAATGCGGCCACCAGGAAGGCCTCTTCCAGGAGGGCCAGGTACTGGGCGATCGTCTCCAGCGCGCCGCGCTCTGCGAGCTGGCCTTGGATTTTCTGAAGCGAGACCACCTGAGCGGGAGACGCCACGCACACTCCGAAGACCTGCCGGAGGAGGGCCGGCTTGCGGATCGGGCCGAGCGCCAGGAGGTCCCGTCCGATGGCCGGTTCCACGATCGCGTCCCGCACGTAGGCCGTCCAGCGGGCAGGCTCGTTCCGAAGGGGCAGGGCCCCCGGGTACGACCCGAGGCGAACCACCAACTCCACAGCCTCCCGCGGCGCGAACCCGAACGCGTCGGCGACGGACGCGGCGGACCAATGGGTCAAGATGAGCCGCTCGAACCGCCCGGCCAAGCTCTCGCGCGAGCCCGCCCCGAGCCGGAGAGCGGAGGAACCGGTGGCGACGATGTGCACCGCCAGGCGCCGGCGATGGAGGCGGTCCCACTCGCCCTTGAGGCGGCCGGCCCAGTTTGGGAGCAGGTGGGCTTCGTCGAGGAGGACGATCGCACGGCCATGCTCGACCGCGGTCGCCTCGGCCTGATGCCAGAGGCGGTCCCAGAACCCCGGCAGGCTGGCCTCGGGGCTGTCACAGGCGGCGTAGATGGCGGCCGGTCCGAGTTCGCCGGCGAGCGCCAGGAGCAAGGTCGTCTTCCCCACCTGGCGCGGACCGGCCAGGAGCTGGATGCGTCCGGGGGGAGCCTCGCCGAGGCGGGCCCTGAGCCGTGCGCGGCATTCCCGGTAGCTGAGGCGGAAGGAGGTATCTGCCATACCTGAATGATTATTCGAGTACGATCAAGTTTGCAAGGGTCTCGAGTTCCCGGCGTGGACCGAGACGGGAGGTGCTAGGAGCACGCCGGACGCTGGCCAACCTCGCCGAGAGGGAACGCGACCTCCATTTGGCAGGCTGACCAACGTCACCGCGGCCTGCCGGGAGCTCCGCACCTCGCGCTCCCTGTTCTACGCAGATGCTCCTCAGGTGGAGCGGCCGGGCCTGCGGACGGCCCGCTTTCCCCGTCACCTCCTCGCCGGACCAGGGATCGCGGCGGGCGAAGGTCGCCGTGCTCGCGTAGCCTCGGCCCGAGCACCGCCGGACGTGCTGGAGCCGCGTGATCGGGATGGCGTCTTGGTCGTGGGGTTTCTACCGGCGTTCCGACTGGCGGTCCCCATCTGCCGCCATCCTCATTCGACGCGGATGGCCCGTCAGGCGGAAAGCTTCCCATCCCAGAGCGCATCGAGAAACTGCCGGACAGGCAGGATCACGATGCCCTCGACTCGCCGGGAGCGCGGTTCCAGGCTGACGCAGAGATAGCGCTTCAGCTTCTGCTCCTCGGCAAGAGCACGCAGCGACCGGAGATCCCGGGGCGACACGTTGTCCTTGGCCTTGACCTCGATCGCCGTGTGATCGCCCAGGATGAAGTCGACCTCGAAGCCGGACGTCGAGCGCCAGTAGCTGACCGGCTCGCCGGCGACGTAGTCACGATGAGCGACGAGCTCGTGAAGGAGCCAGGTCTCGAAGGCGGGGCCGAACTCGGGCGTGCGAGGTCTCACCAGGCGGCCCTGGAGCGCCGATGCGACCCCGACATCGAAAAAATAGTACTTCGAGGAAACGAGCGGCTTCCGCTTGCGCGACAGGCGCCACGCCGGCACCTCGTGCAGCAACAGCGTGTCCTTGAGAATCTCGAAGTATTCGTACACCGTGGTGCGCGGCACCTGGGCGTCGCCGGCCACGTTGGTGAAGTTGACCGCGGTCGCATTGCAGAGCGCCGCCACCCGCAGGAACCGACTGAAGGCGGGGACGTTGCGCGTGGCGCCTTCGGCGACGATCTCCTGCTGTAGGTACGTGCCGGTGTAGGCGTCCAGGTCCGCCTTCGGGTCCTCCGAGAAATAGATCGCCGGCAGCAGGCCGCGCTCGATGGCGCGGTGGAGGTCGAAGCGCGCGCCCAGCTCGCGAGCGGTCAGCGGGTGCAGGTAGCGGGTGCGGGCCCGCCCTCCCAGCAGGTTCACGCCGCCGCGCCGCAGCTTCCGCGCGCTGGAGCCGGTGAGCAGGAAGCGGGTGCCCCGCTGCTCGATCAGGCGATGGACCTCGTTGAGCAGGTCCGGGAGCCGCTGCACCTCGTCGATCACCACGACCCGGTCCCGCGGCGACAGCTCTTCTCCGAGCCGCGCGGGACGCTGGCTGAGCGCCAGGTACACGGAGCTGTCCAGGAGGTCGTACACGCGCGCCTCTGGCAGCACACGGCGGATCAGGAAGGTCTTCCCGGTCAGGCGCGGCCCGAAGAGGAAGTGTGACCGCTTTGCCAGCCACCCCGGGAGATCCGGGAGCCGCTCGATAACAGGGGGACCCTGGGCCTCGGTTGTGGTCGCCATATTCGTCGTCTAGGATGCCAAATGACGACTCAGTCGTCAACATCGGGGTGCGGGAGGCGATGTGGTGATCGTCGGGCGCCGGGTGTTCCTCCTCGCGCTCGTCGGGGCCCTGGCCCGCCCCCGCGCCGTGGCGAGCCAACAGTCCGCCGCGAGCGCTCGGCGCCAGATCGCCCGCGTGGGCGTGCTCCTGCCCGGCTCCCGCCCGGCCGGGCCGTCGCCGTTCGAGCAGGGGCTGCGGGAGCTCGGGTGGGTCGAGGGCCGGAGCGCCCGGTTCGAGCGCCGCTACGCGGACTGGCAGGCGGAGCGGCTGCGCGAGCTGGCGGCGGAGCTGGTCGGGCTCGAGGTGGACGTGATCCTCGCGACGAACCTCCAGGCGGCCGGAGGCGGCGCGGCGGGACAGCTCGACGCTCCCCATCGTCATGCTCGCGGGGAGCGACCCCGGTCGCGCGCGGCCTGGTCGCGAGCCTCGAGCGCCCCGGCGGGAACGTGACGGGGCTCTCCCTCACGAGCGAAGCGGCTCGCCGAGCTGGGCATCCGGCACCGGCTCCCCGTCCTGGCGACGTCACGGGAGTTCGCGGAGGCGGGCTGCCTCCTCGCCTATGGCCCGCACCCGGGGCAGCTCTGGCGGCGCATCGCGGCGCTCGTGGATCGGATCCTGCGGGGCGCCCGGCCGGCCCGGATCCCGGTCGAGCACCCCGCGCGCTACCAGCTCGTCGTGAACGCGAGGACGGCACGGGCCCTCGGCGTCGCCCTCCCGCCGGCCGTCGTCGCGCGGGCCGACGTCGTGCTCCGCTGACGCGGCGCCGAAAACGGCGACGCCGCCCGCGGGGCGCCCCGGGGCGGCGTCGAGTTCGGAGGGTGCTTCAGACGGCTACTTCACCTGCTCGGCGAGCCACTTGGCGGCCTTCGCCCGGGCCTCCGCGTCCCCGTGCTTGCCCGCCCCGTGGTCGGCCTCGGCCCCCTTGACGAGGTCCTTGGCGACGACGATCATTCCGGCGTTGCGGGCCTTCTGCCGGTCGTCGCCCGACCCGGCCATCGGCTCCGCCTTGGCGATGGCATCGCTGGCGTCCTTCGCGAGCTTCGGGCAGCTGAAGGCGTAGGCCGACCCGGCCACGAGCGCCACCGAGACGAGAACAGCGAACACGACTGAGAGCGTCTTCACCGGCGTCCTCCTCTGCTGTGAGTGGGTGCGGCCGCGCTCGGCGGCCGCTCGCTAGGCAGAACCGCGTCGCCGGGCGAAAGGTTCCGGCGCGCCCGAGTATAGCGAATCCCGCGTCGCGACGCCGGTCGGGCGCCTCCCCCGGGCCTGGGTCGGCTGGTATAATGAGCCCGCCGTGGTCGAGTACCTTCCCGTCCTGATTTTCCTCGTGATGATCGTGGGGTTCGGCGTGGTGAGCCTGGGGGTGGCGGGCTTCCTCCGGCCCGCGCGTCCGGACCCCGTCAAGCTCCAGAACTACGAGTGCGGGCCGGAGCCGATCGGGCCCGCCTGGATCCAGTTTCCGATCGGCTTCTACCTGGTGGCGCTCGTCTTCATCGTCTTCGACGCGCTGGCCGTGTT
>CAYQDR010000148.1:0-10803 GCA_964416315.1 uncultured bacterium
ATGATCCGGAAGAACCCCGCCTTCAACGAGTCCTACTACGGCTACTCGACCTTCTCGAAGCTTCTCGAGGACGCCGTGAAGCACGGCGTCGTGACCCTCAAGCGCGACGACAAGAGCGGGACGTACGTCATCACGGGCGTGGCCGAGGAGGGCCGGGCCGCCTGAGTCCCGGCCGCCCGGCGCCCCTCGCGCCGCCCCGCGGCCTCGGGCTCGCGGCCGCGGCCCTGCTCTGGGGCTGCACGGGCGTCCCCGTCGCGGCGCCCACGGACGCCCAGGAGGGCCTCCGCGTCCCCCCGGGCTTCACGGTCCGGATCTTCGCCCGCGACCTCGGGTACGCGCGCTTCCTGGCCGTAGACCCGGCCGGGACCCTGCTCGTCTCCGTGCCGCGCGCGGGCCGCGTCCTCGCGTTGCCCGACGCGGACTGGGACGGTCAGGCCGACCGGGCCGTCGTCGTCATCGAGGGTCTCGACCTACCCCACGGCCTCGCCTTCCACCGGGACTGGCTTTACATCGCCGAAACCGGGCGGGTCGTCCGGGTGCGGTACGACCCGGCGGGACACCGGGCGATGGGGCCCCCGGAGGTCGTGGTCCCGAGCATCCCGCCCCGCGGCGGCCACTGGACCCGCACGATCGCCTTCGGCCCTGACGGGCGCCTGTACCTCGCAGTCGGCTCCTCCTGCAACGTGTGCGAGGAGCGCGATCCCCGGCGCGCCGCGATCACGCGCTACGATGCGGACGGCTCCGGGGAGGCGCGCGTCGCCACGGGGCTGCGGAACGCGGTCGGCATCGCCTTCCGTCCCGGCACCGACGAGCTCTGGGCGAGCGTGAACGGGCGCGACTGGCTCGGGGACGACAGCCCCGCCGAGTACCTGACGCGCGTCGAGGAGGGGGCGTTCTACGGCTGGCCCTACTGTCACTGGGACACGGCGGGGCTGATCCTGGACCCCGACCTCGGCACTCCGGAGCGGTGTCGCCAGGTCGCCCGCCCCTCCCTCCTCTACCAGGCGCACACGGCCCCGCTCGGCATGGCCTTCTACACCGGGGGCCAGTTCCCGGCCGAATACCGCGGGAGCCTCTTCGTCGCGCTCCACGGCTCCTGGAACCGCTCGGTGCCGGTCGGGTACAAGGTGATTCGGGTGCGCGTCGAGGGCGGCCTCCCCCGCGCGGAGGACTTCGCGACGGGGTGGCTCGCCGGCCGCCGGGCCTGGGGGCGCCCCGTGGACCTCGCGGTCGGCGCCGACGGGAGCCTCTTCCTCTCGGACGACGGCCAGGGAGTCGTCTACCGGATCAGCTATCGCCCGCCGTCCTGATCCGCGCCCGGACGGGCGGCTCGAGCCGCGCTATACTGAGGGCGGAATCGGGCGGCCCGGTGGCCTTGAGACGTCGAGGCCCGGCGGGGCCGGGACCGCCAGCTGACGGAGAAGTCCCCGGTGGAAACGCCACCGCCCGAGACCCCCGTGTCCGAGCCGCCGCCGCGCCCCCGGCCGGCCGATCGCGTCCGTGCCGCCGGCCGCCGGGCGCTGCTCGCGCTCGGGCGCCTGGCCCGCGCGATCCGCGGCCGCCGGTGGCTCCTCGTCGGGCTCCTCGCCCTCGCCCTGGCCGCCCCGCCCGGGCTCTTCGCCGCCTGGGCCTGGTGGACGGTCGCGCGGCTCGACCTCGGCCGGGTGCAGGAGGTCTCGTACATCTACGCGGCGGGCCAGGTCCTGGCGCCCGGCCTGTCAGTACGGGCGACGGACCTGGCCGGCACGCTCCGCCGCCTCCGGTACGAGGAGCGGACCGGCGCGCCCCAGCGCCCGGGGCAGTTCCGGCGGGACGAGGGCGCCTGGGAGCTCTTCCTCCGGGCGCGCGACGATCCAGCCGGGCCCCGGCCCCCGCAGCGCCTCCGCCTCGAGCTCGACGGGGAGCGGATCGCCGCGCTCTACGACCCCGCCGCGGGCACGCGGCTCGAGCGCGCCGAGCTCGAACCCGAGCTCCTCTCCGGCCTCGGCGACACGCCCGGCCAGCTCCGCCGGCCGGTCCGCCTCGCCGCGATCCCGCCGCACCTGACGGCCGCGATCCTCGCGGCCGAGGATCACCGCTTCTTCGAGCACCGCGGGGTGGACGTGACGGCGGTCCTGCGCGCGCTCTGGGTGAACCTCCGGCGGGGCGAGGTGGCGCAGGGCGGCAGCACGCTGACCCAGCAGCTGGTCAAGAACCTCGTCCTGAGCCCGCGGCGGACGCTGGACCGGAAGCTCCGCGAGGCCGCCCTCGCCGTGATGCTCGAGGGGCGGTACGCGAAGGCGGAAATCCTCGAGGCGTACGTGAACGCCATCTACCTCGGGCAGCACGGAGCGTTCGCGGTGTACGGCTTCGGCGCGGCGGCCGGGAGCTACTTCGGGAAGGACGTCGAGCGGCTCTCGCTCGCCGAGGCCGCGCTCCTCGCGGGCATGATCCGGGCGCCGAACACCTACTCGCCCGTGCAGAACCTCGAGCGCGCCCGCGAGCGCCGGAACCAGGTCCTCCGCCGGATGCGCGATCTGAGCCAGATCGACGCGAAGGCCTATGCGGCGGCGGTCCGGGAGCCGGTGCGGGTCCGGCGCGGCGCGCCGCCCCGGCTCCTCGGGCCCTACTTCCTCGACCACGTCCGCGCCCAGATCGAGGAGCCGCGCGAGGAGGGTGGACACGCCGCCGGCCTCCGCATCTATACCACCCTCGACCCCGTCCTCCAACGCGCGGCCGAGGCCGCCCTCGCGCGCGGCCTCGATCAGCTCGAGGGGCGCCACCCGCCCCTCCGCCGGCGCGACCCGGCCCGGCGGCTCCAGGGAGCGCTGGTCGCCCTCGACCCCGCGACCGGCGAGATCCGCGCCCTCGCGGGCGGGCGCGACTACGCGCAGAGCCAGTTCAACCGGGTCACGCACGCGCGCCGCCAGCCGGGCTCCGCGTTCAAGCCCTTCGTCTTCCTCGCCGCGCTCCGGTTCGGGCCGGCCGGGGAGCTGCCGCGCTTCACGCCGGTCTCCCCGGTGGCGGACGAGCCGCTCACGCTCCGCGTGGGGCGGCAGGAGTGGAGTCCCCGGAACTACGAGGACCGCTTCGAGGGGACGGTGAGCGTGCGGCGCGCGCTCGAGCAGTCGCTCAACGCCGCGACGGTCCGGATCGGGATGGAGGTCGGGCTCCCGGCCGTCATCCGCACGGCCCGCGAGGTCGGGTTCACGAGCCCGATGGCGCCGGTGCCCGCGCTGACGCTCGGCAGCTTCGAGGTGACCCCGCTCGAGCTCGCCGCGGGCTACGCGGTCCTCGCCAGCGGAGGCGAGCGCGTCCCGGTCACGGCCGTCCGCGCCGTCCTGGACCGGGAGGGCGCGCGGCTCGACGAGCCGCCCGACGCGCAGGCCGCCGCGGTCCGCGCGGGCGAGGCGTTCCTCCTCACGCACCTCCTGCACGGGGTCGTCGAGCGCGGGACCGGGGCGACCGTGCGCGCCCTCGGCGTGGAGGGCCCGGTGGCGGGCAAGACCGGGACGACGAACGACGGTCGCGACGCCTGGTTCGTCGGCTACACGTCGCGACTGGTGGCGCTCGTGTGGGTGGGCTTCGACGAGGGTGACGTCCTGCGCCTCTCCGGGGCGCAGGCGGCCCTCCCCATCTGGGCCGACTTCATGCGGACAGCGACGGCAGTCCTCCCGGCCGAGCCGTTCCCAGCCCCGCCGTCCGTGGTCTTCCGCGACGTGGACCCGACGAACGGCAAGCTCGCCACCTTCTTCTGCCCCGTCGTCGTCCGCGAGGTCTTCCTCGCCTCCACGGAGCCGCTCGAGGTCTGCCCCGACCACGGCCAGCCGGGGCAGCTCTTCGACTCGCTCTTCCGCCGCTTCCTGGACCTGCTCCGCTAGGACCTGACTACCCTCACCCTCCCGGCCACCCTTGTGGGGTTCACTCCCTGGGGGCACTGGGTTGAGAGGGAGGCGCTCTCAGGTCACGAGCTGCGGCCAGTAGCTCCTCGTCGGACGGCATCCGGTCCACGCCCGCCAGGCCATCCCGGGCGCACTCGACGTTCGTCCAGCGGACGATTCCCTCCCGGTCGATCAAGAAGTGCCCGATGAGCTGGGCCTGGTGCCGCTGGAGCTGGGCGCGATCCTGCTCGGTGACCCGGAAGCCGTCGAGCTGGCCGACCCTGTCGTAGGCCTCGGCGAGCGGCGCCTCGGGTTGTTTCAACTGGCGGAGGAGATCCACCGCCGCGGACTGCACGGCCTGCCAGATCTCCGGCGTGAGTGCGCTGTTCGGGAGCCCGTAGGCGCGGTGTGTGACAAGGTCGGGATCGGCGCCCACCGGGATCCGGGGAGGGCGGTAGCGAAAGAAGAGCCGCGCTCGCTCCGGGCTCGAGGCGATCACCCCGAGTGTCTGGACTCCCTCCTTCTCGAGCTTCTCTGCCGTGACGCCTAGCTGCACAACGTGCCGCCGGCAGAAGTGTCAGTAGACGCCCCGCAAGAGGGCCAGGAGCACGGGGCTCCGGCCCCGGAACTCGGAGAGCGACACGGTCCCTGGGCCGTGTGCAGCAGGCAGGCTGAAGTCCGGGGCCGTCTCGCCCGGCTGGACCGGTGGCCGCGCGCTGGCGGTGGTCATCCCAATCCCTCCTTGCTCTCGGTTCCTCGCGCCTATTCGAGAAACGGCAGCACGACAAGACGACGGATGCCGTTGTGGGTCACCCGGAGCCCGCCCGAACGGCTTATTCCGTAAGTGCTCGTTCTTTCATGCTCGACCCCCACGAACTGCGGGAGTTGGGCTAGCGAGCCAGCAGCCCCGCGAGCGCGGCGTCGAAGGAAAGGGCGCCGCCCCCCGCCACGAGGCACGCCACGGCCATGGCGAGGAACGCCAGGTTCGCCTCGTAGCCGTGACCCTTGCCCGGCGTGAGCGCCCAGTTCAGGAAGAAGCCGTGCGGCCAGTGCACCTTCGCGATCGTGCCGATCATCACGATCGCGACCGCGAGCGCGGCGGGCCGCGTCAGGAACCCCAGGATCAGCCCGAGGCCGCCCAGGAACTCGAAGAAGCAGACGAGGTAGGCGATCGGCAGCGGGAGCCCGGTCGAGACGAAGTACTGGGTCGTCGCCTTGAGGCCGCGCCCGCCGAACGCCCCGAACACCTTCTGGGCGCCGTGGGCGAAGAAGATGACCCCGAGGACGACGCGGACCACGAACGTGGACCAGGACGGGTAGGTGAAGAAGAGCCATTCCA
This sequence comes from uncultured bacterium, assembly GCA_964416315.1. Taxonomy (GTDB): domain Bacteria; phylum Methylomirabilota; class Methylomirabilia; order Rokubacteriales; family DASRDR01; genus CAYQDR01. The sequence continues at coordinate 5,200 of CAYQDR010000148.1, forward strand.
TGGCGGTCCTCCCCTCGTCAGTGTGGGCGCGGCGACGCGTGCGACCGCTGCCATTATAGATGGCTGGCGGGGTGCCGGCGTCGCACCGGCGCCGACTCCGGCGATTGCGCCCCGGCTGGCTTCCCCGGTACGATACACCCGTGAAGTTGACCGGCAAGGTGACCCTGATCACCAACGTCAGCGAGTACATGGGGCCGGCGTGCACCGAGGAGTTCGCGAAGGAGGGCGCCGTCCTCGCGCTCCACGATCGGACCGAGGCCCGCGCCCAGGCCGCGTACGAGGTGACGCTGGCGTACGGGCGGGAGGCGATGGTCCTCGGGGGGGACCTCACGCGGCCGGCGGAGGCGAGCCGGGTCGTGCGGGCCGTCGTGGAGCGCTTCGGGCGCCTCGACGTGCTCGTGAACAACTCGAGCCACCCGCCCCTCGGCGGCCCGGTCGAGGAGACGTCCGACGAGACGTGGCGCTCGATGGTGGCGCGCCTCCTGGACGAGCCCTTCTACTGCCTCCGCGCCGCGCTCCGGGTGATGAAGCGGCAGGGGCGCGGCAAGATCATCAACTTCACCTCGGCGGTCGCGATCCTCGGGCTGCCCCACTACGCCGCGTACTCGGCCGCCCGCGCGGGCACGAACGGCCTCACCCGGGCGGTCGGCCGGGAAGTCGCGCGGTTCGGCATCCAGGTGAACGCGATCGCCCAGAACTTCGTCGAGAACCCGACCTACTTCGGCCCAGAGATCGTCTCGAGTCCCGACAAGCTCGCGCGCGTCCTCAAGCACGTCCCCGCGGGACGGCTCGCCCGGTCCGAGGAGTCGGCGCGCCTGGCCGTCTACCTTGCCTCCGACGAGGCGGACTTCTTCTGCGGCCAGGTGATCCCCTTCGCCGGCGGCTGGGCCTGAGGCGCCGCACCCGGCCTATCGGGGGCCGTCGCGCTCGTCCCCATGCACCCCGAGCTCCCGCTCGTGGTCGAGTCGCGCGAGGGGCACGAGCCGCTCCCCTTCACGGTCCGCCGCATCGTCTGCGGCGGCTACACCGGACGCAACCGGGCCGAGGTCGAGCGCCACACCAAGGAGCTCGAGGCGCTCGGCATCGCGCCCCCCAAGGAGACCCCCATCTTCTTCTCGGTCGCCTCGTACCTCGCGACGGTCGGCAGCGCGATCGAGGTGCAGAGTCCGTTCACGTCGGGCGAGGTCGAGTTCGTGCTCCTGTTCGGCCCCGCGGGCCCCTGGGTGACGGTGGGGAGCGACCAGACCGACCGCTTCTTCGAGCGCCACTCTGTGGCGGCGGCCAAGCAGCTGTGCCCGAAGGTCATCGCCGGCACCGTGTGGCCGGTGGCGGAGGTCGAGGCGCACTGGGACGCCCTCGTGCTCCGCTCCTGGGTCCGGAGCGGACGGAAGCGCCGCCTCTACCAGGAGGCCCTGCTCGCGACGATGCTCCCGCCTGCCGCGCTCGTCCCGGGCGTGCGCCGCCACGCGGGCCGGGAGCTCGAGGGCGTGGTCTTCTTCTCCGGCACCGTCCCGACGGTGGCCGGCGAGGTCGTCTACGGCGACGCCTGGGAGCTGGAGCTGGCCGACCCGCGCCTCGGCCGAGCGATCCGCACGCAGTACACCGTCCAGGTCCTCGACCGCAAGCGCTGATTCCCCTCTCCCCTCTGGGGAGAGGGCCAGGGTGAGGGGGAGGTCACCCAGATGTTCAACGGCTTCACGAAGATCGCCGACGTGCTGCGCCTCAGCCCCGACGACTTCGCACCGCTCCTCCATTTCCCCTCTCCCCCACCGGGGGAGAGGGCAGGGTGAGGGGGTCACCCGGTCGTCCCACCCCACCCTCACCCCTACCCTCTCCCTCCCCAGGGAGGGAGAGGGAGACGTGCCCCGTCAGTACGCGGGCAGCTTGCCGGCCTTGACGCCGGTCTTCCGGACGGCCGCGACCTCGGCGGCCGCCTTGGCGGCGAGGAAACGGCTGTCGCTCGCGAGCGTCACCATCTGGTACCCTTCCGCGACCATCTTGAGGGCGTACTCGACGGTGTTGCAGTGGATCCCGGCCACGACGCCGTGCCGCTTGCACGCCGCCACGATCTTCTGCTGCGCCTCGACGACCGGCGGATCGGTCTGGTCGAGCCGGGGCTTGCACCCGAGCGCCAGGCTCAGGTCGGAGGGTCCCACGTAGACCGCGTCCACGCCGGGGACGCTCAGGATCTCGTCGAGGTTCTGGAGCGCCTCCGCGGTCTCGATCATCGGGAGGACCAGCAGCTCGGCGTTGGCGTGGTCGCCGTAGTCGGTGCCCGCGTAGATCGAGGCGCGCGTGGGCCCCCAGCTCCGGTAGCCGCGTGGCGGGTACTTGCACGCCTGCACCAAGGCCTCGGCCTGGGCCCGCGTGCTGATCATCGGGCAGATGACGCCATAGGCCCCGGCGTCGAGCACCTTCATCACGAAGCCCGGCTCGTTCCATGGCACCCGCGCCAGCGGGACGACGGCGGTCGTGGAGATGGCCTGGAACATGGTCACGGCCGTCTGGTACTCCACGATCCCGTGTTGCATGTCCACGGTCAGGGAGTCGAACCCCTGGTGAGCCATGACCTCGGCGGAGAACGAGGCGGGGATGGACAGCCAGCCGTTGACGGAGGCCTCCCCGCGGCCCCAGATCTCTCTCAGCGTGTTCTTGCGCATGGTGGTCTCCCCCTCGGCCTTCCCTCTCCCCCGACGGGGAGGGGGGGGGTCAGCGTCCGTTGAGCACGGCCAGGGCCGCGTCGTGCACCCGGCCGTTCGAGGCCAGGGCCGTCCCCGAGTAGATCGTCGGGTGTCCCTCGAAGTCGGTGAAGCGGCCGCCGGCCTCCTCGAAGAGGACCTTGAACGGCGCGAGGTCCCAGGGCTTGATGTCCGCCTCGAGCATGAGCTCCGCCTGACCGCGGAGTACGAACGTATAGCCGAAGTAGTCGCCGAAGCCGCGCTGGCGCTCCGTCCGGTCCACGAGCCGGAGGAAGCCCTCCCAGTAGCCCCCGAGCCGGGGGGCCCTCAGGTACCGGAGGCTCGCGTGGACGAGCGTGGCCTCCGCGAGCCGCTCGATCGTCGAGACCCGGAGCCGCGTCCCGTTCACGAAGGCCCCGTGCCCCCGGCGCGCCCAGAGGAGGTCGCCGGTCGCCGGCGCGTGGACGACCCCGAGCGTCACCTCGCCGTCCTCCTCGAGGGCGATCAACGTCGCCCAGTACGGGATCCCGCGGACGAAGTTCTTGGTCCCGTCGATCGGGTCGATGATCCAGCGCCGGCCCTGAACCCCGTGGGCTCCGAACTCCTCGCCGAGGAAGCCCACGTCGGGGAACGCCGCCCGGAGCCGCTCCACGATCGCCTCCTCGGTCTCGCGGTCCGCCCGGGTGACGGGGGTGTGGTCGGCCTTGACCATCACCTCGACGCCGGCCTTGAAATGCTGGAGCGCGATGGCCCCCGCGGCGCGGGCCGTGTCCAGCGCCGCCTCCAGGGCCGTGTCCGTGTTCAACGAGGCAGGCCCAGCACCCGTCCGCCCTCTTCCCCCTCACCCTTCTCCCTCTCCCCCCGGGGGAGAGGGTCGAGGTGAGGGGTCGCGCGCGGCGTCGTCTTCACGGTCAACCCTTGGGAAGACCCAGAACCCGCTCGCCGATGATGTTGCGCTGGATCTCCGAGGTGCCACCCGCGATGCCGAAGCGGCGGGCGAAGAGCGTCTGGAAGGCCCAGCGGCCGCCGTCCACTGCGCCCGGCGCGCCCCGCCAGAGGAGGACGTGCAGGCCCAGGGGTCGGCCCGCGGTCTCGGCCATCCGCACGTAGGCCTCGGTGAACGCGAGCTTGAGCACCGAGCCCTCCGGGCCCGGCGGCTCGCCACGGAGTCGCCGGGTGAGCGAGCGGAGCCCCGTGAGCCGCAGCGCCTCGGCGTCGATCCAGCACTGGGCGAGGGCCTGCCGGGCGACGGGGTCCTTCGCGGCCGGGCGGCCGCCCTCCGGCATGCGGCGGGCGAGGTCGAGGAGCAGCCGCGTGTAGTGGTGCAAGTTCGTGAGGTGGCCGAGCCCCGCCCGCTCGTACATGAGCACGGTGATGGCGACCTTCCAGCCGGCGTTGACCGGACCGACCAAGTGCTCGCGCGGCACCCGGACGTCGTCGAAGAAGACCTCGTTGAACTCGGCGTCCCCGGTCATCTGGACGAGCGGCCGCACCGTGATCCCCGGGCTCCGCATGTCCACGAGGAGGCAGGAGATCCCCTCGTGTTTCGCCGCGGCGGGATCGGTCCGGACGAGCAGGATGCACCAGTGGCTCCGGTGGGCGTTGGAGGTCCAGACCTTCTGGCCCGAGACGCGGAACACGTCCCCGTCGAGGACGGCCTGCGTGCGGAGCGCGGCGAGGTCCGAGCCGGCGCCGGGCTCCGAGAAGCCCTGGCACCAGATCTCCTCGGCCGAGAGGATCGCGGGCAGGTACCGCCGGCGCTGCGCCTCCATCCCCCACTCCATGAGCGCCGGGCCGACCAGCATGAGGCCGATCGTGTTCACGCCGGGCGGGGCGCCGGCGCGCACCATCTCCTCCTGGAAGATCATCTGCTCGACGAGCGTCGCGCCCCGGCCCCCGTACTCCCGCGGCCAGGCGATCCCCACCCAGCCGCCCTTGTGGAGGCGCTTGTGCCAGGCGAGACAGGCGTCGAACGCGCGGTCGGGGTGGAGCGTGAACTCGTCGTCCGACGCCGGCCACTCGGCGCGGTGCGCCGGCAGCTCGGTCTCGAGCCACGCGCGGAGCTCCGCGCGGAAGGCCTCGTCATCGGGCGAGTACGCGAAGTCCATGCGTCAGGGGCCCGACCAGGCGAACGCCGCGTAGTGGCCGTTCCGCCCGGTGTGGTTCCAGTCCCAGCCGTGGTCGCGGTAGGCGGAGCGCGTCGCCCGCGCCACCGCGAGCCGCCGCGCGGCGAAGTGGCGGACGTTGTCGAGCCACACCTCGCCCGCGCCGTCGGCGCCCTCGAGCCCCTCGATCTCGACGTCGAGGACGCCGGGGATGGCCGCCCGCCGGCGGCGGCCGTCTGTCTCGAAGCGGATCGGGACCAGCCGCGTGGGGAGCCGCGTCGCCACGAGCGTCGCGGCCCACCCGAGCGGGCCGCCCGCCGCGCCGCCGAAGATCGCCTCGAGGGCGGCGCGCTGCGCGCCGTCCGCCCGCTCGTCCAGGTACAGGCCGGCCGTCCAGTTCCCCTCACCCATGGGCCCCGGCGTGTGGATCACGACCGCGGCGGCGAGGCCGTCGAGCGTCGTGTCGCCGTAACGCCCCCGCTCGATCCGGAAGACGACGGGGACGTCGCAGTACCCCTCGGTCGGCCGCGCGAGCGGGCCGCCCCGCGCGTTGCGGGGCCCCACGATGCACGGACAGAGCACCACGCAGTTGCAGTTCTCGAGGTAGTCGCCCGCAATCCGCCACGCCGGGGCCGCCACGCCCTCTTGGTAACACGAGGTCCGGGAGGGGTCAAGGCCGGGCGCCTTGCGTTTCCTCGCTCCATGGCCGACAATCGGACTCCCGGCCGCGCGCGGTGCGGCCCCGGTCCCGCTCACCCACACACACGTCGGAGTAGAGATGACGGTTACCCGTAACCCCCTCCACGGATCCGGACGTGCGG
>CAYQDR010000149.1:0-10655 GCA_964416315.1 uncultured bacterium
GAGAAAGGGGCCCGGAGCCCGGGCGCGCGGGGCGAGCCCGGCGACAGGCCCTGCGGCGCCGGCCTGGTAGCGCACGATGATCCATCGCGAGTGCGGGGTCTACCAGACGACGTACGAGGGCGACATGGCCCTCTATCCCCTGCCGCTCGCGCGCTACTCCGCGCTCGCGGTCGTGGTCCTGCTGGCGCTGGTCCCCGCCGTCATGACGAGCCACCAGATGGCGCTCGCGAACCTGATCGGCCTGGCGGCGGTCGGGGCGATCGGGCTGAACCTCCTCACGGGCTACACGGGCCAGGTCTCGCTCGGCCACGGCGCCTTCATGATGGTCGGGGCGTACACGGCGGCGATCCTCTCCGCGCGCCACGGGATGCCCTTCTGGGTGGGCCTGGCGGCCGGCGGCGCCGTGGCCGCGGCGGTGGGCGCCTTCTTCGGGATCCCCTCGCTGCGCATCAAGGGGCTCTACCTCGCCATCGCCACGCTGGCCGCCCAGTTCATCATCGAGTGGTCGATCAACCGCATCCCCTGGATCGGGGGCGGCGTCCAGGCCACGATCTACCTGCCGACGCCCACGTTCCTCGGGTGGGACATCAACACCGAGCACCGCCGCTACTACATGATCCTGCCGGTGTGCATCCTCGCGTACCTGGCGGCGCTGAACCTGGTCCGGAGCCGCGTCGGCCGCGCCTTCATCGCCGTCCGCGACCGGGACGTCGCGGCGGAGATCATCGGGGTGAACATCTTCCGCTACAAGCTGCTCGCCTTCGCGGTGAGCTCCTTCTACGCCGGGGTGGCCGGGGCGCTCTGGAGCTACTACCTCAAGATCGCCAACTACGAGCACTTCACCCTCTCGACCTCCGTCCAGTACCTGGCCATGATCATCATCGGCGGGCTGGGGAGCGTCCTGGGGTCGGTCTTCGGCGCGATCTTCATCACGCTCCTGCCCATCGTCCTGGCCCAGCTGGTCGAGGGCGGCGCGGCGCTGTTCGGCTTCACGTACGCCTCGATCGCCGACTTCCTCGCGAACCTCAAGCTCATCATCTTCGGCGGGTTGATCATCCTCTTCCTGGCGATCGAGCCCGCGGGGCTCTACCGGATGTGGGGGAACATCAAGCGTTACTTCAAGCTCTGGCCATTTTCGTACTAGTGTGCAGCGATGCGCCGGGTGGCGACGTTCACGTCCGATAACCGGGAACAAAGGAGGGACGACATGAAGACACGCGCGTGGGTGGCGACGCTTTCGGCGGGGGCCCTCGTCCTCGCGCTCTGGGCGGTGCCGGCCGACGCCAGGCATCCGCTCAAGATCGGCGGGCAGTGCGACCGCACGGGGGCGACGAAGCTGATCGGGGTGGAGTTCTGCCCCGGGGTCACCGACTACATCAAGCTGGTCAACAAGAAGGGCGGGGTGCTCGGGCATCCGGTCGAGCAGACCGAGATCGAGCACGGCTACCAGGTGGACCGCGGCGTGGAGGCGTACGAGCGGCTCAAGCGCGACGGGGCCGTGGCGGTGCTCGACTACGGCACGCCGATCGTCTACGCCCTGACCCCGCGGCACATGGAAGACAAGATCCCGGGGATCACGCCGGGCTTCGGCCGGGCCGACGCGACCGACGGCGAGCGCTGGGCGTACATCTTCCCGATGGCCGCCTCCTACTGGTCCCAGATGGGCGGGGCGCTCAAGTACGTCAAGGACAACGGCGGGAAGCGCGGCACCAAGATCGCCTACCTCTACTTCGACAACCCCGCCGGGCGGGAGCCCTTCCCGCTGATCGAGCGGATCGCGCGGAAGGAGGGGTACCAGATCCGGTTCTTCGCGGTTCCGCCGCCGGGGCTCGAGATGGGGCCCCAGGTCATCGACATCACGCGGCGGATGCGGGCCGACTGGGTGATCACGCACCTGTTCGGCCGCTCGCCGTCGGTCTCGGTCAAGGAGTTTCAGAAGGCGGGCTTCCCGCTGAACCGCGTGATCAGCATGGTCTGGGGCTCGGGTGAGGCGGACGCCGAGGCCGCCGGCTGGGACACGAGCCAGGGGTACCTCGGGCTCCAGTTCGCCGCGGTGGGGCGCGACCTGCCAGTCGTTCAGGAGATCGTCAAGATGTACCGGGACGAGGGGAAGGAGGTGCCGAAGTACGTCGGCAGCGTGTACTACAACCGCGGGATCCTGGTCGGCGCCGTCCTCGTCGAGGGCCTGCGCCTCGCCGTCCAGAACTTCGGCGAGCGCGTGACCGGCGAGACGGTGCAGAAGGGCTTCGAGAAGATCAAGGGCTTCGACCTGGGCGGGTTCCTCCCGCCGCTCACCGTGACGCCGCAGGACCACGAGGGCGGTGGCTGGGTGCGCGTCTACCAGGTCAAGGGCCAGGCGTGGGTCCCGGTGTCGGCCTGGATCCGAGGCTACCGCGATGAGGTCCTGGAGCTCGTGAAGGAAGCCGCGAAGAAGTAGTGCCGTGCTGAAGCTGAACAACGTCGAGGTGGTCTACGACCGCACGATCCTCGTGCTGAAGGGGATCTCGCTCGAGGTCCCCGAGCAGCGCATCGTGACGCTGCTGGGGTCGAACGGAGCCGGGAAGAGCACGACGCTCAAGGCCATCTCCGGCCTGCTCCGGCCCGAGCGAGGGGAGATCATCTCGGGCTCCGTGGAGTTCCGCGGCGAGCGGATCGAGCGCCGCGAGCCCGAGGCGATCGTGCGGTCGGGGATCATCCAGGTGATGGAGGGCCGCCGGGTGTTCGACGACCTGACGACGGAGGACAACCTCCTGGCGGGCGCACACACCCGGCGGAGCTTTCCCGAGGTCCGGAGCGACCTCGAGCTGGTCTACGAGTACTTCCCGCGACTCGGGCAGCGCAAGACGCTGAAGGCGGGGTACCTCTCGGGCGGCGAGCAGCAGATGCTGGCCATCGGCCGGGGCCTCATGGCGCGGCCCCGGCTCATGCTGCTCGACGAGCCGTCGCTGGGGCTCGCCCCGCTCCTCGTCGAAGAGATCTTCCAGATCATCCAGCGGCTGAACCAGGAGGAGAAGCTGACCGTGCTCCTGGTCGAGCAGAACGCGGCGATGGCGCTGACCATCGCCCAGCACGGCTACGTCATGGAGAACGGCCGGATCGTGCTCGAGGGGGACACCGCGAGCCTCCGGGACAACGCCGACATCAAGGAGTTCTACCTCGGCCTCACCGAGGTCGGGGTCCGGAAGAGCTACCGGGACGTCAAACACTACAAGCGACGGAAACGATGGTTGAGCTAGGAGGGAGCGACGCCATGACACCACGACGCGTGAGGGCCTGGGTCCTGCTGGCGCTGGGGCTGACCCTGGGGGCGTGCGCCACGATGCCCGAGCCGCCGCCGACGCTCTACGAGCGGCTCCGGGTGGTGGACGGCATCGGGATCGCCCGCCAGGGGCGCGATGCCATCTCCATCATCGTGGACGACTTCGTCGCCAACATCGTCGCCGACAACCGGATCAACGCCCGGTTCAAGACCCTGAAGCCGCCCGAGGTGTTCAAGCTGAAGGCCAACGTCGCCGACCAGATGTGCGAGGCGACCGGCGGACCGTGCGCCTACATGGGCAGGGAGATGAAGGCGGCGCACAAGGGGATGAAGATCACGGACGCCGAGTGGGACGCGACGGTCGAGGCGCTGGTCAAGGCGCTGGACAAGCACAAGGTGCCCGCCAAAGACAAGCAGGAGCTCCTGGGACTGCTCGGCCCGATGAAGCCCGACATCGTCGGCCAGTGAGGGGGCCCGGGCCGATGCCCGTCGCCCCGCGCCGTCCTCCAGCTCGCCGGGACGCGCTCGGCCTGCGGCCTCGCGGGCGTCCCGCCCCTCCGGTGGGGTCGTCGGGGGGCCATACCTTTGCGGGGTACCCGGTCCCACCCCTGGCGGGCCGGGTCGTACGCCTCCGCCCCCCTCCTCCCTGCGTCCTCGCGGTGCTCGGGCCTAGGCCCGGGACCCTCCCCGCTGATGTATGGGGAGCCTGCCCCGGGGCCGGCCGGTGAGACATCCGGTGTCAATCCCGCGCGCGTTGGGCGGGGTGGGACAGGTCTGGCGCCGTCCCCCCTCCCCCCGAAGGGTGGGAGGGGGCGGGGGTGCGGGGGGTCTTGAATGACCGGGCTCCCGCTCCTGCCGACGTCGGTCGTCGGGAGCCACGCGCTGCCGGGCTGGGTCGTCCTCGGTCGCGAGGCCCAGGCCGCCGGCCGCCTCGGGCCTGGGGACCTCCGCGAGCTGATCGAGGACGCGACGCGGGTCGCGCTCCTCGACCAGCTCGAGGCGGGGATCGACGTCCCGGCGAACGGCGAGATGGGCCGGGAGAGCTTCACCCTCGGCTTCTTCGGGCGCCTCACGGGCCTCCGGGCGCTGCCGACGCCGCGGCGCCTCGGCGTGCCGAACTACGACACCCACCCGCCGTACCAGGTCGTGGAGCGGCTCGCCGCTCCCGACGGCCTCGGTCTCGTCGAGGAGTGGCGGATGACGCGCCGCCTGACCGACCGCCCGCTCCGCGCGACGTGTCCCGGCCCGCTCACCCTCTCCATCCCCCTCCGCCACGCCGGCGGGCCGTATCGCGACCGCGACGGCCTCCTGGCCGACCTCGCGGCCGTCGTCAACGCCGAGCTCCGCGCGCTCGTCGAGGCCGGCGCCGACTTCATCCAGGTGGACGAGCCCAACTTCGTGATGCTCCGCGCGGGCAGCCCCGACGAGGCCCGGGAGCGCGTCGCGTTCTTCAACCGGACGGTCGAGGGAGTCCGCGCGAGGCTCGCGCTGCACGTCTGCTTCGGGAACCTCAGCAACAAGCCGTTCGTGACCCCCCGCGAGTACCGGCCGCTGTTCCCCGCCCTCCTCGATGCCCGGTGCGACCAGCTCGTCCTCGAGTTCGCGAGCCGCGAGATGGCGGAGCTCGAGCTCTTGAAGGAGGTCGCGGGCCGCGAGGTGGCCGTCGGGGTCATCGACGTCAAAGCCTACCGCGCGGAGACCGCCGAGGACGTCGCCGCGCGGCTCCGCCTGGCGTTGCGGGCCGTCGCACCCGAGCGGCTCTGGGTCGTCCCCGACTGCGGGCTCTGGGAGACCCCGCGCGCGTCGGCGGTCGCGAAGCTCCGCGCGATGGTGGCTGGGGCGCGCCTCGTCCGACGGGAGCTCGGCCTCTGATCCGGGCCGAATCGGGGCGACCGCCTGGGCCGGACCGGTGAGCGGGCGGCTCGCGGGCAAGGTCGCGATCGTCACCGGCGCGGGCTCCCGCGGCCCGGGGCTGGGTAACGGAAAGGCCACCGCGGCTCTCTTCGCGCGGGAGGGCGCGCGCGTCCTCTGCGTGGATCTCCTGAAGGAACGGGCCGAGGAGACCGTGCAGCTGATCCGCGCCGAGGGCGGCGAGGCCGAGGCGTTCGTGGCCGATGTCACCCACGCGGACGACTGTCGCGCGATGGTGGCCGCCGCGGCCGGGCGCTGGGGTGGGCTCGACATCCTCCACAACAACGTCGGCATCGAGTCGCGGGCGGAGCTGCTCGAGGTGACCGAGGAGGAGTGGGACCGCGTCATGGTCGTCGATCTCAAGTCGATGTTCCTGGCCACGCAGAGCGCCGTGCCCGCCCTCGCCGCGCGGGGTGGGGGCGCGGTCATCTGCGTGTCCTCCGTCGCGGCGCTCCGGGGCCACGGGCGCACCGCGTACGCGGCCGCCAAGGCCGGGGTCATCGGCTTCGTCCAGAGCGTCGCCGTCCAGCTCGGGCCGAAGCGCATCCGCGTCAACGCCATCGCCCCCGGGATGGTCTGGACCCCGATGGTCGAGGCGCTCGGCGCGGAGGCCCGCGAGCGCCGGCGCCGGGCATCGCCGCTCGGAACCGAGGGGACGGGCTGGGACGTGGCCTGGGGGGCGGTCTACCTGGCAAGCGACGAAGCGCGCTGGGTGACGGGTCAGGTGCTCGTGATCGATGCCGGGCTCACCCTGACGACGCGCTGAGGGGACGTCCATGGCGATGACGTTCGGGATCCACGTCGGGCACCTCGGGGGGCCGCTCGCGGAGCTCAGGCGGCTCTGGCGCTTCGCCGACGAGGCGGGGTTCGACTGGTTTTCCGTCTCCGACCACTTCCAGGAGTCGCCGCCGCAGGGCGGCGACCTCGACTGCCTCGAGGCGGTGTCCACGATGGCCGTGGCGGCGGCCGAGACGCGGCACGTCCGGCTGGGTTGTCTCGTCTTCTGCGTCAACTACCGCAACCCGGGGCTCCTCGCGAAGGCCCTCTGCACGATCGACCACGTCTCGGGGGGCCGCGTCGAGTGCGGGATCGGCGCGGGGTGGCACGAGATCGAGTACCGGGGGTTCGGCATTCCCTTCGCGCCGATCGGCGTCCGGGAGGACCAGCTCGAGGAGTACGCGCAGATCCTCCGGCTGCTGTTCGACCAGCGCGTCGCGAGCTTCGCGGGGAAGCACTTCCAGCTCCACGACGCGCGGTGCAACCCGAAGCCGCTCCAGCCGCGGCTCCCGATCTGGATCGGCGGCCGGGGGGAGAAGCGGACGCTGCGCGCGGCGGCGCGCTACGCCGACGGATGGAACGCGCCGTACGTCGATCCGGCGACGTGGAGCGCCAAGAACGCGATTCTCGACGATTGGTGCCGGACGGAGGGCCGCGACCCGCAGACCATCGTCCGGAGCGTCAACGTCGGCTTCTACGTGGGCGCCGACGCCGGCGGCGCCGCGCGGCAGGAGAAGCTGCTCCACGCGCAGTGGGGCGCCGACCTCGGCGGCCGCGGGGGATTCCTGCGGGGGACCCCCAAACAGACGCTGGACCTGCTGGCGGCCTACCGCGACGCGGGCGTCGCGCGCCTCAACATCGCGCTCCGCCAGGGGCCGTACGACTGGGACGCGCTCCACGCCTTCGCGGAGGAGGTGCTGCCCGCGCTCCGCGCGACGCGGCCCGCGGGAGCGACAGGAGGGCGGCCGTGACCCGAGCCGAGCGCCTGAAGGGTTACTACGACCGGAAGCGAGAGACGATGGGGCTGCGCGCCCGCCGGCGTTACCAGGAGACCTGGGTCCGCGCCCTCGTGGCCCACGCGTGGCGGAAGGCGCCGGGGTTCCGGCGCCGGATGGCGGCCGCGGGGCTGCGCCCGGCCGACATCCGGACGCCGGAGGACCTCGACCGGGTGCCCGTGATCCGGAAGGCCGCGATGCCCGACCTCCAGGGGGCCGACCCGCCGTTCGGGGGGTTCTGCACGGTACCGATGGCGGACATCCACTGGATCTTCGTCTCGCCGGGTCCCATCTACGAGCCGTTCGACCGCCGCGATCCGAGCCCGTGGCGGACGGAGGTCTCGGGCTACGCCGGCGGCTTCCGGCCGGGCGACGTGGTGGTCAACACGTTCCTGTACCACCTGACGCCGGCCGCGCACCTCGTGGACCGCGGCCTGGCGCGCCTCGGCTGCACGGTCGTGCCGACGGGCCCCGGGAACACCGAGGTCCAGGTCAAGGTGATCCTCGACCTCCGCGCGACCGGGTACGTCGGGACGCCGTCCTTCCTCATGAGCCTGCTCAAGCACGCGGAGGAGCGCGGTCTCCGGCTCCCGCTCGAGGTCGCCCACGTGGGAGCGGAGGCGCTCGCGGAGTCCCTCCGGCGGACGTTCGAGGAGCGCCACGGCATCCTGACCCGCCAGTCCTTCGGGACCGCCGACCTCGGGATCGTCGCCTACGAGTGCCGCGAGGCGGCGGGGATGCACCTGATGGAGGACGTCGTCTTCGAGATCTGCGACCCGCAGACCGGGGCGCGGCTCCCCGCCGGGGAAGTCGGGGAGATCGTCTGCACCGTGAACCACCGGACCTATCCGATGATCCGCTTCGCGACCGGGGACCTCTCCCTCGTCACCGAGGCCCCGTGCCTCTGCGGCCGGACGTCGGCGCGCATGCTCGGCTGGCGGGGGCGCGCCGACGAGGTGACGAAGGTCCGCGGGATGTTCATCCACCCGCGCCAGGCGGACGAGGTCGCGGCGCGCGTCCCGGCGGTGAAGCGGTACCAGGTGGTGATCACGCGTCAGGAGCACCAGGACGTGCTGACCTTCCATGTCGAGCTCGCCCCCGACGGGGACGCGGCCCAGGTCCAGGCCGGGCTCGTCCAGGCGATCCGTGACGTGATGAAGCTCAGGGGCGAGGTCCGGGTCGTCCCCGCGGGGGCGATCGCGGAAGGGGCCAAGAAGATCGAGGACCAGCGGAAGTGGGACTAGATCTCGGAGGGGGGCTTCGCCCCCCTTCCGTTCAGACCGGCGCGGCTGCGCCGGGCGGCGCTTCGGGCAAAGCCCGACCGTTTGCCCTTCGGCAAACGGCCCGCGCCTGCCTCCCCCCAGGACACGAGGCCGCGGATGACCGAACGAGGTGACGGGGACGACCGAGAGGGCATCGAGCGCGAGCGCCGCCGCTGGCTCACGGAGCGGTACGCGGCGACGCCGGAGCGCGCCCCTCGCTTCGAGACCGTCTCCGGCCTCCCCCTGCCGCCGCTCGCCACCCCGGCTGACCTCGCCGGCCAGGACTGGCTCGGCGTCCTCGGCTTCCCAGGCGCGCCCCCGTACACGCGCGGCGCCCACCCGACCATGTACCGCAGCCGGCTGCCGACCGTGCGCCCCCTGGCCGGCTTCGGGACCCCCGAGGACACGAACGCCCGCTTCCGCTTCCTCCTGGCCCAGGGCGCGACGGGGCTGTCGCTGACCTTCGACTACCCGACGCTGCGCGGCTATGACTCCGACGACCCGGAGGCGCGGGCCGACGCGGGGAAGGGCGGGGTCGCGGTCGACTGCCTCGAGGACGTCGAGGTGCTCTTCGACGGCATCCCCGTCGATCGGATCAGCGTCTCGCTCGTGACCTGCAACCCGGGGATGGCGATCGTCCTCCTGGCCATGTACGTGGCGACGGCGCGGCGGCGCGGGCTCGTGCCCGACTGCCTGGCGGGCACGAGCCAGAACGACTTCCTGATGGAAACGGCGGTCACGACGGCGCGGCGCGCCCTGCCCCCGGCGGGGGCCTTCCGGCTCGAGTGCGACACGATCGAGTGGGCCGTGCGCCACCTGCCGCGCTGGAACCCGGTCTCCTTCGTCGGGTACAACTTGCGCGAAACCGGGGCGACCGCGGTGGAAGAGCTCGCGTTCTGCTTCACCCACGCGCGGGCGGTCCTCCGGGAGCTCGGGCGCCGCGGCCTCGGGGTGGACGCGGCGGCGCCGCGGCTGTCCTTCTTCTTCTCCGCGCACCGGACGTTCTTCGAGGAGATCGCGAAGTACCGGGCGGCCCGCCGCCTCTGGCACCGCATGGTGACGGAGGAGTTCGGGGCGACCGAGTCGCGCGCGGGGATCCTCCGCTTCCACGTCCAGACCTCCGGGGTGACCCTGACCGCGCAGCAGCCGCTCAACAACGCCGTGCGCGCCGCCTACCAGGCCCTGGCGGCGCTGCTCGGCGGCGCGCAGTCGCTCCACGTGGCCGCCCACGACGAAGCCTACTGCCTGCCGACGGAGGGCTCGGCCCGCCTGGCGGTGCGCACGCAGCAGATCATCCAGCACGAATCCGGGGTGGCGGAGGCCGTGGACCCGCTCGGCGGGGCCTGGCTCCTCGAGCAGCTCACCGACGAGATCGAGCGGCGGACGCGCGAGCTGTGCGCGGAGGTGGAGGCCCGCGGTGGGATCGTCGGCGCGACGGAGTCGGGCTGGCTGCACGCGCGGCTCGTGGCGTCCGCGGAGGCGTATCGGGCGGGCGTCACGGGCGGCCGGCTGCCGGTGGTGGGGCTCAACTGCTTCACGGAGGGTGACGAGGGGCTCCCCGAGGTGTTCGCGCAGCCGCCGACGACGGCGCGGCAGGCCGCCCGGATCCGCCGGGTGAAGGCCACGCGGGACGCCGCCCGCTGCGCGCGGGCGCTCGACGATCTCGAGCGCGTCCTCGCCACGAACGAGACCACGTTCCCGGCCGTGACGGCGGCCGTGGAGGCGGGCGCGACGCTCGCCGAGGTGCACGAGCGGTTTCGCGCGCGCTACGGGGCGTGGACCCTTCCCCTCGCCTGACCCCCCTCTCCCGGGTGGGGCGCGGGTCGGGGTGAGGGGCCGCCGTGAAGGCGCTCGTCGCAATCCTCGGTCTCGATTCGCACTGGCGCGGCGCGGTGGCGGTCGCGCGCGCGCTCCGGGCGATGGGCGTCGAGGTCCTCTACCTCGGCAACCAGTTCCCGGAGGAGATCGCCGAGGCCGCGCTCCAGGAAGGCGCCGACCTCGTCTGCCTCTCGACCCTGTCCGGGAGCCACGGCGAGCTCCTCCCGGAGGTCTTCCGCGGGCTCGCGGCGCGTGGCGTCCAGGCGCCCGTGGTGGTCGGCGGCGCCATCCCGCCCCAGGACGTCCCCGCGCTCCGGGCGATGGGCGTCGCCGACGTCTTCGGCCCGGGGCGCCCGCTGGAAGACCTCGCCGCCTGGGTGCGGCGGACGCCCGGGCCCTTGAGCGGTTGAGAGGAGGCTCGGCACGTCGCGGCGTGCCGCCGCCCGCGATGTCGCCGCGGAAGACGACCGCCGCCGGGCCGGGATCCGCGATCTCCGAGGGATGCGGACGCAAAGGCCCACGGCCCACTTGACGACGCTCGCGGAGTTATGTGATCTTCCTACGCAGGGGAAAAGCCGTGTGTTGCTTATCCGGTTGACTCCACATCATACAACTGGCGGTAGGTGGTCGGCG
>CAYQDR010000150.1:0-10625 GCA_964416315.1 uncultured bacterium
CGATCAAGTTCGGGGAGAACTTCCACCAGTCCTACACCGACATGGTCTACGAGGCCGCGACGGCCGCGATGGCGGACGCGGGGGTGGAGTCGCGGGAGATCCAGGCCGGCTGGCTCGGGACCTACGAGCCGCTCCTCTACGGCTACGAGGGGAACGCGGGGACCTTCGTCGGCGACACGCTGAACCTCCCGCCGATCCCCATCACCCGCGTCGCCGCCTACTGCGCCTCGGGGATGGAAGCGGTGCGGAACGCGGCCCTCGCCGTCGCCTCCGGGGAGTACGACGTGGTCCTCGCGGTCGGGGCCGAGAAGATGCGCGAGGTCCCCTCGCGGGGGAGCCTGGTCGCCCAGGCCGTCGAGCGCGGCCACCCGGTCCTCTGTAAGGGGCGCACCGCGCCCGGGATGTTCGCGCTCCTCGCGACCCGCTACTTCAAGGAGTACGGGATCGACGAGAGCGCCCTCGGCCACGTCGCGGTGAAGAACCACTACCACGGGAGCCTGAACCCGAAGGCCCACTTCCAGAAGGCGATCACCGCGGAGCAGCACGCGAAGGCCCCGAAGGTGGCCGAGCCGCTCGGGCTCTTCGACTGCTGCCCGACCACCGACGGCGCGGCGGCGTGCGTCCTGACGCGCGCCGAGCTGGCGGCGGGGCGCGGGCGGCCCTACGTCCTGATCCGCGGAATCGCCTACAGTGTGGCGGCGGGGTACTGGAACACCCAGTTCGACCCCGCGTGGAGCTTCACCTCCTTCAGGTCCACGCGCGAGGCCGCGCAGGCGGCGTACCGGATGGCGGGGATCGGCGACCCGGCCAGGGAGATCGACGTCGCCGAGTGCCACGACTGCTTCACGATCACCGAGATCGTCAACTACGAGGACCTCGGGTTCGCCCGGCCCGGTGAGGGCCACAAGCTCGTCGCGGCGGGGGTGACGAAGCTCGGCGGCGACCTTCCCGTGAACACCTCGGGCGGGCTCAAGTCGTGCGGCCACCCGGTCGGCGCCTCCGGGGTCCGCATGATCAACAACATCGTGGACCAGCTCCTCGGGCGCGCCGAGCGGATGCAGGTCAAGGGGGCGCGCACCGGGCTCGCCCACACGCTCGGCGGCCCCGGCGCGGTCGCCTGCGTGGCCGTCCTCGGCCAGCCCTGACCCTGATGGGCGGTCCGCTCCCTCTCCCCCGGTGGGGGAGAGGATGAAGCTGACGGCGCTCGCCGTCCTCCTGGCCCTGACCGCGGGGCTCGGCCCCGCCGCGGCCCAGCCGGCGCCCTCGGGTTGCGAGGCCGGCCCCGCGCCCCTGCCTCGGGGCCACCGCCTCGGCGTGGTCTTCGCGGGCGGCGGCTCCAAGGCGGCGTACGAGGCGGGGATCGCGCTCGCCCTCCACGAGCTGGGCGTCGTCCCGACGGCGGTCGCCGGCACGTCCTCCGGGGCGCTCAACGCGACGATGGTCGCGGCCGGGGAGCCGGAGCGGCTGGCCGCGCTCTGGCGCACGCTCCGCCGCGAGGACGTCTTCGCCTACCCGCTCGGCACGGTGCTGGGGGGCCTCCTGCCCGGCTGGCTCGTGATCCCGGTCTTCCGCCACGCCTCCGCCCTGCTGGACCCGAGCCCCCTCCGGCGGCTGATCGAGCGCCAGCTGGACCTCGGGCGCGTCCGGGCGTCGCCCGTGCGCGTCCTCGTCCTGGCGGCCGACCTCCTCTCCGGCCAGCCGCGGCGCTTCGAGAACGCGACGCTCACGGTGGACGCCCTCATGGCGAGCCTGACCGTGCCGGGGCTCTTCCCCGTCGTCGCGGTCGACGGGGCCTGGCTCGTGGACGGCGCCATCGTCCAGCGGGCCCCGACCCTCGAGCTCCTCGCCACGCACCCGCTCGACCGCCTCCTCGTGATCCTCGGCTACGAGAGCATCCCGCCACCCGAGCCGACGCTGCAGCCCGTGCTCGAGCGCGCGCTGGAGGTCGCGCTCGGGCGCGAGATCCTCCGCGACGCCGAGCTCGCGCGGCTCCGCTACCCCGGGGTGGACGTGCGCGTGCTGAGACCCTCGGAGCCCCTGCGCGTCCGCCCGCTCGAGTTCGACGGCGCCGAGCTCGGGCGGCTCGTGGACCTCGGCCGGCGGGACGGCCTCCACTGCCTCGGGGCGCTCGGCTACGGTTCCTGAGGGCGATCAAATTCTCGCGGAGCCTCAGCGCCGCGTCTGCTAGGCTCGGAACGGACGGATGGAAGAGCTGCTCGAGCGCGGCGCGGAGCTGGTGGCGACGACCCGGCCCGTCGTCGTCTTCACCGGCGCGGGGGTCTCGACCGAGTCCGGCATCCCCGACTTCCGGAGCCCGAGCGGCATCTGGGCCCGCTACGACCCCGACGAGTTCTCCTACCAGAACTTCCTCCGCTCGGAGGAGGGGCGGCGGCGGTACTGGGCGCTGGGGCGCGAGCTGTACGGCACGGTCCGCTCGGCCGAGCCCAACCCCGCGCACCACGCGATTGCGGAGCTGGAGCGGCTGGGCCTGCTGGACTGCGTGATCACGCAGAACATCGACAACCTCCACCAGCGCGCGGGCACGGCGCCCGAGCGGGTGATCGAGCTCCACGGCAACGCGACGCGGGCGCGCTGCCTCGCGTGCGGGCACACCTACACGCGCGAGGAGATCCAGGCGCGGCTGGAGGCGGGCGAAGCGGTGCCCGCGTGCCGGGCCTGCAGCGGGATCATCAAGCCCCACACGATCCTCTTCGGCGAGCCGATGCCGGCGCGCGAGACCCGGCTTGCCGAGGCGCGGTCGCGCGCGGCCGGATGCTTCGTCGTGGTGGGCTCGTCGCTCGTGGTCTACCCCGCGGCCTACATGCCGCTCTACGCGAAGGAGTCGGGGGCGCGGCTCGTGATCGTCAACCTGACGCCGACCCCGCTGGACCACCTCGCCGACGTCGTCATCCCCGGCAAGGCCGGGGACGTGATGGCGCGGCTGGTCGCGCGGGTGACGGCGCGCCTCGGCCGATGACCGCGAAGCGGCGGCGCGGAGTGGGGCGGCTCGAGCGGCTGGCGCGCTGGCTTGAGACGGGGAGCTTTGCCCTGGGCATCGTGGCCGAGGGCATGGCGCAGCTGCGGGGACGGCGCCGGTCCCGGCGCCGCCCCGGTGCGTCACCGGGGTCGGCGTCTGAGCCACCCGCGCGGACGGCCAAGGTGATCCCCGCTCGGCGCCGGCCCGGCCGGCCCAAGGCCGGGTCCCGCCCCGCGCCGCGCCGGCGCCCGCGGCGGCGAGGCCCGCGGCCCGAGGGGCCGCGGTAGGGGGGCCGATGCCGCTCGCCGACAAACAGGTCCAGGCATTCGCCGCCCGGCTCGAGAGGGCGCGGGAGAAGCGGAGGCCGATCGCGCCGCTCACGGACGAGGCGCGCGGGATGACCCTGGAGGATGGCTACCGGATCCAGCGGGCGCTCCTGCGGGCGCGCACGCGCGCCGGGGAGCGGGTGGTCGGCTGGAAGGTGGGGCTCACGAGCGCGGCGCCGCGGGCCCAGATCGGGATCGACGAGCCGATCTGCGGCTTCGTCGTCGCGTCGGTCGTCTACGCGGACGGCGCGGCCATCGAGACCGGCCGCCTCATCGCGCCCGGCGCCGAGGCCGAGATCGCGTTCCTGATGCGGGACGCGCTGGCTGGGCCGGGCGTGACGCTGAACACGGCGCTCCTCGCGGTCGA
This sequence comes from uncultured bacterium, assembly GCA_964416315.1. Lineage (GTDB taxonomy): Bacteria > Methylomirabilota > Methylomirabilia > Rokubacteriales > DASRDR01 > CAYQDR01. The sequence goes on from CAYQDR010000150.1 coordinate 3,671, forward strand.
GGGGGCGCTCCCGGCCCTCGAGATCGTGGACTCGCGCTACCGGGAGTGGAAATTCAAGGCGCCGGACCTCGCGGCCGACAACGCGGCGCAGGCGGGGATCGTCGTCGGCGGCCGGACGATGCCACTCGCGGAGCTGGACCTGCCGCTCGAGGGGCTCGTCTGGGAGCAGAACGGCCAGGTGGTCGCGACGGCCACCGGCGCCGAGGTGGGTGGGACGCCGCTGACCTCCGTGGTCTGGCTGGCCAACAAGCTCGGCGAGTGGGGGCTCAGCCTCCACCCGGGAGACATCGTCCTCGCGGGCGCCCTCGCGAAGATCCTCCGACCGCGGGCCGGGGAGTCGGTCCGGGCGCGCTTCACGCATCTGGGGAGCGTGTCGGCCCGCTTCGTGTAGCCGGCCGGACCGCGTTGGGGCTTCAGACCCCGAGGCCGAGGCCGGCCTGACTCCGAACGCAGGTCGCCTCGCCGAGGTGCGTGGCGGTGTGGGTGATCGCGATGCTCCCGAGGAGGCCCCCGCGGGTCCGCTTCTGGAAGACCTTCGCCACGAACTCCGCCTTCGGGATCAGGGCTCCCTGCGCCAGCAGCCGGTCGGTGTCAGCCGCTCCGACGGGCTCGGCCCACCGGGCCGGCGGGAGCCGCGCGGCGATCTCGCGGGTCCGCCGCCCGACCGCCGAACGGTAGGCGCGAGCCGCGGCGAGGTCGATCCGCTCGCTGAGCTCGGCGACTTCTGCTTCCGTCATGCCCGTGCCGATGTCTCGGCGGGAGACGGCGAGGCGCCCGGGCCAGCCGTCGTCGAGGACCTGGGGCTCCGCTGCGATGACGAGACTCAGCGTGGCGTCCTCCGCCCGCGCCATGTGCCAGAGGAGCCAGGCCAGCGAGTTCAGGCCCTTCGCCGGACGGAGCCTGAGCTGGTCGTCGGTCAGCCCCCCGAATACGCGGTCGGCGAACGAGCCGCCCTCGGCCTCGGCGACGTCGGCCGAGTGCAGGCGCGCGTGCTGGACCAGGAAGAAATCGAGCGCGTCCATCTTCACTCCTCTTCGAGCTCGTCGAGCAGAGCCCGGGCTGCCTTCAGGTCTCGCGTGTCGAAGCCCTCGGTGAACCAGCGGTAGGTCTCCCCCAGGGTCCGGCGGGCCTCGTCGCGCCGGCCGTCACGGAGGAGCAGCCGCGCGAGGCTCGCCGCCGCGCGCAGCTCGAGCGACCGCTCCTCGCGGGCGCGCGCGAGCTCGATGGCCCGTAGGAACTCGGCCTCGGCATCCCGGGCCCCGCCGGCGCCTCGCGCCAGGAGCAGCTCGCCGCGCAAGCGGTGGACCTCGGGCGCCGCGTAGCCCACGCCACTGTCGGCCAACGCCAGCGCCTCGTCCAGGGCGGTGAGCCCCCGATCCGGCTCGCCGCGCTTGGCGTAGACCTCGGCGAGGAGACAGAGCTGGATGACGCGCCGCCACCCCGAGGACCGCCTCATGGCGCCCTCGAGCGCGGCGACGCCGTCTTCGAGTCGCTCGTCCGCCAGCACGCACATCTGCACCGCCATGGCCGCGTCCACCCAGATGGCGGACTCGTGGGCACGCGCCAGTTCGACGGCCGCTTCAGCCTTCTCGCCGGCCGCCCGGGTCTCGCCGCGGTGCATGTGGATGAGCGCGGCGAAGTAGAGGGCGATGACGGTCGTCTGGGGGTGGGAGAGCTCACGAGCCAGGTTCAGCGTGTCCTGGATCCCCTCGAGGGCCTGGTCCGGATACCCGAGGTGCCACAGGCTCAGGGCTCGGAACCAGCGGCAGCAGGCGCCAGCGTCGTGGCCGCCGTAGAGGAACGCCTGGGACCGGTGCTGCCGGGCGTCGTAGAGGGTCAGGCCCTGCGCGACGTCCTCCTGCGCTCGGCGCAGCTCGCCGGTGCCGAACCGTGTGGCCCAGAGAGAGTGGTGGGCCTCGAGCAGGAGCCCGGGGTCCTGCCGCTCCCGAGCCACGTTGAGCAAGCCGTCGGCGAGCTCGGCCGCCTCGGGGTACCGCCCGCGTGAGTAGTTGGTGTACCAGAGCCCCCACAGGACCGGGAACCGGTGGGACGTGTCGCCGAGCTGCTCGCAGAGCGCCTGCGCCTGCGTGTACGACTCCTCGACCTCACGGACGCCGGGTCCCTTGATGACCATCAGGGCGGGGCCGAGAGCGACCCGGGTGGCGAGCTCCTCCGCCCGGGTGTCCCGGCTCGCGGCGATCTTCGGCAGGACGCGGAGGGCCTGCTCGAGAAACGCAACCGCCTCGCGGTTGGCCGAGCGCGCGACGGCCTTCTCGCCCGCCTGCCGGAGATAGCCGATGGCCTTTTCCCAGACGCCGCCGTGGAGCGCGTGGTGGGCGAGCCGCTCGACCTGCTCCGTCAGCCGGTCGGCGTAGAGTCGCTCGATCGCCGTCACGATCCGGGCGTGCAGCGCCCGCTGGCGCTCCTGGAGGAGGCTCTGATACGCGACCTCGTGCGTCAGCGCGTGCTTGAAGGTGTACTCGGGCTCGGGGAAGAGGCTCGCCTCGTAGAGGAACTCCGCCGACTGGAGCCGCCCCAGCCCGCGGGCGAGGCTGTCCTCGGAGAGGTCCGCGATCGCCTGGAGGAGCGGCAAGGGGACGTCCTTGCCGACGACCGCGGCCGACTGGAGGAGCTGCTTGTCCTCGGGCGGGAGCCGGTCGATCCGGGCGGCCAGGACCGCCTGGACGGTCGCGGGCACCTGGATGCCCGGGAGCTCCCTGCCCGGACGATACGCGCCCGCCTCCCCCGTGATCACGCGGGTCTCGACGAGCGTGCGGACGCTCTCCTCGAGGAAGAAGGGGTTGCCCTCCGTCCGCTCGATCAGGAGGCGCCTGAGCGGTTCGAGCCCGGCGTCGTCGCCGAGCAGGCCCCGCAGCAGCTCCTCGGCGCTCTCCGGCGGGAGGGGGTCGATCCGGAGCTGGCGGTAGTAGGTCTTCGACCCCCAGCCGTGCTGGTACTCGGGGCGGTAGTTGACGAGGAGGAGCACGCGGGCCGTCGGCAGGCTCTCCACGAGGCTGTCCAGCAGCGCCTGGGTCTCCGCGTCGATCCAGTGGAGGTCCTCGAAGAGGAGCAGGAGCGGCTGCACCTGGCTCTCCCGAAGGAGCAGGCGCTTGACCGCGTCGAGCGTGCGCTGGCGCCGCTGGGGTGGGTCGAGGGTCTCCCAGCCACCGTCCTCGACGAGGACGTCGAGGAGGCCCAGCAGCGCGGGCAAGGAGGGCTCGAGGGCGCGGTCGAGCGCGAGGAGCTTGCCCGTGACCTTCTCGCGGATCCGCCGGGCGTCGTCGCGCGGCTCGACCTGGAAGTAGCCGCGGAGGAGCTCGATGATCGGGAGGTAGGTCGTGGCCTTGCCGTAGGAGACCGACGCGCTTTCGAGGATGAGCCAGCCTTGCGCCCGGTGGGACTGGGTGAACTCCCAGTACAGGCGCGACTTGCCGACCCCCGGCTCGCCGACGACCGCCACGACCTGGCCGTGGCCCCGTCCGGCGCGCTCGAGGGCCTGGCGGAGCTGCTCCAGCTCGGTGTCGCGGCCGACGAACCGACTCAGGCCCCGCGCGGCGCCGGCCTGGAGGCGCGAGCGCGCGGCCCCGGCCCCCACCACCTCGTAGACCTCGAGCGGCTCGCCGAGTCCCCTGACGGGGATCGGGCCGAGGGGTTTCACCTGGACGTACCCCTCGGCGAGCCGGAGCGTGGTCGCCGGGATCAGGATCGAGCCCGGCATCGCCGCCTGCTCCATGCGCGCCGCCACGTGGGTCGTCTGGCCGACCGCCGTGTAGTCCATGCGGAGGTCCGAGCCGATCGAGCGGACGACGACCTCGCCCGAGTTGAGACCGATGCGGACGTGAATCGGCACCCCGGCGGCGCGGCGCACCTCGTCACCGTAGCGCCCGATGCTCTCGCGCATCCGGAGCGCCGCGTAGCACGCGCGCACGGCGTGGTCCTCGTGGGCGAGCGGGGCGCCGAAGAGGGCCATGATGCCGTCGCCCATGACCTGGTTCACGGTGCCTTCGTAGCGATGGACGGCGTCCATCATGCGCTCGAGCACCGGGTCGAGGAGCTGCCGGGCCTCCTCGGGGTCGCGGTCGGCCAGGAGCTCCATGGAGCCCTTCAGGTCGGCGAAGAGGACGGTGACCTGCTTGCGCTCGCCTTCGAGCGCGCTCTTGGACGTCAGGATCTTCTCGGCGAGGTGCTTCGGCGTGTACGCCTCGGGCGAGGCGAACCGGGCGGGCTCGGGGCCCGCGGCGGCGGCCGCGAGCGGCTGGCCGCACTTCTTGCAGAAGCTGTGGTCGGCGGCGTTGGCGGTGCCGCAGCGCGCGCAGGTGAGGGCGAGCTTCACCCCGCACCGGGGGCAGAACTCGGCGTCGGGGGGCGTCTCGTGCCGGCAGCCCGGACAGGTCATGCCCGCTTCTCGGTGCGCCCAGCCTAGCTTTGGGCGCGTCCCAGGGTCAAGGCGCGACGAGTGCCACCGGGATGGCTAACCGCCGACCCCCAGGTACGTGGCCGTCACCTGGCGATCGGCGCGCAGCCGGTCGGGCGTGCCCTCGAAGACGATCGTCCCGTGGTCGATCACGTAGACGCGGTCGGCCAGCTGGAGCGCCATCTCCGCGTTCTGCTCCACGAGCAGCATGCTCACCCGCTCGGCCTTGAGCTGCCGGATCGTTCCGACGACCGTCTGCACCACCAGCGGCGCCAGGCCCTGGGACGGCTCGTCGAGGAGGAGCAGGTCGGGCCCCGTCACGAGGGCCCGGGCGATGGCGAGCATCTGCTGCTCGCCGCCCGAGAGGAAGCGGCCCTTCCGCTCCAACACGTCGCGGAGCTTCGGGAAGCGCTGGAGGGTGTCCTCCACCTGCCAGCGCGAGCCGGGCCGCCGGGCGATGGCGAGGTTCTCCCGAGCCGTCAGGTAGGAGAAGATCCCGCGGGTCTCGGGCACCAGCGCGATCCCGAGCCGGGAGATTCGGTGGGCGGGAAGCCCGGCGATGTCCTGCCCCTTGTACTGGATCCCCCCCGTCCGGGGCGGTGTGAGACCCGTGATGGAGCGGAGCGTCGTCGTCTTGCCCGCGCCGTTCCGGCCGAGGAGCGCCACCACCTCCCCCTCGGCGACGGCAAGCGAGAGGCCGTGGAGGATGTGGCCCAGGCCGTAGAAGGTGTCGATGCCCCGGATGTCGAGGATCATCCCGCGGCCATCCCGCCGAGGTAGGCGCGGCGCACCTCCTCGTTCCGCTGGATCTCGGCCGGCGTCCCCTCCGCGATGACGCTCCCGAAGTGCATCACCGTGATCCGGTCGGAGACGCCCATGATGATGTCCATCTTGTGCTCGATGAGGACGATCGTGTAGCGCCCCTTGAGGCTCGTGACGAGCGCCACCATCTTCCGGCTCTCCTCCGGGGAGAGCCCCGCCGCCGGCTCGTCGAGGAGCAGGAGCCGGGGGTTCGCGGCGAGCGCGATCGCCAGCTCGAGCTGCCGCTGCTCGCCGTGGGAGATCTCCCGGGCGGGCTGGTGCGCCCGGTCCCGGAGCCCCACGTCGGCCAGGGCCCGGAGCGCCCGCTCCCGCACGTCGGCGAACCGGTCGGTCCGCCGCCAGCAGAGGCCCCGCCAGGAGTCGCGGCGGGCGAAGGCCGCGGCCCAGACGTTCTCGAGGAGCGTGAGCGCGGGGAAGACGTTGGTCCGCTGGAAGGAGCGGGCGATGCCGAGGTGGGCGATCCGGCTGGGCGGCGTCCCGGTGATGTCGCGGCCGTCGAAGACGATCCGCCCGGACGTCCGCTCGAGCTGGCCCGTCAGGAGGTTGAAGACGGTCGTCTTGCCGGCGCCGTTGGGGCCGATGATCGAGTGGAGGGTGCCGGCGGCGACCTCGAGCGTCACGTCGTTGACCGCCAGGAGGGCGCCGAAAGCCTTGGTGAGCTTCTCGGTCCGGAGGAGGGCCTGGGCCACGTCAGCCCGCCGCCGGCGCCACGACGCGGCGGCGCTGCCACCAGCTCCAGAGGCGCGCCCACGCCTCCACGCAGCCGCCGCGGAAGAAGAGGACCACGATGACGAACGCCACCCCGAGGAGGAGCGGCCAGCGCGCCCAGACGACGCTCACCGACTCCGAGAGCCAGATGAAGACGAAGGAGCCGACGATGGGGCCGTAGAGGGAGCCGCTCCCGCCGATGAGCGTGGCGAAGACCACGTTGCCCGAGAAGACGAAGCCGATGGCCTCGAGGGGCACGATGCCGAAGAGCATGGCGTAGAGCACGCCCGACAGGCCGGAGAAGGCGCCGCCGATGACGAAGGCCAGGAGCTTGAACCGCCGCGCGTCGTACCCGACCGCCTCGGCCCGCAGCTCGTTCTCGCGGATCGCCCGGAGGATCGTCCCCAGCGGGGACTCCACGATCCGCTTCATCACCCAGAGGGACAGGAGGAACAGCGCCGCGACGAAGACGTAGTAGGGCAGGGGCCCGCGGACGTCCACGCCGAAGACCGCCGGCCGGGGGATCCCCGGCATCCCGTCCTCGCCGCCGGTCACGCTGGTCCACTGGTAGGCGATGAAGTAGAACATCTGGTTCAGCGCGAAGGTCAGCATGATGAAATAGAGGCCCGAGCGCTGGACGCAGAGGTAGCCGACCAGCGCGGCCGAGATGGCGCCCGCGGCGACGCCGATCGCGAGGGCGAGGAAGACATCGACCTGGTAGTGCTTCAGGAGGTAGCCGGCCACGTAGGCGGCGGCGCCGAAGAAGGTGGACTGGCCGAAGGAGAGGAGGCCGGTGTAGCCCAGCAGGAGGTTCAGTCCGAGGCCGAAGATCGCGAAGATCCAGATCTCCGTGGCGATCGCGTGGCGGACGACCAGCGGGAGGAAGACGACCGCCGCGAGGAGCGCCAGCCAGGCGCGGGTCATTCAAGACCCCCCACACCCCCGTCCCCTCCCACCCTTCGGGGGGAGGGGTGGGCACGCCGCCCGGAGCCGTCCCGTGCCCGGTCCGTC
>CAYQDR010000151.1:0-10564 GCA_964416315.1 uncultured bacterium
CGGCGAGCACAATGATCCCGAGCAGAGTGCTGTCAGAAACCGTGAGCCCGAACAATAGTGACCCTTCCATCGGCGGTTGCGTGGCGAGGCCCGCGTCCCACGCGCAGTCAGACCAACAGTCTGACGAAGAGGCAAGGAGGTGAGCCGGAACAGCAAACCGATGAGTGAGGCAGAAATGGCCACAAGGTCAACGAACCACGGAGGATGGAAGATGAGCACGTGGCGGTTCTTCACCCTAGCGGTTTGGCTTCTAATAGCATTCGTGCTTGTCGCAGGACTTGGGACTGCGGTCAGCCAGCAAGCCGGGCCGACGGAGAGCAAAGGCGTGAACGCGCCCGTCATTGCCTCACTCGACCTTGGCCCTGAGATCGACGGCATGCAGGGCCGCCAGCTCAGAATGCGGATGTTCACGCTGGCGCCGGGTGGCGTCGTTGCAGTGCATAGCCATAAAGATCGTCCGGCGGCCGTGTACCTCCTCGTGGGGAGGCTTCACATCAATGAGGGCGGCCACGTGAAGGAATATCGCGAGGGTGACAGTTGGGCCGAGGGGAAGGACGTGACGCACTGGGCCGAGAACAGGGGGACGATCCCGGCCGTGGCCGTCGTGGTAGACATAATCAAGCCGTAGGGGGTCAACGGGGAGCTGTACAGACTTCCCACGGGCGTCGGGGCCACCCTCGGCGCTCGTGGCATCTTGCGGCCTGTGTGCCTCTGGGAGGCATCGATCAGGTAGTGCGTCGGGATGCTGCTGACCCGGTACGTGTGGAACACCTTGCGGTTGGGGTCGAGCAACGCGGGAAACGTCACCCCGTGCATCTTCGTGAACTTCGCGACCTCCGCCTTCACCCTGTCGATGCTGACGGCGAGGATCTCGAGGCCGCGCGGCTTGAACTCCTGGTAGAGCTTCTCCATCGTCGGCATCTCCTCCTGGCAGGACGGGCACCAGGAGGCCCAGAAGTTCAGGAACACGGCCTTCTTGCTGCGGAAGTCCGAGAGCCTCACCCGCGTGCCGTTCAGGTCCGGCAGGACAAAGTCCGGGGCGAAGGAGCCCACCTCCGGCCGCTCCTGGGCGTGCGGTTCGTTCGCGCCCGGACCCAGCCCACCCACGGCGACAAGGCCCGCGACGACCGCCAGCGTCACCCGCCGCCACGCGCGCCGGCGCGTCCTGATCGGTCTCCCCTCCACCGGCGCCGCCCTCACTTCTCCGGTCGCCCGTCGCCGCGGTCGTCGTGCCCCTTCTTCGACATCGAGCGCATCATGAAGTACATCCCGAGCGGACAGGCGAGGAGCGCGAGGGCAGGCAGCAGCGCGCTCGCCGCCCCCGCCAGGATCCCCGGGCCGGCGACGAGCAGGACGAGCGCGAGAAGCGGGGCGCCCCAGCAGAGCGCCTTCCCGAGGGAGGCCTTCCAGTTCCTCGCCTTCGCAGCCCCGTCCGCCGCGTCGCCGGCCCGCTCCACCTCGGCGGCGGGCGCCTCCGCCGCGGCGGCCTGCACCCTGGCCGCGCGCACCTCCCCGACGAACGCCTCGGCGTGCGCTTCCGAGCAGAACGTCTCCCCGAAGCGCTCGATGGCCGGGCCGTCCGCCTTCGCGGGCTGCCCGCACAAGGCACAGTAGGGCTTTGCGGCGTCCGCGCCGGGACCGCCCGCGCCGTCGCGGGATCCCGTCACCTTCGCCGATAACCGATTCCGCTCGACCTTCCCCATGTGCACGTCCTCCTCCTTCCGTTCCATGCCTCACAGAGCCCAGTACGTCAGCGTGTCGTTGATCCCGGCCAGAATGAAGATCCCCCCGGCCACCCGACTGACGATCCGGTGGCACCACCTGAGCCGCTCCATGAAGCTTGCCGCCGCCGCGCTCCCGACGGCAACGAGGCCCGCGAAGGCCAGAAGGGGGAGCGCCGTGCCCACGGCGAAGAGGCCGGGGAAGGTCCACCCCGCCGCGCTCCTCAACGCAAGCGGGATCGTCAGGCCGAAGAAGAGCCAGAAGAGGGTCGGGCAGAACGTCAGCGAAAACGCCATCCCGAGGAGGAACGCCCCCCGGATCCCGTGTCGGGGCAGCCGCGCCTGGAGCCAGGCGGACAGGCGGCTCCCCGCCGAGCCGCGGAGCGGCAGCATCCCGATGAAGCCCAGCCCGACCACGATCATCAGCGGGCCCAGCGCCTTCCGCGCCGCGATCACGACCGGGATGGCCGCGGCTTCGAGCCGGGCGCCCACCGCCACCGCGGCGGCACCCGCGACCGTGTACACGAGCACCTTCCCCAGGACGTACGCGAGCGCCTCCCGCCAGGGCCGCTCCTCGCCCAGGCGGCTCGAGACGTAGAGGCGATGGCGGAGAGGTTCGTCGTGAGCTGGCACGGGGACACGGCGCCGACGAGCCCGAAGAGGAGCACCGTGACCAGCGGTAGCTCGACCCGGTCGGCAAGATCGCCCACGGGGCCGACGAGCGCGGAGCTGAACCCACTCAGCAGCAGGTACCACTGGGTCATGAGCTCCTTGATCAACTCCACGGTCTCACCACGAGGCGACAGCCCCCCACGGCTACCTCAGCAGCTCCTCGAGCTTCTCTCGCGACTCCGAGCTGGCCCAATCCTGGAAGCCGATCTCCGCCGCGCGGATCACGCCCATCCGGTCGATGAGAAACGTCGTCGGAAGCCCCCGCAGGCGGTAGGCTCCGGCCACCTCCCAGTTCGGGTCCAGGAGCGCGGGGAATGTCAGCTTGAGGTCCTCCATGAACTCTCTGGCCTTCGCGGCCACGACCGCCTCCTTCCCCACGTCCACACTGACCGCGAGGATCTCCAGCCCCCGGGCCTTGTAGTCGCGGTACGCCCGCTCCATCGTCGGCATCTCCTGGCGACACGGGGGACACCACGTCGCCCAGAAGTTCAGGAGTACCGCCTTCTCTCTCAGCACCCGCGAAAGGTGAACGGGCTTGGCGTGAAGGTCGTGCAGCGTGAAGTCCGGCGCCCGGTGTCCAACGGCGGGTTGAACGTCGGTGGCGAGGACCGAACTCGCGGCGGCTGGCACGAGCAGCAGCAGCCATGCCACGCGCGCGAGCACACCAACCCGTCGCATCACCGGAGACCTTCCCGTTTTCGGCGGCAGCGCACCGCTCCCCTCCTTCTTGGATCGGCCGGAAGCTCGCCCCAGGCGCCGGCGCCTGAGGGCACCACACCTGTCGAGTGTGGACTACGGACGGACGACGATGCGGCTCAGAAGAGGGAAGACGGGGGAGCGCGCGGGGTATGAGGACCTGCGTCGAACCGGGGGAGCGAAGGCGGAGGCGCCGCGACGGGCACCCAGGCCACCGGCGCCTGGCTCCGCCAGAGCGGGGTGAGGCCGACGGCCACCTCGGGGAGCGGATCGGGCGAGCCCGGCTGGCCGCAGACCCTGGCCGAGGCTTGAAGGGTGCCGCAGCCCGTGTCGGCAGCCGCCGTGGGCACCGCGCTCCAGAGGCAGAAGGCGACCATCACGACCGCCAGCAGGGCGGCCGTGGCGCGCCTTCCCGAGCAACTCAGCACGTCCCGAGCAGCCATCAACGCTCCGACGGTTCGGCCTTCACCGTATCAGATTCCCCGTGCAAGTCAACACGCCGCGAGCGGCGCGCCCGATTCCCGTCCGCCGCCGGACGTCGAGCTCTCGGTGCCTGACCGCCGCCCCCGCGCGAGGTTGCCGCAGGGGCCCGAAGTCGGTGCTGGACGGCCTACCGGATCCCCCTCGACCTTCCACCTAGGGAGAATGTTTATGATGGCTGCTATGAACGCCACGAGGCGACGACTCCCGGGGTGGGGTGAAGAAATGGGACTTGACATTACCCTTAAGAGGAAGGTTTACGCTCGTGTCACAAGGGAGGCGACCATGGCACGGGACCTCAAGATCGGCGAGCTGGCGCGCCGGGTCGGGGTGACCGCCAAGGCGATCCGCTTCTACGAGGCGCAAGGCGTCTTGCCGGCGGCCCGTCGCGGCGCCAACGGCTACCGCCTCTATACGGACGACGCCGCCGGCGTCCTATCGTTCATCAAGCAGGCGGCTGGTCTGGGGCTCACCCTGGCCGAGATCCGCGAGATCGTCGCCATCCGCCAGGGGGGGCGGCCTCCCTGCATGCACGTCCACCAGCTGCTCAGGAACAAGGCGCTGGAGCTGGACCGCAAGCTGGCGGATCTGCGGGAGGTGCGGCGGCGGATTCGCCAAAGCCTGGCGGCGTGGCGCCGGGGTCCCCAGCGCCCGGCGGCCGTGTGTCCCCATATCGAGCGGGCGACCCGGGACCGGGCGCCCGAGCGTCGCCGGGGTGCGCCCCTGACGAGCGGCGCGCGCGAGCCAGCGCCGGGCCGGACGAGGAATCGGAGGGTGTGACGATGGAGCAGGTGCAGTTGAGGGTCAAGGGGATGAGCTGCACGGCCTGTGAGCAGCGCATCCAGCGGGCGGTAGCGCAGGTCACGGGCGTGATGCGGAGCGCCGCGGATCACCGGCCCGGCCAGATCCGCGTGGTGTTCGATCCCGCCCGGACGTCCCCCGAGACCGTCCGGGCTCGCATCGAGCAGGCAGGGTACGAGGTGTCGTCATGAGCACCGCAGTCACGATCGAGCCCACGTCCACTGCGCCCTACTGGGTCGAAGCAGGGCGGGCCGCCGGGGGCCGGTCCCGCTTCCTGGCCAGGATCGGCGGCCTCCACTGTTCGCTCTGCACCGGCACGATCGAGAAGGCGGTCGGGCGCCTGCCCGGGGTGAGCAAAGTGGCCGTGAGCCTCACCCACGAGCAGGCGCTCGTGGAGTACGACCCCGCGGCGGTGACGCCGCGCGAGCTCGTGGCGACCCTGAAGGACATCGGGTACACGATCTGGGATCCGCGCAAGGCGCGCCCGTACGACGAGGAGGAAGCCGACCTCGTCCGGGAAGGCAAGCGGCTGCTCGCCGGGATCGGCTTCAGCGTGCTGGCCATCACCCTTATCCTGCAGGTGACCGGCCCCTGGTCCCTGCTCGTCGACGGGGTCGTCGCCGTGAGCCTAATGGGGCTCGCCTTCCTGATCCTGCGGAGCGAGGGGTTGGCGAAGGCAGTGCTCGGGACGGCCGCGCTGGGACTGGCGGCCGCCGCGGTCCTGCTCGCCAAGTTCCTCGGGGTGGTGCAGCCCGCGGTGCCCTGGCTCCTCGGGGTGTTCGCCGTCCTCGTCGTGTTTGGGCTGGCCCGGCACATCCTCCGGATGGCGTTCCAGGCGATCCGCCGGGGGATCCTCAACCAGCATGTCCTCCTGGAGTTCGCGGCCTTCGCGGGGCTGATCGGCGGGGCGATCGGGCTTGCCCTGAAGCCGACCGGCTACCCCACGGCTCCCTTTTTCGCGGTGTCGGTGCTGGTCGTGACCTATCACCTCTTCTCGGAGTGGCTCTCGCTCCTGGTCAAGACCCGGAGCTCCCAGGCCGTCAAGCGACTGCTCGACCTCCAGCCCGACACGGCGCGCGTCGCCCGCGATAGGGGCGAGGTCGACGTCGGCATCGACGAGGTCGTGGTGGGGGACCTCGTCCGGGTCCGGCCCGGGGAGCGTGTCCCGGTGGATGGCAAGGTCGTGTCGGGACACTCCGCCGTGGACCAGTCCCTCGTGACAGGGGAGCCGCTACCGGTCGAGCGGGGCCCCGGCGAGCCTGTGATCGGCGGGTCGGTCAACGGGCTCGGCACACTGCTGATCCGCGTCACCGCCGTCGGCGCAGAGAGCTTCCTCCAGAAGGTCGTTCGGCACGTCGAGGACGCGCGGGCGCTCAAGCCGGGCATCCTCCATCTCGTGGATCGGGTGCTCCGGATCTACGCCCCGGCGGTGCTCGTGCTCTCCGTGCTTTCGTTCCTGGCCTGGACCGTGGGCGCGTGGTGGGCGACCGGTGAGGCCGACCTCGCGCGGGCGGTCTTCGCCGGGCTCAGCGTCCTGGTCATGGGCTATCCGTGCGCGGTCGGCATCGCGGCCCCACTCTCGATCGTCCGGGGCGCGGGCGAGGCCGCGGACCAGGGCGTCATCATGCGGACCGGCGAGGCCTTCCAGGCCTTCCGGCTCGTCAAGCGCCTCGTTCTCGACAAGACGGGGACGCTGACCGTGGGCCGGCCGGTGCTGAAGGAGACCCTCGGGGTGGGCGACCCGGACGAGCTCCTGGCCCTGGCCGCCGCAGCCGAGGCGGCGTCCGAGCACCCCCTAGCGCGGGCCATCCTCGACGCCGCGCTCGACCGAGGGCTCCGACTGCCGCGCGTGGACGAGTTCACGGCGGCGCCGGGGCGCGGCGTGTCGGCGCTCGTCGAGGACGTCCGGGTCCGCGCGGGACGTCCCGCGTATCTGCAAGGGGAGGGTGTGGACCTTGCCCCGCTCTCCGCACGCATCGCCGAGCTCGAGCAGGCCGGCCACACGGTGGTCGCGGTCGGGCGGGACCGAGAGCTCCTCGGCGCCCTCGCCTTCGCCGACGAGCTGCGCGAGGACGCGATCGAGACAGTCGCAGCGATGAAGCAGGCGGGCCTCGTTCCGGTCATGGTGACCGGCGACAACGAGGGCACCGCGCGGCGCGTGGCGGCGGCGCTCGGCATCGCCGAGGTCCACGCCGGTGTCCTGCCCGGGGAGAAGGCCGAGATCGTCCGCCGTCTGCAGCGCGAGGGCCGGGTCGCGATGGTCGGCGACGGCATCAACGATGCGCCGGCGCTGATGCAGGCCGACGTCGGAGTGGCCATGGGTGGGGGGACCGATATCGCCATCGAGTCCGCGGACATCATCATCGTCGGGAACCGTCTCCGGTCCATCCTCACGGCACGGGAGATCAGCCGACGGAGCTATGGCAAGACCAAGCAGAACGTCGTGCTGGCGTTCCTGTTCAACGGCGTCGGGATCCCCGTCGCCACCACCGGCCTGGTGTACCCGGTCTGGGCCATGGCGGCCATGGCGGTGAGCGTGACGAGCATCTTTCTCAATTCGCTCGGGGGTCGGCCTTCGCTCTTCGTCAACGCGGTGCTCAGCGTGGGGCGGCCCGGCCGTTCATGATCCGGATCGAGCTCCTCTGGGCGCCGGGCTGAGGCAAGTGCCAGGCGGCCCGGGCCGTGGTCGCCCGATTGATCGAGGAGGCGAAGGCGGAGCTCCCGGATCTCCAGCTCGAGGAGGTGGACGTAACTGAGCGTCCCGAGGTCGCGGTGAGATACCGGGTGATGGCCACGCCCGCGATCGCGATCAATGGCCGGCTCGAGTTCGTGGGGGTTCCTGGCGAGGAGGCGCTGCGCGAGCGGCTGCAGGCGGCCGGGTCCCGTGAGGGATGGCCGGGGGGGCGGTCGTCCGCAGGCTGAAGAACGCCTTCCGCAGCCGCGCCCGGACCGTGCCGGGGGGTAGCTGAGCCGTTTGGAGGGATCGATGGGGGCCATCCGGCGGGGATTTCGAAACCCCTTCAGGAACGTGGTCCGGACGGCCGTGGCCGTCGGCCTGCTGGCCCTGGTCCTGGCACTCCTCGCCCTCATGATCCAGGCGGCCGTGCTCAGTCGCGAGCAGCTCGGGCGGCTCGAGGCCCGGGTCCGGACGCTAATCGAGCTGCGGGAGGCCGGGGCCTTCGGGACCGGCGGCTTCGGCGCCGACAAGCCGGTGGGGGAGGAGGCCTTCTCCGTGGACACCCTCGAAAAGGTCCGGCGGATCCCCCATGCGCGCCACATCGTGCGGATAGAGGAGTACATCTACACGCCCCAGATCGACCCGAGCAAGGGGAACGCGTACGCGATGATCATCGGCATGCGCCCCGGGGCGGCCATGCGGGCCATCGGCGAGGTCGACTATGAGAACGCCCGGCTCCTGGCCGGGCGGGCGCTCCGCGACGAGGATGCCGGGCAGCCCGTGGCGGTCGTCGGCAAGCTCTGGGCGACCCAGCGGCTCGGCCTCGCCGAGCCGACCGAGGGCGTGCGCGCGAGCCGGGAGGTCGTTCTGAACGGGAAGGCGTTCCGGGTCGTCGGCGTCTACACGACCGACAACGATTTCGGCGACAACCACGTCTTCGTCCCGCTTGAGGCGTTCCGGGAGACCTTCCACCCTGGGAAGAAGCTCGGGAAGATCTTCGTGTCCGTGGACTCGGTGGCCAACGTCGACCAGGTCGTGCGCGAGCTGAAGGCCATCCCGGAGGCGGACGTGGTGACGACCCCGGAGGCCGTCTCCACGGCCCGGACGACGCTGGGCGGGCTCGCCGCGACCAGCACCGTCGGCTCGGTCGTGCTGTTCGCGGTCGGTGGTGTCCTGATCGCGTTTGTCATGGTCTTGATCACGAAGGAGCGGATTCGTGAGATCGGCACCCTCAAGGCGATTGGAGCCTCCAATACCGAGGTCGTCGGGCAGTTCGTGGCCGAGATCTTCGCCCTGGCCCTGATGGCCGGGCTGGCGGCCCTGCCCTTGGCCTATCTATCGGGACCGATCCTCCGGCAGGCCCTGGGCCTGGCGCTGCGCGTGGACTCCGGGGTGTTCCTGGTCATCCTCGTGAGCGCGTTTGTGTTCGGGGTTCTCGGGAGCCTGTACCCCATCGTGAAGGGGCTGCGGCTGAGCCCGGTCGAGGCGATGGAGAAGGCCTAGGGAGAGTGACCCATGCGCATGGTGGCACTCGGGGTTCGGAACCTCGTCCGGAACAAGCTGCGGCTGATCGTCGTCGCCCTGCTCATCGCTTTGCCGTTCTTCCTGCTGCTGGCCTTCCAGGCGATCAATGCCGCGGTTCGGGGTTACACCGAGGCGCTCAAGCAGGGCGTGGATACGAACCTCCAGCTGCGCGCGAAGGGCTCGATGGGGCACGTCAACATGGTGGGCAGTCACCGCCTGCTCCCCCACGACGCGCTGGAGAAGGTCACGGAGATCGAGCACGTGGCGAAGGTCGAGCCATACCTGCTCGGGATGAGCCCCACCGAGGGTCACAACTTCGCCATGCACGTGGGCCTCAACGTGGGGGATGCCGAGCGGCTCGAATCCCATGGAGAGGCCGGGCATCCGCGGATCATCGCCGGGCGCGACTTCAGGCCGGACGACGCCGGCCAGGACGTGGCCGTGATGGGGCACGCGTACGCCCGGTGGGCGGGGATCACCGCCCACCAGCTCCCCGCCACCTTCGTCGTCGATCTGACGCGCACCCACGCCGTCATCTTTCCCCTGGACCGGCCGAGGCGGGAGCTCAAGATCATCGGGATCTACGCGAGCGGGTACGTCTTCGGTGACCAGCAGCTCTTCATGCCGATGGAGACCTTCCGCCGCATCTACGGGGTGGACACGGGGTTCTCCTGGCTGTTCGTGACGGCGGACTCCGTGGACAGCGTGGCGGTCGTGGAGCGGAAGATCCGGGAGACGCTCGGCGACGTGGCCGACGTCATCGCCCCCAAGGCCGCGGCCACCTTTGCGAGCACGACGACCCGGACGGTCGATCGCATCGCCGGGACGGTGAGCCTCTCCGCCGTCGCGCTGATGGTGGTCGTGGTCTTCTTCGTCATGCTCGTCACGGTGCGCGAGCGCGCCCGAGAGATCGGGACCCTGAAGGCGATCGGAGGCTCCGACGGCGGCATCGTGGTCCAGTTCCTGGCGGAGGCCACCGCCCTGAGCCTCGTCGGCGGGGTGTTCGGCATGGCGCTCTTCCGAGCGGCCGGCGGCGCCGTCGCTGGCCGCCTGTTCGGCCTGAGCATGGGCCCGTTCCTGCCCGCGCAATACAAGGACACCCTGTTCGAGAGCCTGGGGGGCGTCAGTTCGGGGATTGGCCCTTCGACGATTGGCCTGGTCCTGTTGATTGGCGCCGTCGTGGCTGCGGTGGGGAGTGGCTACGGGGCCTGGCAGGTCACGCGGCTGTCGCCGGTGGAGGCCATGAGGCATGAGTAGCACCAACGGGGTGGTCTCGCTCACAGACGTCGCCAAGTACTATCGACGAGGCGCCGAGACCGTGAAGGCCCTCGACGGGATCGACCTGCGCGTCGACGGGACGGGGATGGTCGCGATCGTGGGTCCGAGCGGGAGCGGCAAGTCCACGCTGCTCCACCTGGTCGGGGCGATGGACCGCCCGACCCGGGGAGAGGTGGTCGTCGCGGGACGGGCCCTGAACGCGCTCCCGTCGAGCGCGCTCACGCGGTTCCGCCGCCAGACCGTCGGCTTCGTCTTCCAGACCTTCAACCTGATTCCCAACCTCAGCGCGCTGGAAAACGTCACGCTCCCGATGGAGTTCAACAAGGTGGGAAAGGCCGAGCGGCAGGCGCAGGGGCGGCGCCTCCTCGAGCAGGTGGGCCTCGGCCACCGCGTCACCCATCGGCCGGCCGAGCTGAGCGGGGGCGAACAGCAGCGGGTGGCGATTGCCCGGGCCCTCGCCAACGACCCGCCTCTCGTCCTGGCCGACGAGCCGACGGGCAATCTGGACACCGAGACCGGGCAGAGGATCTACGAGCTGCTCAAGGAGGTGGCGCGGCAGCGGACGGTCCTCGTCGTCACCCACGCCGAGCCGCTGGCGCAGCTGGCCGACCGGATCGTGCACATCAAGGATGGCCGGCTGGAGGAGCTCCGCTGAGGGATAGTCGGAGTAGAGATGACGGTTACCCGTAACCCCCTCCACGGATCCGGACGTGCG
>CAYQDR010000152.1:0-10397 GCA_964416315.1 uncultured bacterium
TTCGTCAAGAAAATCAACGCGGTACACTCGGACCCGAGGGGGAACTTCGGACTAGGGCGCATCCGCCGAGTGGCACCTGGCGATGGCGCGTCGGCCACCCAGGCCTGGTTCCCGAGTCCTACCGCTTCGGGGCCGGGAGGCTGAGTTGCTCCTCCTCGATCGCCGCTCCGCTAAGTTCAGCACCTCTCAGCTCCACCAACTTAGCGGAAAGGTCACGCGGCAGGCAGGGTCCCCCCATACGCAATCGGGCATCCGAGGAAGCGCGGGGACCTGCTACCGTACTGCTACCATTCCGTCCACGACCAGGGTCACCCGGCGACGTCACCGCCTACCACTCAGACCCGTAATCTTGCAGGGTTGGGTCGTCTGGGTCTGGGATCGGGCAGGTCTGGTCTTGGTTGGGACTGCCCGTCCTTCTGGCCGTCCTGGCCGAACGCCAGCACCTTCCGTCGCACCGTCTCCACGTCCGCGTCGTGGGTCATCGGAGCCTCTCCTCGATCGGCACGTAGGGGATGTCGAACCCGTAGTGCGCGGGGCCGAGCAACGCCAGGGCGCGCGGCTTGCGCAGCCGCGGGTGGGCGGCGGCGGCCAGGACCGCCACCGCGGTCCCCTCGGCCAGCATGGTGTTCGTGTACGGCTCGCCGCCCCGGCCGAGAACCATAATGAGATCGGGGCTGGTGGCGAGGACCACGCCGTCGCGCCAGGCGACGTGGTTCTCGTTCTGGAACCAGATGCGGAGCGCCTGCCCGGCGTGGGCGCCGTCGCCGGCGATCGTCGTCTCCCCGAACATGTAGCCGTCGCGGCTCTCCCACGGCTTGGCGGTGACGACGCCGGTGAAGAGCAAAAAGCCGCCGAGCGCCGTCGCCGCGGCGGCCACCGGGTCGCGCCCCGCGTCCCGGGCCTCCCGGATCGCGCGGCCCAGCCGGAAGGCGCGCGAGAGGCTCCCCGGCACCACGACCCGGCGCAGCTCGCCGACCGGCACGGCGAAGCCGGCGTGGGCGCAGGTCAGCGTGGGATCGGGAAGCCGCGTCACCGTCGAGATCATCTTGCCGACGCGCTCGGCGACCGCGAGGCTCGGCGCCGACTCGAAGACGAGGCGGTTCCCCCACGCGTCGACGATCGCGCCCGGCCAGAACGGGATCCCGTGGATCGCGGCCAGCGTCTGCGACAGCTCGGGGATCGCCCGGCCCGCGTAATCGGCGTCCACCACCGGCAGGCCGAGCGTCGCCCCGGCGTCCAGCGGCCCCCCGGTGTTGCCGGCCCCCAGCTCGAACGGCACCAGCACCTCGGTCCGCCGGCCAGTGGCGCGGTCGAGCAGGCGCACCGCCTCGACCATCGGGCGGTCATCGATCGGGTCGCCGTAGCCGAGCTTCGCCCGCTCCGCCCGGTCCAGCGTCCGGGTCGGCGCGCTCGAGCCCATCCCGAACACGCAGGCGCTCTGCGCCGTGTCCGGCAGGCTCTCCACGTCGACCCACCCGACGGCGCGCCCCGCCCGCACGTGCTCGCCGAGGAGACGCCGGCCGACCTCGGGCCGGCCCCCTCCCCCCGTCCCGAACAGCGTGAGGCCCCGGATCAGGTCGTCGACGTCCTGGAGCGTGGTGATGGCACCGGCCGGCATCCGGGTTCCTCCTCTACTCGACCTTCTTGCCTTTGAGGTCGGCCATCGTCTTATCAGGGTTACCCAACCCAGCCACGAGGAGGGCCGCCTGACACGCGCCAGCCTTCGGCGGTCAGGCCTCGCCGGCCGGCGCCTCCCTTCAGAACCGAAGCGACCGCAAGCCCACGAGCTTTTCGGTGAGCACGATAGCGATCACGGTGATGACGATGCTCACCGTCGAGACCGCCGCCGCCGTGGGGTCGAACTCAAAGCGCACGTAATCGAAAAGTTGGATCGGGAGTGTCACGATCCCGGTGGCCTTGAGCAAGAGCGAGATGTTGAAAAGGTCGAATGAAATGATGAAGCTCAACAGCGCGCCGGCGATGATCCCGGGCTTCACGATCGGTAGCGTGATCCGCCGGAAGGTGGTGTACTTGTCGGCGCCGAGGCTGCGGGCGGCCTCTTCGAGCGAGAGGTCGAAGTTGTAAAGCGATGCCGAGAGCCCGAGAAATACGAACGGCAGTGTCACCAGAACGTGGCCGATCAAGAGCCCAAGAAACGTCTTGTGGAAGGCGCCGCCGACTCCCTCGAGGCCGAGTCCGCCGAGGACGGTCTCGATCCGGTAATAGAAAAACAGAAGCGCGATCGCGGTCAAGATCTCGGGCAAGAGCAGCGGCATGAGGATGAACAATCTGAGCTGGTCGCGCCACTTTCGCGCAAAGCGCACCACGTAGAGCGCCACCATGCTCCCGAGCAAGGTCGCGATGATCATGCACAAGAAGGCGAGCCAGAGCGAGAACACGAGCGAGTCGATGAACGGATCGCTGTTGAAGAAGCTCACGTACCAGCGAAGCGAGAAGCCCTCCGGAGGAAAGGTCAGGTACTCTCCGGCGTTCAACGAGGCGAGGACGACGATCACGAGCGGTAGAAGGAGGAATGCGTACACGAAGCCCACGAGCCCGAGGTAGAGCCCCCGCCCCAAGCGCTTGCGCAGGACGGCTGCCGCCCGCATTGCCCTACCGGATGCCTTTCATGAACCAGGACGTGGCCATGAAGTACAGATAGACCACCACCGCCCCGGAGAACGAAAGGATGAACGCGAGCGCCGCGCCGAAGGGCCACAGCATCGCGTCCAAGAGTTGCTGGATGACGAGCGTCGGCATGATCACCACCTTGAACCCACCGAGCAGGATCGGCGTGACGTAGGCGCTGATCGTCAGCACAAAGACGAGCACGGAGCCGGCCTGAACGCCCGGGAGACTCAAGGGGAAGACCACCCGGAATATGGTCTTCAGCCGCGTGGCGCCCAAGGACTGCGCCGCTTCCTCGAGCGCGGGATCGATCGACTGGATCGCCCCCAGGATGGGAAGGATCATGAACGGGAGGAAGATGTGGACGAGCCCGACGCTCACCCCGAAGGTGTTGTACATGAGCTGGATCGGCGTCTGGATGAGCCCGAGGTCCCTCAGGATGTTGTTGATCAAGCCGTCGTTGTTGCCGAGGATGATCATCCAGCCGTAGCAGCGGACCACCACCCCGACCAGAAGCGGCGACAAGATGAAGGCGTAAAGGATGCTCTTGAATCGTGAGGGGGTTCGCGCGAGATGATAGGCGACCGGGTAGCCGAGGACGAGGCAGATCGCGGTTGTCGTCACGCCGAGCGCCATCGTGTCCCTGAGCACCCGGAGGTAGTAGAAGTCGGGGTCGAAGATGGCCTTGAGATAGTTGGCGAAGGTATAGCCGGGCGCGAACACCTGGCTCGTCGACGGCGTGCGGAAGCTCATCACGACCATATTGAGGTAGGGGATCACGAGGAAGCCGACCAAGAGCCCCACGGTCGGGGCGATGAGCAGGAGGGTCGCGTTGGCGCGCAACCCGGATCCCCGACCGGGGGCAGTCGTCATCGCCAGGGGTCGCTCGGCGGCGTGCACGGGCCTGGCCCGCTAGGGGTGTGCCGTCCTAATCCCCGATGATCCAGGTCTTGTCAGCGTCGAAGCGGCACCAGATGGGATCGCCGATGGCAAACGCCGCCCATGGCTCTCCTTGCACCTGCAGCACGGCGTCGCCGGCGCAGGCGATGCGATAACCGGTGATGTTGCCGAGGAAGTATCGTTCCTTTACCCGGCCCGAGATCGCGTTCGCCCCGACCCGGTCGGGTTTGTCCTTGAGAAGCACGATCGCCTCTGGCCGGACGATCAGGGTGACCGCCTCCCCCTCGCGGAGCGAATCGAGGTGGGCCGAGCGAATCTCGCCGAGGGCGCTTTCGAGCACGTAGGCGCCACCCTCATCCCGCCCTCGCACCCGGGCTTCGATGAAGTTCGAGAGGCCAATGAAGTTGGCTACCTCCCGGCTGACCGGTCGCATGTAGATCTCCGTTGGTGTCCCGATCTGATGGATGCCCCCTTGGAACATGACCGCGATTCGATCCGAGATGACCATGGCTTCCGCCTGGTCATGGGTCACATAGACCGTGGTGATGCCGACCCTCTTCTGAAGCGAGCGGACGAAGAAGCGCATCTCCTCGCGGAGCTTGGCGTCGAGATTGGCGAGCGGCTCGTCGAGGAGAAGGACCCGCGGCTCGATGACGAGGGCACGCCCGAGCGCGATCCTCTGTTGTTGGCCCCCGGATAGCTGCCGCGGATACCGCTCGCCGTATCCTTCGAGCTGGACTGTCTCGAGGACGCGGGCGATGCGCGCTGCCATCTCGGCCTTCGGCACCCGGCGCATTTCGAGACCGAAGGCGAGGTTCTGGGTGACGGTCATGTGAGGGAACAGCGCATAGTTCTGGAACACCATGCCGATGTTGCGGGCCTCCGGGGGGAGGCCGAGGATGTCGGCGCCGTCGAACAGGATGCGGCCCGCGGTCGGGGTTTCGAAACCGGCGATGCAGCGAAGCGTCGTCGTCTTGCCGCAGCCGGAGGGGCCGAGAAGGGAGACGAGCTCGCGCTCCTCGATCTCGAGGTCGATGCCATCGACGGCGACGACCTCGCCGAAGCGCTTGCTCAAATCCTTGACGGCAAGCCTGGCCATCCCTGTCCGTGGACGATCGAGCTACGGGGCGAAAGACGCATCCTCCCCGCCAGACCGGGGAGAGAGGCCGGCGAGACGAGAGGTCGGAACTGGCTCGAGTTCGTTTTAGGTCATCTCCTTGTTCCACCGCTCGATGACCCGGTCGCGGTTCCGGTTCGCGGTCTTCCAGTCCCAAAGCACGATCTGGTTCATCTTCTCACCATGGATCGGCACCAGCTCCTTGAGGTCGGCCGGCACGTCGACCTTCTTGTTCACCGGCGACCAGTAGTATTCCCTCACCCATTTGTCTTGGGTGTCCGGCCTCAGGATGTAGTCGATCCACCGGTAGCACAGCTCCTTCTTCTTGCTGCCCTTGAGCACGCTGAAGACCTGTTCGAACATGAACATGCCTTCGTTGGGGGCCACGATCCCGAGCTTCACTCCCTTCACCTTAAGCCGCGCCCAGGCCGCGAAGTCGAGGGCCCCGAGGATAACCTCGCCGCGGGTGAGAACGGTCTCCATGGTTCCGGAGAAGTCGACCTGGATGAAGGGCTTGAGTTCCTTGATCTTGGCCAAGGCCTTGTCGACCTCGTACTCGGAGCGGAAATAATTCCGGGCGGTCATGAGCACGAACATGTAGCCGGCCGAATTGGTGATCGTGTACATGCCGATCTTGCCCTTGAACTCCGGGGTGGTCCAGAGGTCGGCCCAGGCGGTGGGCGGGGTCTTCACCATGTCCGTCCGGTAGGCGATGCCGAGCGGCGAGAGCGTCCCGATCACCCCCCAGTTGTCGGGAAGCTTGGCGATCGGCCACAGATCTTTCATGCTCGGCACCTTGCCCTCCGGAATCGGTTCGACGAACCCTTCCTCGCGCTCGATCGAGGCCCAGGTCTCGTTGGTCATCAGCACGTCGTAGGGCGGTCTGTCGGGACCTGCGGCGCGCAGCTTCGCGAGCCAATCCTTGCCCAAGCCCACGTCCAGCTTGATCTCGACCTTGGCCTCCTTTTCGAATGGGGGTATGACCTGGGAACGCATGAACTTCTCGAAGGGGCCGCCATAGGAGTTGACGATGAGTGTCTCGGCGCCCCGAGCGACGTAGGGGAAGCCGAGAGCCGATGCGGCGGCAGTGCCGGCCACGCCTTTCAGCAATGTTCGTCTCTTGATGTGCCTCGTCATTGCCTTCCTCCTGTGAAGATTCGAGGTCTGATCCCTCAGAACGTAGGTGGTCCAAACGCGCTACTCAGCGCGGCCACTGCACTGCCAGCATAGCTCACCCGGGGTGCGGCGCGCCAGCGGCGATGAGTTCTGCACGGTCACGGCCTACCATCGCAATTACGCCCTGCGGGTCCTCAACGGGCCGCCGCCCGGCGCCGAGCGGCCGCGCCGGCGCCGACGCGCGGCCACCTACAGCCCGCCCGTGATTCAGGCGCTGACCGCCATCTGGGAAGCCGCAGGCTACACGTGGTCCGTGCGGCTGAAGGCGTTGCTCCCCCTCTGGCTGCCGTGGGCCCGGCGCCGGTGGCAGCTGTCGGCGACGGTGTCCCAGCAGCTCCGGGCCATCAGCCCCCGGCAGATCGATCGGCGGCTGGCCCCGACCAAGCGGCAGCTCCAGACCCGGCGCTATGGGCGGACCAAGCCCGGCACCCTGCTGAAGCACCACATCCCGCTGAAGACCGATCACTGGGACGTGACGGTGCACTAGCTAAAGTGGAGCGACTGGCAGCGGAACGGGCGGGTGACCGCGCGCAGGGCGGGCACGAGCTCCCCGTACAGCCCGACGACGGCGCGCGCGACGCAGGGCCAGGCGAAGCGGCGCGCCCACTCCATCGCCTGCCGGCCGAGCGCCCCCCGGCGCCCCTCGTCCTCCAGGAGGGCCGCGATGCCGTCGGCGAGCGCCCCCGCGTCCCCCTCGGGGACCAGGAGGCCCGTCACGCCGTCCTGGACCGTCACCGTGAGACCGCCGACTCGCGAGGCGACGACCGGCACGCCGCAGGCCATCGCCTCGAGCGCGACCATCCCGAACGACTCGTGACGGGAGGGCATGAGACAGAGGTCCGCCGCCGCGTAGTAGTCGGGAAGCACGTCCTGCGGCTGCGGCCCACGGAACTCCACCCACGCCGCCACGCCCAGCTCGCGTGCGAGCCCTCGGAAACGCTCGACGTCCATCTGGTCGCGACAGCTCCGGCCTGCGGCCTGCGCGACGTCGCTCCCTTCTTTAACACCGTCCCAGCGCTCTTCCTTGTCGCCGCCCACGACGACCAGCCGGACCGCGGTGCTCCCGAGCCCGTTCGCCTTCGCCGCGGCCAACGCGCGGAGGAGCGTCTCGAGCCCCTTGATCGGCGCGAGGCGCCCGACGAAGAGGAGAACGCGCTCGGCCGCGAGCCCGAGCCGGGCGCGCGCCCCCGCGGGGTCGCGCGGGCGGAAGAGCTCCACGTCCACGCCACACGGGATGACGGCCACGCGGGCGGCGTCCGCGCGGCAGTGCCAGACGAGCTGGGCCCGCTCGACCGGGTTCGCCGCGACGAGCCGATCGGCCTCGGCCGCGATGCGGGTCTCGGCGGTGAGGCGCACCTCGGGCTCCCGCTCCTCGGCGGTCCGCGCGACCGCGTTCTTGACGGCGCCGAGCGTGTGGAACATCTGGATCACGGGCGCGCCCCAGCGCCGGCGCAGCTCGAGCGCGACCAGGCCCGAGAGCCAGTAGTGGCTGTGGATCAACGCGTACTCGATCTCCTCCTCGCGACCGAAGTCTTCCACTCCCTCGACGAAGGTGTCGAGGTGCGCAACGAGCGCGGGCCGGGGGAGCGGGCGCGCCGGCCCGGCCTCGAGGTGGACGACGCGGGCGCCGTCGCCGAGCGGCACGACGCGGGGCACCGTCGGGTCCTGGCTGCGCGTGAACACGTCGACGCCGAACCCGAGGCGGCCGAGCTCCCGGCCGAGCTCGCGCACGTAGACGTTCATCCCGCCCGTCTCCTTGCCGCCGAGCGCGGCGAGGGGACAGGTGTGGACCGAGAGGAGGGCGACGCGGGTCATTCGGGACCCCCCGCACCCCCATCCCCTCCCACCCTTCGGGGGGAGGGGAGCCCGGCGCTCAGGCCGCTGCTCGGGGAGTCGCGCCGCGACAGCGCCCTCACGCGCGCTCCAGTGTCAGTCGCAGCACGTCGTGCGGGGTCGCACCGAAGCCGTATTTGTACGGCTCCTCGCCCCGGAGGAAGTCGTACCGGCGGAAGCCGTGGGCGATCGCGTCCTCGATCGTCCGGGCGATCAGGACGACTCCCGGAGAGTGGGCCCGAGCGTCCGGCTCGAACCCGGAGTTGTAGAGCGCGACGGTCCCGCCGTACTCCAGGCAGAACAGCGCCGCCGCCGCCCGATCCTCGAGCCAAAGGAGCCACAGGGCGGCCCACCCCGCGGCCGCGAGCGCGACGGCCGCCTCCCGGAAGAACGCCTCCATCCGGTCGTCCATGAAGCGGGCCTTGCCGACCTTTGACTTCCGGTGGAGCGCGAGGAAGGTGTCCGTGGCCGCCGTGACGGCAGCCGGCGTGCGCCCCACCTCGACGCGGGGACGAGCGGCCTCGGCGCGGCGAAGCTTGCGACGCAGCTCGTGGCGGTCCTTGCCGGAGAGGCCGGCGAGATAGGCGTCCCAGGTGGGCGGCAGGTCCAGGACGGGACAGCGGTCCTCGCGCTCCGCGCGACAGGCGAGCCCGGCGGCGGAGGCGAGCGCGGCGAGCAATCCCGGCGTCGGCGACTCGGCGGGGACCGGGCGCAGGTCCAGGGCGCGCCACGAGACGCCGGCGAGCGTGCCGAGGAGGGCTTTCCAGACCTCCTCCTCGCGTCCGCGCACGGCCACGAGGTCGAGGTAGTCGGCGACATCGACGCCGCCCACGAGGCGGAGGACGCGCCCCTCCGGGCCCGCCACCTCGTAGAGCGGCAGCGCCCCGACCCACTCCCCGGCCCCGTCCTGAACCCCGAAGAGGTGGAGCGGGCCCGCGCCGAAGGCCCGCCACCAGGCGGTCTGGAACTGCCAGGTGAGGAACGGCACGTCGGTGGACGAACGTCCGATGAGGCGGTTCCACGCCGCCTCACCGAGCCCCAGGGCACCCCACGCCGGGAGCCGCTCGACCCTCACCGACCCGCTCCTCGCATCCCCCTCCCCGCCCTTGAGATGGCGTCTCGCCGAGCCGCGATGCGGCTCACAGGTCGTCCCTCCGGAAGGACACCCTTGGTCATCACAACGTCGGGCCCGGGCCGAAACCCGAGCAGATCCCCACCGGAGGGACGGGACGCCCGCGAGGCCGCAGGCCGAGCGCGTCCCGGCGAGATCAAGGACGCAGGCCCGAGGCGCCCGGAGGCGTATGCCGCATACGTCGAGGAGCGCCGAGGGCCCCGCCGGAGGGACGGGACGCCCGCGAGGCCGCAGGCCGAGCGCGTCCCGGCGAGCTGGAGGACGCGGAGATGCGACGGGGATCGGCCCGGACCGCTCACAGGTCGTCGGCCGCGGAGGGCTCCGAGGTGTCGGCCCCGCCGCCCGCCTCCTCCTCCACGGCCTCGTCCACCATCTCGCCCCAGTCCTCGCTCGCGTCGTCGCCCAGCTCGCTCCCCATCTTCTTCATCCACCGGCCGACGCTTTTCGGATCGTCCTCGTCGAGATCGCTCAGCCGGCTCGGGTCCGCGAGGGCGTCCAGCCGGTCTTCCTCGGAGCGCACCGTCGCGAAGCGGGAGAGCAGGCGCGTCAGGTGCTCGCCGCCGCAGCGCGGACATCGGGGCGGCGTCGGGTCCGAGATGCGCATGACGAGCAAGCTGACCCGCCGGCGGCAATCGGCGCAGTGATACTCGTAAATAGGCATCTGAAAGGCATTCTACGGAGGGGCCGGAGAGGGGTCAAGGCAAGCAGGCTCCGGGCGCCCGAGCGGCGAAGCCGCGCGGGCACAGGCGTGGGGGGCGGGTCGCGGCGCGCCGGGACGGGCCGGCCGCTACCAGCCGAGCTTCATGAGGCCCAGGACGACGCCGGCGGACGTCACGAGGCCGGCGATGTACCCCACCACGATCCCGGTCAGGTGGTCGCTGACGAAGTCAGAGCTGACCGGCTCGGCGTGGGCCGCCACCTGCGGGGTGGGCGGCCGCCAGGCGCGGGGGTCGAAGTCTCGCGCTCTCCAGGGTCCTCCCATGATCCTCACCTCCTCTCTCCCGGACCAGGAGCCGGCGGAGCCGGTTGCCTCACCTCCCTTGAGGAAGCAAGCGGCGTGCCTGGAGAGAGGCTAGCAGGGCGCTGGAGGAGTCGACGAGGAAATTATGAAGCTCGGCGAGAGGTTGCGTCGTGAACCCTACGATCCGCCTTTTCGACGCACCGGGTCAGGCGAACCGGGCCACTGCCTAATTTTGCCCAGGCCGGCGGCATCCCTGGGCACCCCGGGACGCCCTACGTCCCGGTGACGCCCACCATCCGCTCGGGTCGGACCCGCCGGTCGAACTCCTCCGCCGTGAGGTACCCGAGCGCCACGGCCGCTTCCCGCAGCGTGAGCCGCTCGCGGTGCGCCTTCTTCGCGATCTCGGCGGCGCGGTCGTAGCCGAGCGCGGGCGCCAGCGCGGTGACGAGCATCAGCGAGCGTTCCAGGTGCTGGCGGATCCGCTCGCGGTCCGGCTCGATCCCGCGCGCGCAGTGCTCCTCGAAGGACAGGCACGCGTCCGCCAGGAGCCGCACCGAGCGGAGGACGTTGTGGACGATGAGGGGCTTGAAGACGTTGAGCTCGAAGTTCCCGGATGCCCCGCCGACCAGGACCGCGACGTCGTTGCCGAA
>CAYQDR010000153.1:0-10194 GCA_964416315.1 uncultured bacterium
CGCTGTGGCCGGTGACCTTCGGGCTCGCGTGCTGCGCGATCGAGATGATGGCGACGTTCGCCTCGCGCTTCGACGTCGAGCGGTTCGGGATGGTGCCGTGGGCGTCGCCGCGTCACGCGGACCTCATGATCGTCTCGGGCACCGTGACGATCAAGATGGCGCCGATGCTCAAGCGGATCTACGAGCAGATGGCGGACCCGAAGTGGTGCATCTCGATGGGCTCCTGCGCGAACTCCGGGGGGCCGTTCCGCCACGGCTACCACGTCGTCAAGGGCGTGGACCGGGTGGTCCCGGTGGACGTCTACGTCCCCGGCTGCCCGCCGACCCCGGAGTCGCTGATGTTCGGCATCCTCAAGCTCCAGGAGCAGGTCGCCGGGTTCCAGAAGACCGGCCAGCGCGCCGCCCCCGCCCCCGCGCCCGATTGAGACACCCTGGGTCAACGTCCTCGCGGCTGGCGCCCGGCGCGAATCCGCGTCTCCCCTCCCCCCGAAGGGGACCGGAGGGGCGGGACGTCGCGAGGGCGCACGCCCGAGCCGTCCCGGCGACCCGATCAGTCGGGGCCGGGGGTGCGGGGGGTCCCGCATGAGAGCAGCGCGACGCCCGGGCTTGCTGGCCAGCGCTCGCAGAACCGCACTCCCCTCCCCCCGAAGGGGACCGGAGGGGCGGGACGTCGCGAGGGCGCACGCCCGAGCCGTCCCGGCGACCCGATCAGTCGGGGCCGGGGGTGCGGGGGGTCCCGCATGAGAGCAGCGCGACGCCCGGGCTTGCTGGCCAGCGCTCGCAGAACCGCACTCCCCTCCCCCCGAAGGGTGGGAGGGGGCGGGGGTGAGGGGGGTCTCGAATGACCACCCCCGCGACGCTGGACGAGACGCTGGCCCGCATCCGGGAGGCGCTCGGGGTCGAGCCGACCGGCGAGGACCCGAAGCGCCCGCTGGATCTCCGGCATCTCGTCGCCGGCGTGCCGGTCGAGCGCTGGGTCGCGTGCGCGCACGCCGCGAAGGAGACGCTCGGCTGCCGGTACTTCTCGCACCTCACGGCCGTGGACTGGAAGGCGGAGGGGTTCGAGGTGGTCTGCCGGGTCGAGAACCTCGAGAGCGGGCTCGGGCTCACGCTGAAGACGCGGATCGGCCGCGAGGCCGTGTGCCCGAGCCTCACCGGTCTCTACCGCGGGGCCCTCTGGATGGAGCGCGAGTGCTACGACCTCTTCGGCGTCCGCTTCGAGGGGCATCCCGACCTCCGGCGGCTCCTCCTGCCGCAGGACTGGGAGGGCCACCCGCTCCGCAAGGACTACGCCGTGGACACGCCGCACCCTCCGTACCGCTGAGGGGGCCGTCTGGGTAAAGACGAGGCGCAAGCCGGTGACAAAGCGCCAACGCCAAAGTGTTCCACTCCGAGCGGCGGCTTTGCCGCCGCTCCCGGGGGGAGGTCTCGGAGGGGGCCGTCGAGGCCCCCTCCGAATGGGGAAGGACTACGCCGTGGACACGCCGCACCCCCCGTACCGCTGAGGCCTGGAGGCCGAGATGATTCACGAGCTGCGCACCTACACGATCCACGCGGGCCGGCTGGGCGAGTACCTCGAGAAGGCCGGCACGATCGGCCGCCCCATCCGGGGGGACCGCTACGGGCGGCTGCTCGGGTACTGGGGCACCGAGCTGGGGCCGCTGAACCAGGCGGTGCACCTCTGGGAGTTCGCCGACGTCGCGGCGCGGACCCAGGCGCGGGCGGGCCTGGCGAAGGACGAGCGCTGGCAGAAGGAGTACGTCCCGCAGAGCCAGGCCCTGCTCGTCGCGCAGGAGAACATGCTCCTCAACCCGGCCGACTGGTACCCACTCCGGCCGGCGTCGGGGATGGGCGTGTACGAGCTGCGGAGCTACCGGCTTCACCCCGGGAAGGTCCCCGAGTGGCTGGGCCACTTCCGCGAAGGCATGCCGGCGCGCGAGAAGTACTCGGCCCCCGTCGGCGTCTGGTCCACCGAGGTCGGGCCGCTCAACACGGTCGTCCACCTCTGGGGCTACCGTGACGCGAACCACCGGGCGGAGGTCCGGAAGGCCGCCTACGCCGATCCGGCGTGGGCGGCGACCCTGAAGAAGCTCCAGCCGCTGATGCTGGCGATGGAGTCGAAGCTCCTCATCCCGGCCGCGTTCTCGCCGCTCCGCTGAGGTCGCGCCGTGCCCGACCCGGACGCGCGCGCCGTCATCGAGCTGGGCTACGGGGGGAACGAGCGCCTCGTGATGAACATGGGGCCGCAGCACCCGTCCGCCCACGGCGTCTTCCGGATGATCCTCACGCTCGAGGGCGAGACGATCGTGGCCGTGGACCCGATCATCGGCTACCTCCACCGCTGCCACGAGAAGCTCGGCGAGACCCTGACCTACGTCCAGTACCCGTCGATCGCCTCCAAGACCGACTACGTCGCGGCGATGACCGCCGAGCTCTGTTACGTGCGGGCCGCCGAGCAGCTCGGGCAGATCGAGGTCCCCAAGCGCGCCCAGTATCTCCGCGTCCTGTGCGCCGAGCTCCAGCGGGTCGCCTCGCACCTCCTCTGGCTCGGGACCTGGTGCATGGACATGGGGGGCGCGCTGGGGGGCGGCGCGACGCTCTTCCTCTACTGTTTCCGCGAGCGCGAGCGGATCCTCGACCTCTTCGAGGCGCTCACGGGGGCCCGGCTCCTCTACGGCTTCCACCAGGTCGGCGGGACGCGCTACGACCTCCCGGCGGACTGGGCGGACCGGTGTCGGCAGACGGTGGACGACGTCGAGGGGCGGCTCGACGAGTACGAGGCGATGCTCGCGGGGAACACGATCTTCCTCGTGCGGACGCAGGGGGTCGGCGTCATCTCGCCGGAGCTCGCCCAGGAGGTCGGCGTCTCCGGGCCGCTCATCCGGGGCTCCGGGATCGCGTACGATGTCCGCCGCGCGGAGCCGTACTCGGCCTACGAGGAGTTCACGTTCGACGTGCCGGTGGAGGCGGCCGGGGACTGCTACGCGCGCTACCGGGTGCGGATGCAGGAGTTCCGGCAGTCGATCCGGATCGTCCGCCAGGTGCTCGACGGGCTGCCCGCGGGGCCGATCTCCTCGCGCCCGGGCGTGAAGTCGGTCGGGCAGGTGAAGCTCCCCAAGGGGGAGGCGTACGCGCGGGTCGAGGGTCCGCGGGGCGAGGTCGGGATCTATCTCGTCTCCGACGGCTCGACGAAGCCGTACCGGATGAAGTGGCGGGGGGCGTCGTTCTCGAACCTGGCGGTGGCCGGGGACATCCTGCCGGGGCACAAGGTCGCCGACGCCGTGGCGATCCTGGGCTCGATCGACCCGGTCTTCGGCGAGGTCGACCGGTGACGGCAGCGCCCCTCACCCCACCCCTCTCCCCAGCGGGGAGAGGGAGTTCTTGGGCTCCCCTCTCCCCCTTGGGGGGAGAGGGCCAGGGTGAGGGGGTCCTGTGACCGGGACGGACCTCCTCTGGCTCGTCGGGCCGCCGTTCCTCCTCCTCAACGGCCTGCTCCTCTTCATCGCGTACCTCACGCTCCTCGAGCGGAAGTTCGCGGCGCGGCTCCAGTCGCGCGTAGGCCCCTACCGGGTCGGCCGCCCCCACGGCTGGCTCCAGCCGATCGCCGACGCGCTGAAGCTCCTGCTCAAGGAGGACATCGTCCCCGCGCTGGCCGACCCGACGGTCTACAACCTGGCGCCGATCGTCTTCCTGGTCCCGGCGTTCCTCATGTACGCCGCGATCCCGTTCGCGCCGCGCCTGGCCCTGGCGGACCTCCAGATCGGGCTCGTCTTCGTCCTCGCGGTCTCGTCGCTCGAGATCGTGGGGCTCTTCATGTGCGGGTGGGGGTCGAACAACAAGTACGCGCTGCTCTCGGCCATGCGCGCCGTGAACCAGATCATCTCCTACGAGGTCCCGTTCATCCTCGTCGCCCTCGTCCCCGCGGTTCTCGCGGGCTCGCTGCGCCTCCAGGACCTCGTCGATGCCCAGCGGGGCCTCTGGTTCGTCGCCTACCCGGGCCTCGGGCAGCTCGCCTTCGTCGCCTTCCTGGTCACCGCGCTCGCCTCCGAGAACCGCATCCCCTTCGACATCGTCGAGGCGGAGTCGGAGCTGGTGGCGGGCTTCCGGGTCGAGTACTCCGGGATGAAGTTCGCGCTGATCCAGCTCGCCGAGTTCACGCACCTCTTCGGCGTGGCGTGCCTGGGGACGCTCCTCTTCCTCGGCGGGTGGCTGGGGCCGGGGCCGGCCGCGCTCGGCCCGGCCTGGTTCGTCGGGAAGGCCGTCTTGCTCTTCCTCCTCGTCATCTGGGTCCGCTGGTCGTTCATCCGGATCCGGGTGGACCAGATCCTCGGGCTCTCCTGGAAGGTCTTCCTGCCCGCGACGCTCGGCTTGCTCCTCCTGGCCGGCGCCGTGGTGGCCGCGCGCGGGGGCGGCGGTGTCTGAGGGGAACGGGGTCGGCCGGACGGCGCTCGCGATGGCGCGGGCCTCCGCCCGCGCGATGGTCGTGACGCTCCGGAACCTCTTCCGCCGGCCGGTGACGGTGCACTACCCGGACGTCGTGCGGCCGTACCCCGACCGGTTCCGCGGCGTCCTCGCCCTGACGTACGACCCGGAGACCGGGGAGGAGAACTGCATCGGCTGCCGGCTCTGCGAGTACATCTGCCCGCCGCAGGTCATCAAGGTCGAGATGCTGAAGGCCGAGAAGCGGAACTACGCGAAGATCTTCTTCCTCGAGCTCTACGCCTGCGAGTTCTGCGAGCTCTGCGTCCAGGTCTGCCCGACCGACGCCATCATCATGCTCAAGACCTTCGACCTGGCGGTCGCCGACCGCCGGGAGCTCCTGCTCGACAAGGACCGTCTCCACGCCCTGGGCCGCCAGTTCCAGCCCTCCTGGGCGACCGGGACCGGGCTCCGGGCCATGCAGGCCCCCGCGCCGCGGGGGGGCGAGAAGGCGGCGGCCAGGGACACGGCCGAGTGACCGCCGAGGCGGTGGGCCTCGCCGCGGTCGCCGTCGTCCTCCTCGGCTCGAGCCTCGGCGTCGTCCTCGCGAAGAACCTCTTCCACTCGGTGCTCTGGCTCGCGGCGGCGCTCGTCGCGACGGCCGGCGTGTTCCTGCTGCTCCACGCCGAGTTCCTCGCGGCCGCCCAGGTCCTCCTCTACGCGGGCGGTGTGGTGACGATCGTCGTCTTCGCGATCATGCTGACGGAGCGGCTCGTGGGCCAGACGATCCGGCAGATGAACCGGGGGATCGGCTGGGGCGGCCTGGCCGCCGGCGGGGTCTTCCTCGGCGTCGCGGCGGTCGTCGTCGGCGCCCCGCTCGGCCCCGCGGCGGCCCCGGGTCAGGCCCCGACGACGGCGGCGCTCGGACGGGCGCTCCTCGTGGACTGGGTGTTGCCCTTCGAGGCCCTGGCGGTCCTGCTCGTGGCGGCGCTGCTGGGGGCCGTGTACCTCGCCCGCACCGAGGACTAACGGGCCGTGCCGATAACCGTCGCATCCCGGCGTCCTCCAGCTCGTCGGGACGCGCTCGGCCTGCGGCCTCGCGGGCGTCCCGTCCCTCCGGTGGGGTCGTCGGCGCCCCGTACCTTTACGGGGTACCCGGTCCCGCCACTGGCGGGCCGGGTCGTACGCCTCGGGGCGCCTCCTCCTTGCGTCTTCCAGCTCGCCGGGACGCGCTCGGCCTGCGGCCTCGCGGGCGTCCCGTCCCTCCGGTTGGGGCTGCTCGGTTCTCGGCCCGGCTCAGTGCGCCAGGGAGGCGCGGCGGCGTGCTGAAGGGCTACCTCCTCCTCGCGGCGGCGGTCTTCGCCATCGGGCTCTTCGGCGTGCTCACGCGCCGGAACGCGGTCGGCATCCTGCTCGGGATCGAGCTGATGCTGAACGCGGTGAACATCAACCTGGTCGCCTTCGCCTGGCACGGCGGGAACCCCGTGGGCTGGGTGTTCGCCCTGTTCACGATCGCCATCACGGTGGCGGAGGTCGCGGTCGGGCTCGCGATCGTCATCGTCATCTTCCGCGTCCGCCGGACGGTCGAGGCGGACCACCTGACGCTGCTCAGAGGGTGAGGGACGTGAGGGAGAGCGGGGCGGCGCGGGGCTGGTGGGGGGGTCCGGGGGCGGAGCGGCAGCAGGCGCTCCCCCCCCAGGGGGAACAGAGGCGGACCACCTGACGCTGCTCAGAGGGTGAGGGACGTGAGGGAGAGCGGGGCGCCGCGGGGCTGGTGGGGGGGTCTGGGGGCGGAGCGGCAGCAGGCGCTCCCCCCCAGGGGGAACAGAGGCGGATTCCCTGACGCGGCTCCGGGGCTGACGCCGCCGTGACCGAAACCGGGCTGGCGCTAGTCATCGTCGCGGCGCCGTTCCTCGCCGCCCTCGCCCTGGGCTGCTGTCCGCCGCTCCGGCGGGCGGGCCGGCTGGCGGCGGTCGTCTCGCTGCTCGGGGCGGGCGTGGCCCTGGTCGCGGCCGTCCAGCTCGTCACCGGACTCTGGTGGGTGGTCGCCCGGACCCAGGCCTTCCGGGTCGGGCCGACTCGCGAGACCATGCTGACGATCGCGTGGCTCCCCCAGGCCGGCGCGGCCCCGCTCGCGACGATCGGCGTCCTCGTGGACCCGCTCGCCGCCGCGATGGCGACCCTCGTCGCGCTGGTGGCGTTCCTCGTCCAGCTCTACTCGGTGGGCTATCTCACCGGCGAGACGCCGGGCGCCCTCGGCCGCTACTACCTCTACCAGTCGCTCTTCGCCTTCGCGATGCTGGGGCTCGTCTTCGCGCCGAACTTCCTCCAGATGTTCGTCTTCTGGGAGCTCGTCGGCCTCTGCTCGTACCTCCTGATCGGCTTCTGGTACGAGCGGCCGGCGGCGGCGCGGGCGGCGGTCAAGGCCTTCTGGGTGACGAAGCTCGGCGACGTCGGCTTCCTCCTGGGGATCATCCTGCTCTGGGGCGCGACGGGGCTCTTCGGCTTCCTCCCGCTCTTCCAGGCGGTCGGCCAGGGCGCGGTGGAGCCGGGTACCCTCGCCCTCTGCATGGCCCTCATCTATCTCGGGGCCGTGGGGAAGAGCGCCCAGTTCCCGCTCCACGTCTGGCTGCCGGACGCGATGGAGGGCCCGACGCCGGTCTCCGCGCTCATCCACGCCGCGACGATGGTCGCGGCGGGCGTGTACCTGGTGGCGCGCACCTATCCGCTCTTCGTCGCGGCCCCGGGCGTCCTCGTCGTGGTCGCCTGGGTCGGCGCGTTCACCGCGCTCCTCGCCGCGACCCTGGCCCTCGTCCAGACCGACATCAAGCGCGTGCTGGCCTACTCGACGGTCTCGCAGCTCGGCTACATGATGGCGGCCCTCGGGGCGGGCACCGTGGGCGGCCAACTCGCGGGCTTCTTCCATCTCCTGACCCACGGCTTCTTCAAGGCGCTCCTCTTCCTCGCGGCCGGGGCCGTGATCCACGCGGTCGCGACGAACGACATGCGCGAGATGGGGGGGCTCGGGCGCGCCATGCCGAAGACGGCGATCGTGTTCGCCGTCGGGACGCTCGCCCTGGCCGGCATCCCGCCGCTGTCGGGCTTCTTTTCCAAGGAGGCCGTGCTGGCCGCCGTCTGGGAGGCGGGCCTGTGGGGGCCGTTCGCGATGCTCGCCGTGACGGTGGGGCTCACGGCCTTTTACATGGGGCGCGCCGCGGTGCTGACGTTCTGGGGCGGGCGGCCCGTGGATGGGCACCCGCATGATCCGCCGCCCGTCATGGCGGGGCCCCTCTGGGTCCTCGCCCTCGGCGCCGCCGCGGCCGGCGTGCTGGGGGGCGACACGCTGCGCCTGAACCTGCCGCAGTTCGTCGCGGAGCACGTGGACGCGGCGCTCCCGCACGGCCCGCGCTGGCTCGCGCCGCTCTCGCTCGCGCTCGCCGCGGGCGGGCTCGTCGCGGCGTGGGCGGTCTACCAGCGGGGGCTCGTCGCCGCGGCGGCCCTCCGGCGGGCGCTCGGACCCTGGGCCCGCGCCGCCGAGCGGGGCTACGGCCTCGATGCGGCGTACGCGGCGCTCTACCGCGGGGTCCTCCTCGGGGGGGCATGGCTGATCGGCTGGATCGACCGCTACCTCGTGGACGGCCTGGTCAACGTCGCGAGCGCCTGGACGCTCGGCGCGGGGCGGCAGCTCCGCGGGATGCAGACCGGCCGCGCCCAGGACTACCTCTACGGGGTGACGGCCGGCCTGTTCCTCCTGCTCCTGATCTGGGCGTGGCCATGATCCCGGTCCTCTCCCTCATCACCGGGACCCCGTTCGTCGCGGCCCTCCTCATCATGTTCACGGCGCGCCGGCGCCCGGCCGCGGTCCGCGGCATCGCGGCGGCGGCCGCGACCCTGTCGCTGGCCCTGTCGGTCTACGCGTACTTCGCCTACCAGCCGGAGCGCGGGGGCTTCCAGTTCTACGAGCGGTACCCGCTCGTCCCCGCCCTCGGCATCGCGGTCGAGTTCGGGGCGGATGGGATCTCGCTGCTCCTCATCCTCCTGACGGCGCTGATCATCTTCGCCGGCGTCTTCGCGTCCTGGACCATCCGG
The DNA here is from genome assembly GCA_964416315.1 of uncultured bacterium. GTDB lineage: Bacteria > Methylomirabilota > Methylomirabilia > Rokubacteriales > DASRDR01 > CAYQDR01. The sequence continues at coordinate 8,509 of CAYQDR010000153.1, forward strand.
GTCCGGGACCAGGAATTCTACGCCCTGCTCCTCACCCTCGTGACGGGGGTCTTCGGGGTCTTCTGCGCGCTCGACCTCTTCGTCTTCTTCCTCTTCTACGAGCTGGCCGTGCTGCCGATGTACCTCCTCATCGGGATCTGGGGGACGTCCGCGCGCGTCCAGCCGCGCGGGATCTTCGGCTGGGCCATCCGCGAGGTCGGCCTCGGCAGCAAGGAGTACGCGGCGATGAAGCTGACCCTGTACCTCCTCTTCGGGTCGGCGTTCATCCTGGTCGGCCTCTTCGTCCTCTACTTCGCGGCGGGGGCGGGCTCCTTCTCCCTGCTCGCCCTCCAGCAGGCCGCCTTCCCCGCCGGGCTCCAGCGGTGGGTCTTCCTCGCGCTTTACGTGGGCTTCGGCATCCTCGCAGGCATCTGGCCGCTCCACACCTGGTCGCCCGACGGTCACGCGTCGGCCCCGACCGCGGTCTCGATGCTCCACGCCGGCGTGCTGATGAAGCTCGGGGCGTACGGGGTCGTGCGGATCGCGATGGGGCTCCTGCCGGCGGCGGCGGCCGAGTGGGCGTGGCTCATCGGGACGATCGCCGCGATCAACATCGTTTACGGGGCCCTCTCCGCCATGGCCCAGACGGACCTCAAGTACGTCGTGGCCTACTCCTCCGTCTCCCACATGGGCATCGTCCTGCTCGGCGCGGCGACCCTGACCGAGGCCGGGCTGAACGGCTCCGTGTTCCAGATGTTCGCCCACGGGATCATGACGGGTCTCTTCTTCGCGCTCGTCGGGCTCATCTACGAGAAGGCCCACACGCGCGAGATCGCGGCGATGCACGGCTTCGGGCGGCGGATGCCCGGGATCGCCGCGGCGTTCACGCTGGGCGCGCTCTCCTCGCTCGGGCTCCCGGGACTGTCCGGCTTCGTGGCCGAGATCCTCGCGTTCCTCGGGGCCTGGCAGTCGGCCTCCCGTTGGTGGCTCTTCCCGGCGGTGGCGGGGACGTTCCTGACGGCCGTCTACGTCCTGCGCGTCGCCAAGCAGATCTTCTGGGGGCCGCTCGGCGAGGGCGAGCACGGCGAGCTCGCAGACGCCGAGGGCCCGGAGTGGGTGAGCCTGGTCCTCCTCTCGGGGACGCTCGTCCTCTTCGGGCTCGCGCCCGCGCTGGCGATCGGGCGGATCGACGGCGCGACGGTGGCGCTGCTCGAGCGCCTGGGCGTGCTCCCGTGAGCCGGCCCGGGTCCACGCCCCGAGAGCGTGAGGCTGCGTCCCCGAGGGTCGCCCGGTGATCCTGCTCACCCTCGAGCTGGCGATCGGCGGGCTGATGCTCGTCGTCTTCGGGCTCGGGCTCGCGTGGGGACCGGCCCGCCGGCGGGAGATCGGGGCCGTGACGGCGGTCGGGCTCGCCGGGCTTCTCCTGCTCGCGGTCGTCCACGACGCGCGCGGGCCCCTCGGGGACGGCGCGTTCGTCGTGGACGGCCTGGCGCGGTTCTTCAAGCAGGTCTTCATCCTGGCGACGCTCCTCGGCGTCGTGGGGGGGCTCGCGCTTCCCGAGACGCCGTTCCAGCGCCGGGCGCCCGAGTACCACCTGCTCCTGCTCGCGTCGCTCCTCGGGATGATGCTCCTGGCCTCCGCGCGGGAGCTCGTCCTCCTCTTCGTCGCCTTCGAGCTGATGTCGATCCCGCTCTACGTGCTCGCGGG
>CAYQDR010000154.1:0-10168 GCA_964416315.1 uncultured bacterium
GGGGCATCATGCTCGCCGACGGGCGCGAGTACATGCGCGCCGGCTGGTGGATGGCTCGGCGACTGGCTCCGGGAGTACCTGGACCCCGCCTGCGCCACCAGGAATAGGCCGCTGCTACTCGCGGACTATGCTCAGCGGCCGACGCTGATCGATTTGACACCCTGCGGCGCCGCTGGCAGAGTTCCTGCGGCGGTTCCGCCGGGCGGGCGCCGGCGGCGCCCGGTGAGGCAGCGTCAGTAGCTCCCGGCCTCGGGCCGCGGACTGATCTACAGCACGAAGCGAAACGTCACGCCGAAGGCCGCCTCGAAGTCCACCTCCTGGGTCAGCCGCCACCCGCCCCTCCCCGAGTAGGCCAGGTCGAGATCGGCGCCGGTCTCCTCGTCTGTGAGGATGACGAAGTCGGTCTCCGGAGGGTACAGGGGGAACCGATCGAGGCTGTGCCAGGTCCCGCGCGCCAGCGCATAGCCCTGCGTGCCGTCGAGGAGGAACGCGCGGACCTGTTCCGGCCGGGGGATGGCGGCCCGGTCGTCGCGATCCGTGGGCGCGGCGACGGCGACGACCGCGGGAGCGCCGCAGAGGGGAATGAAGGCCTGCGTGAGGTTGAAGTGGCGCTCCATTGTCCGGAATGTGGCGCCCTGGTACGGCGTCCGGAGCAACATCACCCGCGGCGTCCCCGACACGAAGTCGATGGCCCAGCCCCGCGTGCCCCCGGAGCCTCGAAAGTCCGGCGGTCGCTCCTTCGCCTCGATGACCTGGCCGAACGGCCTGAAGGCCTCCTCCGTCAGTGCCTCGATCTTCAGCTCAAGCACTCTCGCCATGGTGCCCGCCCCTCGGCTTCTGCGCGGTGATCGCCGTGAAGATCGCGGCGATGGGAAAGCGCTGGACCCCGGTATAGCCCGCTCCGGCGAGCAGCGCCTCCTGTTCTTCGCGCGTGGGTACGGTGTTCCCCCAGACGAGCTCCGAGAAGGCCGTCTGGACGGCGAACGCGTACTCGGGCTTCCGCAGGTCATCCACGCGCGACGGGTAGGTTTCGTCGAGGATGAACAGCGTCCCACCGGGCTTGAGCGCGCGGTAGCAGCCGGCCAGGGCGTCGGGGCGGACCGCCGGCTTCATCTCGTGCAGCACCTCGAAGAGGATGGCGAGGTCGAACTCGTCCGCGTGGCCGATGCCGTCGGCGCCCACCGGCTCGACCTGCAGGCGGTGTCCGAGGCCCGCCTCGGCGATGTTCCAGCGGGCGAGCCCGATGCCGTGGGGGTCGATGTCGACCCCGAGCCCTTCGACGCGCGGATACGCCTGCGCCAGCTTGATCAGGAGGTCGCCGGCGCCGCAGCCCACGTCCAGGACTCTCGCCCCCGCCTCGAGCTTCGACTGGATTCCGGGCACGGCGGGCAGGATCCGCTGGACGAGCGCCGCATGGAAGCCGGCGGAGATCTCGGAGACGCACCGCGAGAACGCCTGCCCGTGCGCCTGGAAGGGGTACACGCCGCCGGTCCGGAAATACTCGGGGTAGCGCCGGAGATCCGCGGTGAGCGGCTCCGCGAGCCCGGCCATCAGGGCGCCGAGGTAGCGCGGATGCGCCGCGTCGGCGAGGATCGCGTCGTAGTGTGGGGCGAGGCGGAAGCCACCGCCAGCGGTGGCGTCCAGGAGCTCCCAGGCGTACGCGGTCTCGCACCAGACGCGGACGTAAGGCTCGTGCAGCGAAAGGGCCCGCGCGAGGTCGGCCGGCGTCAGCCCCTCCCGCGCCTCGCGCAGGTGGGCAAACAGGCCCAGGCGGAGGCCCGTGTCGATGAGGTGGACGGCCATGAACCCCTTCGCGTACTCGTAGAGCCGCGCAGCCTGCCGCTCCGGCGTCACCTCGGGCATGGGAGTCCCTCCTTGCGTTTCACTGTCGGCGGGCGGTGCGCCGAGCGTAGCGCCGCGCCCCGGAGCGGTCAAGGATCACCCGATCGGCGTACAATGGCAGTACGGGCGACCGGCTGATGGAGTCGTCATTGACCGCTCGACGAGACCGTCCGCACGCGCCGTCCCCTTCGGACATCGACGCGGTCGTCCGGGGGGAGCACGGCGACCCGTTCGGCGTCCTCGGACCGCACCTCGTCCGCACGGGCGACAGGCCGGCCGTCGCCGTGCGGGCGTTCCTGCCGTGGGCCCAGGCGGTCCGCGTCCTGGCGGAGGGGCCGGCCTCGCCGCAAGCGATGGAGCGCCTGCACTCCGAGGGGTTCTTCGAGGCCGTCTTCGCCGGCCTCGACGGGCTCTTCCGTTACCGCCTCGAAGCCGCCGATCGCCGCAGCCAGACCTCCGTGCTCGATGACCCCTACCGCTTCCTCCCGACCCTCAGCGACCTCGACCTCCACCTCCTCGCCGAGGGGACGCACTACCAGGCCTACGACAAGCTCGGAGCCCACCTCCGCGTCATGGACGGGGTCTCCGGGGTCGCGTTCGCCGTCTGGGCCCCGAACGCGCGGCGCGTGAGCGTCGTCGGCGACTTCAACGCCTGGGACGGCCGGCGCCACCCCATGCGGCTCCACCCCGGCAACGGGATCTGGGAGCTGTTCGTCCCCGGCCTCGGCGAGGGGGCGCAGTACAAGTACGAGATCCTCCCCCGCGCGGGCCCGCCGCTCCCGCTCAAGGCGGACCCCTACGCCTTCGGGTTCGAGCTGGCCACGCCGCGCACGGCGTCCGTCGTGGCCTCGCTCGACGGCCACCGCTGGGGCGACGGCCCCTGGCTCGCCGAGCGAGAGCGACGGAACGCGCTGGACGCCCCGATCGCGATCTACGAGGTGCACCTCGGCTCCTGGATGCGCGTGCCCGAGGAGGGCAACCGCTTCCTCAGCTATCGCGAGCTGGCCGAGCGGCTCGCCGCGTACGTCGCGGAGCTCGGCTACACCCACGTCGAGCTGCTCCCCGTCATGGAGCACCCCTTCTACGGTTCCTGGGGCTACCAGCCGATCGGCCTCTTCGCCCCCACCCGCCGGTATGGCGCCCCGGGGGACTTCATGGCGTTCGTGGACCACCTCCACCAGCACGGGATCGGGGTCATCCTCGACTGGGTCCCGGCCCACTTCCCGCGCGACCCGCACGGGCTCGGCTACTTCGACGGGACCCACCTCTACGAGCACGCGGACCCGCGCCTGCGCGAGCACCCCGACTGGGGCACGCTCGTCTTCAACTACGGGCGGCACGAGGTCGCCAACTACCTGATCGGGAACGCGCTCTTCTGGCTCGAGCGCTACCACCTGGACGGCCTGCGCCTCGATGCCGTGGCCTCGATGCTCTACCTCGACTACTCGCGCGAGCCGGGCGCATGGGTCCCGAACCGGTTCGGCGGGCGCGAGAACCTCGAGGCCGCCGCCTTCCTCCGGCGGCTGAACGAGGTGATCTACGAGCACTGCCCCGGCCGCATGACGATCGCCGAGGAGTCCACGGCCTGGCCGCTCGTCTCGCGCCCGACCTACCTCGGTGGGCTCGGCTTCGGCTTCAAGTGGAACATGGGGTGGATGCACGATCTCCTCGAGTACATGCGCCACGACCCGGTCCACCGGAAGTACCACCACAACCACCTCACCTTCGGGCTCCTCTACGCGTGGCACGAGAACTTCATCCTCCCCCTCTCCCACGACGAGGTCGTCTACGGCAAGGGGTCGCTCCACCGGAAGATGCCGGGGGACGACTGGCAGAAGTTCGCGAACCTGCGCGCCTTCTACGGCTTCATGTACGGCCATCCCGGCAAGAAGCTGCTCTTCATGGGGTGCGAGTTCGGACAGACGCGGGAGTGGAGCCACGACGGGAGCCTCGACTGGCACCTGCTCGGCGAGGGCCCGTACCACCGCGGGCTCCTCCGCCTCGTCGCCGACCTCAACCGCCTCTACCGCTCCGAGCCGGCGCTCTACCAGGTGGACTTCGAGCCCGCGGGGTTCCAGTGGATCGACGCGAACGACTCGCAGCAGAGCGCCGCCTCGTTCGTGCGGCGCGGGAAGGATCCGGCGGACTGCGTCCTCTTCGTCTCGAACTTCACGCCGGTCCCCCGGCACGGCTACCGGGTCGGCGCGCCGGTTCCGGGCTTCTACCGGGAGCTGCTCAACACGGACAGCGCGGCGTACGGCGGGGGCAACCTGGGGAACGGGGGCGGCGTGTGGGCGGAGCCGGTCCCCTGGCAGGGGCACCCCTGGTCGCTGAGCCTGACGCTGCCCCCGCTGGCGACGCTGGTGCTGAAGCCGGCGCGCGGCTGACGCGCCGACGTCGCCTCTCTCGCCTCGACCTTACTCGCCCCGGTCCACGGCCAGGTCTACCTTGACAACCCTGCCCGCCGTCCAGCTCCACCGAGCAGCGTGGGCCCTCGTTTGGCCTGTGAGGTGGGCGGACGCCGCGGCCGGCCGGGGCGTCAGTTGGACTTCGCTCGCCCTCGCAAGGCGCTAGAGGCAGGGTACCGCCTACGCGTCGCCCTCGTCGAGCCGGGATCAGGACGCCGAGCGCGAGCGCAAGGACCGCGCCGCGACAGGCGCGTCCAACCATGGCTGGCTACAGGTGGACGGCGAACTCCGCCATCGTGGGCTTGACGAGCGTCACGTAGTCGCGGAAGCGCATCTTCGCGGTCTGGGTGTGGGTGCCGGCGTTGAAGACGATCTCCTCGTCCTTCTCCAGGGAGCGGTCGGCGTAGACGGGAATCCCGTAGAGGTTGCCGAACGGGGGCATCGCGCCCAGCTCGCAGCCCGGGAAGAGGTCGCGGAACTCGGCCTCCTGGGCCAGGCGGACCTCCCCGCCCCCCAGGACGGCCTTGAGCTTCGCGAAGTCCACGCGATGGTCTGCCGGGAGCACGAGCATCGCCAGGCCCGCGCCGGCCTTCACCATGACCACCTTCGCGAGCTGCCGGCCCTTGACGTGCTGGAGCGCCGCGATCTCCTGGGCCGTGTAGGCCTCGGGGTGGGAGTGGACCGAATGGGCGACCTTGTTGGCCTCGAGGAACTCCCGGAGCTTCGTGACGATGGGCATGGGAGGGACTCCTTCTGGAAGAGCGGCTACCGAGACTCCAGCAGGTGGCGGGCGATGACCATCCGCTGGACCTCGGAGGTTCCCTCGCCGATCTCGCAGACCTTGACGTCGCGGAAGAAGCGCTCGATGGGGAACTCGCGGATGTAGCCGTAGCCGCCGTGGATCTGGAGGGCCTTCGTCGCGCACTTCATGCCGACCTCGGAGGCGAAGACCTTGGCCATGGCCGCCTCCTTCATCACCGGCCGCCCCTGGTCCTTGCCGTAGGCGGCCCGGAACGTCAGGAGCCGCGCGGCCTCGACCTCGGTCGCCAGGTCCGCGAGCATCGCCTGGATCGCCTGGAAATGGCCGATCGGCTGGCCGAAGGCGTGACGCTCCCGCGCGTACTTGACGGCCTGGTCGAGCGCCCCCTGGGCGAGGCCGAGGGCCATCGCCGCCATCGCGATCCGTCCGCCCTCGAGGACGCGCTTCACCTCCCGGAAGCCCCGGTGCTTCTCCCCGAGGAGGTTTGCCTTCGGGACCCGCACGCCCTCCAGGATCAGCTCCGCGGTATCGGAAGCGTGGAGCCCGAGCTTCTTGTAGCGCTGGCCCGCGCGGAACCCGGGCATCCCCCGCTCGAGGATGAACGCCGAGATCCCGCGGCTCCCGCCCGCCGGGTCGGTCCGCGCCATGACGACCGCGGTGTCCGCCACGCTCCCGTTCGTGATGAAGGCCTTGGTTCCCGTCAGGACATAGACGTCGGGCTCCTCCACGGCCACGGTCTTGAGCGCCGCCGCGTCCGACCCCGAACCGGGCTCGGTGAGCCCCCACGCCCCGAGGACCTCGCCCCGGCAGAGCGGCGGCAGGTACCTCTGGCGCTGGGCCTCGCTCCCGAACAGGGAGATGTGGTTGGTGCACAGCGAGTTGTGGGCCCACATCGTGATTCCGACCGATCCGTCCACGCGGGAGAGCTCCTCGACGACGAGCGCGTAGGAGACGTAGTCGAGCCCGGCGCCGCCGTACTCGGGCGGGACCAGCGCCCCCAGGAATCCGAGCGCGCCGAGCTTCCGGATGAGCTCCGCCGGGAACTCCTCCGTCTCGTCGTAGCGCGCGATCACCGGTGCGATCTCGGCCTCGGCGAACTCCCGCGCCGTCCGCCGTACCAGCGCCTGCTCGGCCGTCAGCTCGAAGTCCATCTCACGAGGGCTTCCGGTGCGACCATGCGCGCACCAGCATGAGGACGCCGTAGGCCGCGAGGAGCCAGGGGCCGACGCTCCCGTCGCCGGAGAGCAGGGCGTCCACCAGCTCCCCGGGCCGGCGCACCAGCTCCGCCGCCGCCGGGCCTGCCCGGAAGAACTCCTCGGCGGCGAACCCGAGGAGGACGATCCCGAGCGTGAGCCGCCAGATCACGCCGGGCTCCGCAGGAGGCTCTTCACGACCTTGCCGTTCGGGTTCCGCGGGAGGGCCTCGCGCACCTCGACGACCTCCGGCGTCTTGAACTTGGCAAGGCGGGCGCGCACCCACTCGCGCACCTCGTCGGGGTCGAGGGTCGCGCCGGGTCGCGGGACGACGCACGCCTTCACGGCCTCACCGTAAACCGCGTCCGGGACCCCGACGACCGCCGCCTCGAGGATCCCGGAATGCCCGTACAGCACCTCCTCCACCTCGACGCAGTAGACCTTCTCGCCGCCACGGTTGATCATGTCCTTGATCCGGTCTCTGATCGCGACGTATCCCGCCCCGTCGATCGCCGCCAGATCGCCGGTCCGGAGCCAGCCGTCCTCGACGATGGCCGCCGAGCTCGCCTCCGGGTTGGCCCAGTATCCGGCCACGACCATCGGCCCCCGGACCCAGAGCTCCCCCACCTCGCCGGCCTCGCACTCCCGCCCGGACGCGGGCTCCACGGTCCGGCACTCCGCGACGGGCACGGGCCGACCGACCGAGGCGATGTGCGTCAGGGCGTCGGCATCCGCGAGGCACGTCGCGGGCGACGCCGTCTCCGTCAGCCCGTACGTGTTGTGCAGGCGCGCCGCCGGGAGCCACTCCCGGAGCCGCCGCACCGTGTCGGAGGCGATCGGGGCGCCGCCGTAGCCCGCGGCCCGGAAATCGGGCAGGGCCACCTCGCGGGAGCCCGGCTGGGTCATGAGCATGACGTAGACCGTCGGCGCGGCGACCATGTGGGTGATCCGCTCGGCGGCGAGCAGCCGGAGCGCGACGGCGACGTCGAAGCGCGACATCAGGACCGTCGTGCCCGCGACCGAGGTCATGGTGAGGAGCTGGGCGATCAGCCCCGTCACGTGGAAGAGCGGGACCGTGACGAGCGAGCGCTCGCCCTCGGAGAGGCCGTACACCCGCTGGAAGGTGAGGCACGAGTGGACGACGTTCGCGTGGGTCCCGATGGCCCCCTTGGGCCGGCCCGTCGTCCCCGACGTGTACATGACGAAGGCCGGCGCGTCGCCGGTGCCGGGCGCCACGCCGTCCACCTCGGGCCCGTCCAGGAGCTCGGCGAAGCGCCCCGTGCCCGCCGGCGCGGCGTCCGCGGCCACGTAGTACGCGGCGCCCGAGAGCTCCGCCCGCGCGGGCGCCAGCTCCTCGTAGAACGCCGGGTCGGCGAGGAGGACGCGGGCGCCCGAGTTCTGGAGCATGAAGGCGAGCTCGCCGCGGCGGAGCTTGGTGTTCAACGGGACCAGCACCGCGCCGAGCTCGGCGACCGCGAAGACAGCGAGGCAGAAGGGGACCCCGTTGGGGAAGAGCGTGGCGACGCGGTCCCCGGGAGCGACGCCGGCTCGCGCGAGGCCGCCGGCGAGCCGCCGCGCGCGCCGGCGGAGCTCACGCCACGGCAGGCGCTCGCTCCCGTCGACCACCGCCTCACGCTCGGGCGCACGCTCCGCGGCCGCCTCGAGCATGGCGGCGAGCCCGGCGGGACGCTCGGCGTAGCAGAGCACCTCACGGCCGAGCCGGCGCTCGGGCCGGATGCCCTCGCACAGCTCCGCTGGCCAGCACTCCAGCCCGATCGCTCTCACTGCGCGACCTCGCCGCGGGTCCTGTCGTCGGGCTCGCCCCGCGCGCCCGGGCTCCGGGCCCCTTTCTCACGCGCCTTCCGCAATTCTGGCGAATTGCGGAAGGACCGCCGTGAGGGGACCCCCGTCCGCCCGGGACCCCGCGGGGCTCACCCGACGCCACCCGCGGCGGGCCAGCACGCGCCCGCAGTGCTCACGTGCGGGCAGGGCGGACGTGCGCGCGGACGAACGCCACGATGTCGCGCGTCGAAGCGCCCGGCGTGAAGATCTCCTTGACTCCCATCGCCTTCAGCCGCTCGATGTCCTCGGGCGGGACGATGCCGCCGCCGAACACCATGACGTCGTCCACGCCCTTCTCGCGGAGCAGCTCGAGCACCCGACCGAACAGGTGGGTGTGGGCGCCCGAGAGGACCGAGAGCCCGATCACGTCCACGTCCTCCTGGATCGCCGTCGCCACGATCTGCTCCGGCGTCTGGTGGAGGCCGGTGTAGATCACCTCCATGCCGGCGTCGCGGAGGGCCCGGGCGACGATCTTCGCCCCGCGGTCGTGGCCGTCCAGGCCGGGCTTGCCGACGAGAACCCGGATCTTCCGCTCGGCCGTGGTCATGCTCCCGGCTACCTGGCCAGCGCCGCGCGGAGCTTCTCCGCGGTCGCCTGGATCCGGGCCCGGTCCCCCGGCACGAGCGGCCAGTCGAACCCCTTGCCGTCGCTCGTCCAGCGTGGGATCAGGTGGAGGTGGAAGTGCGGGACGGACTGGAACGCGGCCGGGCCATTGGCCTGGAGCATGTTGAGCCCGTCCGGCTGGAGGGCGGCGCGCAGCGCGACGGCGACCCGCCTCGCCGTCGCGATCGCCGCCTGGAGGTCGGCCTCGGCCGCGTCGTAGAGCGTGGCGGCGTGGGCCCGGGTCACGACCAGGCAGTGGCCCTCGTTCAGGGGATTGATGTCCATGAACACCAGGGTGCGGTCGTCCTCGTACACCCTGGTCGACGGGATCTGGCCGTCGCGGATCTTGCAGAAGACGCAGTCCATGGATCCCCCCGCCCCTAGTCCTCTCCCTTGCCCTCGGCAATCGTCTTCACCTTCTCCTGCGTCTCCCGGAACTCCTTCCGCAGGGCCTCGACCCGCGGGCCGACCTCGGACCCGGCGTCCTGGGCGTTGAACACCTCGACGCCGGTCTGGAGCGCCTGCTGGCCCTTCGAGTACGCCTCGTCCAGCTCCTTCGGCACCACGAATCCCTGCCACGCGGCGGCGAGGCGCCGGAAGGCCCCCGCCTTCTCATCCGGCGCCATCAGGTCCCGCCCCAGGAGCGCCTCACCCTGACCCAGCAGCTCCAGCATCCGGCCGGCCGCGGCCGCGCGCTCGAGCCCCGGCGCGGCAGGCCCGCCCGCGGGCTCGGCGGGTGCGGAGGGATACATCGAGAGAGGGCCCCGGACGGGCGTGCCCTCGATCCTCGCCACGTCGGCCTTCGAGATCCGGACGAGACCGCCGCCGCGCGCGAACTCGATCGCGTCCCCCAGGTCCCGCCACGCTTCCACCTCGATGCGGCTCCCGTTCTTCAGGTGGATCACGTCTGCGACGGCGACCGTCGGCGCCACGAGTGCGGTCAACAGCACCAGCCCGGCAGCGGCACAGGTTCCTGCGGTCATGCCTCCCCTCCCCCCGACCGGCGCCCTCCTCATGGCTTCGCTTCCTACCCTCGCTTGGGCCCGCTCTCCGCTGGCCCGCCTCCGCGTGGGGGAGGCAGGCCCGCTGCGTTCGCCGAAGGGCGAACGCCCCGGCTTTGCCGGGAGGGCCGTCGGAGGGGGGCGGTCAGCCCCCCTCCGAAGTTAGTAGATGATCGGCTCCTGGTACCGCCCGAACACCTGGCGATAGACGTCCGAGATCTCGCCGAGCGACACGTACGCCTTCACCGCGTCGACGAGCACCGGCATCAGGTTCTGGCCGTTCCGGCACGCGTCCGCCACCCGCGTGAGCTGCCGCTCCACCTCGGCCGCGTTGCGCGCGGCCTTGACCGCACGGACGCGCGCGAGCTGCTCGAGCTCGAGGCCCTCGTCGACGCGGAGGTAGGTGATCGGCTTCTCGTCGGCCTGGACGTACCGGTTGACCCCGACGACCACGCGCTCGCCCGCGTCCTCCTGGAGCTGGGTCCGGTAGCCCGAGTCGGCGATCTCCTGCTGGGGGAA
>CAYQDR010000155.1:0-10079 GCA_964416315.1 uncultured bacterium
AGGCCGCAGGCCGAGCGCGTCCCGGCGAGCTGGAGGACGCCGAGATGCGACGGTTGTTGGCACGGCGCTAGAGGGAGAACTTCTCACCGAGGTAGATCTCGCGCGCCCGCTCGTTGGTCGCGAGCTCCTTCGACGTGCCGGACACGAGGATCTGGCCGTCGTACAGAATGTACGAACGATCCGTGATCTCGAGCGTTTCCCGGACGTTGTGGTCGGTGATGAGGACGCCGATCCCCTTCTGCTTGAGCCGCGCCACGATCCCCTGGATGTCCGCGATCGCAATCGGGTCGATGCCGGTGAAGGGCTCGTCGAGCAGGAGGTACTTCGGGGAGTTGATGAGCGCACGCGTGATCTCCAGCCGCCGGCGCTCTCCACCCGACAGCGTGTCGGCCCGCTGCTTCCGCCGCTCCTCGAGCCCCAGCTCGCCCAGCAGCGCCGTCAGTCGCTGCTCCCGCTCGCGCGCCGTCAGGTCGAGCGTCTCGAGGATCGCGAGCAGGTTCTCCTCCACCGTCAGCTTCCGAAACACCGAGGACTCCTGCGGCAGGTACCCGATCCCCTGCCGGGAGCGTCGGTACATCGGCAGCTCCGTGATGTCCCCCCCGTCGAGGAGGATCCGTCCCCGGTCCGGGGCGAGCAGGCCCACGACCATGTAGAACGTCGTCGTCTTCCCGGCGCCATTCGGGCCGAGCAGCCCGACGACCTCGCCCGGGTTGATGACCAGGCTCACGCCCTGGACGACCTTCCGCTGGCGGAAGGTCTTCGACACCCCCCGCGCCTCGAGCCCCATCGGCCGCTAGCCGCACGAGGCCGCCCGCGGCTCGTCCTTCTTCGGGCCGGGCTTTCCCTCTTCCTTGGCGCCCTCGCGCTTCGGGTAGAAGACCGACTTCACCCGCTCGCGCGCCCCGCCCTTGACGGTGCTGCGGTCCTCCGCGAGGAGGATCTCGATCTCCTCGCCCGTCACCACGTTGTCGTCTTGCCAGACCTTGGCGTCGCCGATCAGGAGCAGGCGCTGCTCGTCGTCGTAGTACTCCGCGCGGCGTGCGGTGCCCGTGCGGCAGTCCTCCGTGACGATGCGCACGTTCCCGGTGGAGACGATCCGGAGCACGCGCTCTCCCTTCTCGTCGAGGTAGACCTCCATCCGGTCGGCGCTCTGGACCGAGTTGTCCTGCTTCGCCACGACGTTCCCCGTGAAGATGACGAGGCCCTCGCGCTTGAGGGCCTCCATGCGGTCGGCGTCGATGACGATCGGCGCCTTCGAGGGTTGCCCCGGCTTCCGCTCGCCCTTCGCTGCCGGCGCGGCCTTCTCCTCCTGCGCCTTCGGGGGCGGCGGGCCGGCCTTGCGGGCGGGTGCGCGGCTCTGGCTGTCCGCCGGCGCGGCGCCCGCCACCCAGAGCGCGGCGGCGACCGCGAGGATCAGAACGGTACGGGACCTCATGGACCACCCCTCGGGAACAAGCCCAGGTTGGCGTTGGTTCGATCGGTGATGACGACGCGGACGTCGCGCGCCAGGACCGCCTGCTGCTCCTGCATCTTCACGTCGAGCCCGCGTCCGTGGATCGTCGTCCCGGCGCGGATGATCTCCACGGGCTCCTCGGTGGAGAGGTTGCGCGCCTCGTTGCGCCAGCGGAGCGTCGGCGTCGTCATTCGGAGCCCGTCGTTCGAGGTGACGACGACGTTGCCCGTCAGCACCACGTCCCGCTTCTGATTGTCCAGCACGCCCTCGTCCCCCATCACGGTCCACACGACGTCCTGCGAGAAGACGCGCACCGTGACCTTCTGCATCACCGTCCGGTGCTCCCGGTCGAAGACCTCGGCGCGGTCGGCGTCCAGGGTCCAGCGGAGGTTCCCTTCCAGGGTCTCGCTGATGTGGACCTCGTTGATCCGGTAGTCCGCCTGCTGCTGCGGTTGGGGCGGCGCGGCCGGCCGGCGTCCCCGAACCTTCCAGGCGATAGTGCCCCCGAGCCCGAGGGCCAGGGCCACGAAGCACATGAGGAAGATCGTCGCCAACCGTCGCATCGCCGAACTGGCTCAAAAATTCGCCAGGCGCTCGCACCCTAGCATAAATCGTGCCGAGTGTAAACCCTCCGTCCCCGCGCGCGCCCGGCCTCCCTCAGCGGTCCCACCGGCCGCGAGCGCGAAGCAGGGCCTCCAGCACCTCCCGTACCGCCCCCCGGCCGCCCCCGAACCGGCTCACCCAGTCTGCGGCGCGGCGCACCTCGGCGACCGCGTCGGCCGGCGCGAGGGCGAGGCCGGCCCGCTCGAGCACGGGGAGATCGCTGAGGTCGTCGCCCATGCACGCGACCTCCGCATCGCGGCACCGGTGGCGGGCGCGGAGCGCCTCGTACACGGCCAGCTTGTCCTGAACCCCCTGGTGGACCTCCGGGAGCCCGAGCTCGGCACAGCGCCGGCTCACGGCCTCGGAGCGGCGGGCCGACACGACGGCGACCCGGAACCCCGCGGCGACGGCGCGCGCCAGGGCGAGGCCGTCGTGGACGTGGAACGACTTCCACTCCGCCCCGCGGGGGCCGTACCAGACCCGTCCGTCCGTCAGGACGCCGTCCACGTCGAGAATCAGCAGCCGGATGCGGCGGAGGCGCGCGCGCCGGAGCGGGCGCGGGCGGGCGGCGCGGCGACGGGAGGCCATCATGGTGGCAGGCGCGACCGGCCGCGCGCGGGCGCCCGGGGTCTCCTAGGCGAGCTTCGCCCGCAGGAGGTCGTGCAGGTGCAGGATCCCGTCCGGCCGGCCCGCGTCGTCCACGATGAGGAGCTGGGTGATCGCGTGCCGCTCCATCAACTCGAGGGCCGTCGCCGCGAGCTCTGCGCGGCCGACCGTCTTCGGCTGCCGGGTCATCAGGGCGCCGGCCGTGGGCGGCAGGCGGCCGCCGGCGCCCTGGAGGGCCCGCCGGAGGTCGCCGTCGGTGACGATGCCGACGAGCACGCCCCCGGCATCCACCACCGCCGTGGCGCCGAAGCGCTTGGCCGTCATCTCGCGCACGGCCGCCTCGGCGGGCGCGGTGTCCCGGATCACGGGAACCTCGTCGCCCCGGTGCATCAGCTCGTCGACGCGGAGGAGCCGGCGCCCGATCTCGCCGCCGGGGTGCAGGAGCGCGAAGTCGTCGGGCCGGATCCCACGCCGGATCAGGACGGCGACGGCGAGCGCGTCGCCGAGCGCGAGGGCCGCCGTCGTCGACGCGGTGGGCGTCAGGTTGTGTGGACAGGCTTCCTCGCGGACCGAGACGTCGAGCACCACGTCCCCGTGCCGCGCCAGACGCGAGCGCGGGTTGCCGGTGAGCACGACAAGCGGGACGGCGAGCCGCTTGATCGCCGGCAGGAGGGCGAGGAGCTCTCCCGTCTCTCCGCTGTTCGACAGCGCCACGACGAGATCTCCCCGGGCGAGCATGCCGAGGTCCCCGTGGACGCCGTCCGCCGGGTGGAGGAACAGGGCCGGCGTGCCCGTCGCCGCGAGCGTCGCGGCGACCTTCTTGCCGACGAGGCCCGACTTCCCCATCCCGGTCACCACGACGCGCCCCCGGCATCCCTCGATCAACGCCGCGGCCCGGGCGAACCGTTCGTCCAGGCGCTCGACCAGGGCCCGCACGGCCTCCGCCTCGATTTCGAGGACGCGGCGCGCCGACTTCAGGACGTCCTCGCTCATGGTCCACCCCGGGGGGCGAGCGCGGGCCTCGTCTCGGTCGCCGAGCGCCCGAGCGCGCCCGCGATCGCTTTGACCTCGTCGAGCAGCCGCGGCAGCCAGGCCAGCGGCAGCATCGTCGGACCGTCGGACGGCGCGCGATCGGGGTCTTCGTGGACCTCCATGAAGAGCGCGTCCACGCCGAAGGCCACGGCGGCGCGCGCGAGGCCCGCCACGTACTGGCGCTCGCCGCCCGAGCGCGCCCCCTCTCCCCCCGGGAGCTGGACGGAGTGGGTGGCGTCGAAAACGACGGGCGTCCCGATGCTGCGCATGACGGCCAGGCTGCGGAAGTCCACGACGAGGTTATTATAGCCAAACGTCGCGCCGCGCTCGGTCAGGAGCACGTCCTCGCACCCCGAGAGCCGCAGCTTCTCGACGACGTTCCGCATGTCCCACGGCGCCATGAACTGGCCCTTCTTCACGTTCACGGGCCGCCCGCTCCGGCCGCAGGCCACGACGAGGTCCGTCTGCCGGCAGAGGAACGCCGGCACCTGCAGGAGGTCGAGGACCTCGGCCGCCGGCGGCACCTCGTCGGGCAGGTGGACGTCGGAGAGCACGGGGCAACCGAACGCCGCGCGCACCCGGCCGAGGATCTGCAGGCCCTCGCGGAGCCCGGGACCGCGGTAGGAGCCCAGCGCCGAGCGGTTGGCCTTGTCGTAGGACGACTTGTAGACGAACGGCACCCCCGCATCGGCGGTCAGGCGGACGAGCGCCTCGGCCGTCCGGAGGGCGTGCGTCTCGCCCTCGATCGCGCACGGCCCGGCGAGCAGCGCGAGTGGGGCGCCGGCGCCGATCCGGAGGGGTCCGACGCGGACGGCCCGCGGGCGCGCGGCGTCAGCGGCCGACGAAGTAGTGCTCAAAGCCCGCTTTCCTCGGCGCGTAGAGCTTGTTGCGGGCCGCCTCGCGGCAGACCTTGGCGTTCCGCCCCCGGAGCTCGGCGCAGACGCGCCCGGCGAGGGTCCCGTCGAACTCCGCCAGCTTTTCGACGACCCCCTGGATGCAGAGCCACTGCGCCCCCTCGGGCCCCCGCTCGCAGACCTCGCGGATGCGCGCGGGCGCCTGCGAGACCGGCCCCACGTGGGCGTGCCCGATCCCGTGGAAGCAGGCGGGCTGGATCCGCGCGGGCAGCGCGAGGCACTCGGCGATCACGGCATCGAGCCCCTTCCCCTCCCGCCCGAGGCGCTGCAGGAGGTAGAAGACCTTGTACCGGTAGCACGCCGCGGCGAACCGGCTGGCCGCGTCGCACGGCTCGTGCCCGGGGCGGGCCGCGAGCTCCCGCTCCTTCGCCATGAAGAGCTGCATGAAGGCCCCCGAGGCGCAGTAGTACTGGTAGGCCTTCTCCCGCATCCTTTCGCAGAGCGCGAGCGCCTCGTCCATGTCGTACCCCGCGACGTAGGCGACCCCGTGGCCGACCCCGTGGGCGCAGTCGCCCTTCTTGTAGAGCCGGCGGAAGCCCTCCTCGTCACACAGCCGCGGGACGCGCGCGCGCAGGCCGCCCGGCGCCTCCGTGAAGGCTTCCATGACGACGCCGTGCATACACCCGCCCGTGCAGCGGGCCTGGCACGCCGCGAGGACCCCCGCCAGGTCGCGCGAGCGCGCGTAGCCCGCCTTGCCGACCTCGTGGGCCCGGCCGTGGCACGAGGCGAACCGCGCCTCGAGGGCGTCCAGGATCCCCGCCACCCCGAGCGTCGGCAGATGGGTCTCGATCACCCGCCGTGCGTCGCCCGGCGGCGCCGCCAGATACTCGGCGAGGAAGCGGGCGCGGAGGGCGGGGTCCGACGGCGCGGTTCCCCCCGCCGCCGGACGGTCGTCGAGCACGGACGGGGGGACAGGCTGCGCGCTCGCCCCGGCCGGGACCGCCACGGCCAGGGCGGCCGCGCCGACGATCAGCACCCGCACGGCGGCGCCCACGACCATGCCGCGCCCTAGCGCCGCTCGCCGTGGGCCAGCGCCGCCCCGATGAACCCGGCGAACAGCGGGTGCGGCGCCCACGGGCGCGAACGGAACTCCGGATGGAACTGGCCGGCGATGAACCAGGGGTGGTCCGGCAGCTCGACGATCTCCACGAGCTGCTTCTCCGGCCAGATCCCCGAGACGCGGAATCCGTTCTTCTCGAGGAGCCGACGGTACTCGTTCGCGACCTCGTAGCGGTGACGGTGGCGCTCCTCGATCGCGAGCGTCCCGTACGTCCGCGCGGCGAGCGAGTCCTCCGCGAGCGCCACCGGGTAGAGACCGAGCCGCATCGTCCCGCCCTTGGCCTCGACCCCCCGCTGCTCGGGGAGGAGGTCGATCACCGGGTGCGGCGTCTCGCGATCGAATTCCGCGGAGTTGGCGCCGGCGAGGCCCGTGACGTTCCGGGCGAACTCGATGACGGCGCACTGCATCCCGAGGCAGATGCCCAGGAACGGCAGGCCGTGCTCGCGGGCGTAGCGGATCGCCTCCACCTTGCCCGGGATCCCCCGGTCCCCGAACCCGCCCGGGACCAGGATGCCGTGGACGTCGCCGACGTGCGCCGCCGCTCCATCCTGGAGGAGTTGCTCGGCGTCCACCCAACGCACGTCGACGCGCGCCTCGTGCGCGATGCCGCCGTGAGTCAGGGCCTCGGCCAGGCTCTTGTAGGAGTCCTTCAGCTCGATGTATTTCCCCACCACGGCGATCCGCGTCGCCCGGGCGGGGTTCTTGATCTTCCGCACGATCGCCTCCCAGGCGCCGAGGTTGCTCGGGCGCGGCGGGAGGCCGAGCGCCTTCACGATGAACTCGTCGAGCCCCTCCTGGTGGAACACGAGCGGCACCTCGTAGACCGTCTGGACGTCCTTCGCCGTGATGACGGCCTCCTCCTCGACATCGCAGAAGAGGGCGATCTTGGACTTGATCCCCGACGGCAGGAAGCGGTCCGTGCGGCAGAGCACGATGTCCGGCTGGATCCCGATCGCCCGCAGCTCCTTCACCGAGTGCTGGGTCGCCTTCGTCTTCAGCTCCGCCGCGGCCTGGATGAACGGCACCAGGGTCAGGTGGATGTAGATGACGTTGTCCTTGCCGACGTCCTTCTTGAACTGCCGGATCGCCTCCAGGAACGGCAGCCCCTCGATGTCGCCGACGGTCCCACCCACCTCGATGATCTGGACGTCCACCCCCTCGCTCACCTTCCGGATCGACGCCTTGATCTCGTCGGTGATGTGCGGGATCACCTGGACCGTCCGCCCGAGGTAATCCCCCCGCCGCTCGCGGGTGATCACGGTGTGGTAGACCTTCCCCGTCGTGACGTTGTGATCCCGCGTCATCCGGGCGCGGGTGAAGCGTTCGTAGTGGCCGAGGTCGAGGTCCGTCTCGCCCCCGTCGTCGGTGACGAAGACCTCCCCGTGCTGGTACGGGCTCATCGTCCCGGCGTCCACGTTGATGTACGGGTCCATCTTCTGGAGCGTCACCCGGAACCCGCGCGCCTCCAGGAGGCACCCGATCGAGGCGGCGGCCAGCCCCTTGCCCAGGGACGACACGACGCCGCCGGTCACGAACACGTACTTCGTCGCCACGCTACCCTCCTCTCTGGTCCGCATGGAGTGCCTGCATCTGCTCCCTCGCCGCCGGCGCTGCCGCCGTGGCGAGGGCCGCCCGCACGTAGGTCAACGCCCCCTCGCGGTCGCGCACCCGCTCCGCGGCCTGGGCCGCCAGCAGCCCGTCCAGGAGCCGCCCGAAGGTCGGCCCGGGCTCGAGCCCCAGCCCGCGCAGGTCGTCGCCGGTCACGAGCGGTCGGAGATGCCGCCAGCGGACGAGATGGTCGGCGATCCGCCCTCGCGCCGGCGTCGCGCGCGCCACGACGTGGGCCCACGCGGCGGTCACCTCGGGGACGGCCTTGAGGAGCGCGTAGGCCTCTTCCACCCCGCGCGTGCCCGCGAGCCGCGCCAGGAGCTGCGGCGTCTCGCCTCGTGCCCGCGCGATCGCCGTCCGGATCGCCGGGGGGAGGGCCAGGCGGGTCCCCCACGCCTCCGCCGCCCCCGCCCCGAGGTGGGCCGTCAGCGCGAGCACGGTGAGCGCCTCGACCGTGTCGCGCCCGAGCCGGAGGCGCCCCGTGGCCGCCACCTTTCGGAGCAGTCGGGCCGCGGAAACCGGGAAGCGGTAGCCGGCCTCGAGGAGGCGGAACGCCCCTGCCCGCCCGAGCGCGACGAGCGTCGCCGCCGGGTCCGGCTCGGCGAGGATCAGCGCGAGCTCCGCCCGGAGGCGGTCGCCCGAGAGGGCCTCGTACACGGGCAGGGTCGCGGCCTGCCCGAGGAGCCGCCGCGTCGTCCTCTCGAGGGCGAACCCGAACCGGGCCGCGAAGCGAAGCGCGCGGAAGACCCGGGTCGGATCCTCGACGAAGGAGAGCGGGTGGAGGATGCGGATCCGCCGCCCGCGGAGATCGGCCAGGCCGCCCGTCGGATCGAGGATCTCGCCCCACCGGTCGCGCTCGAGCCGGATCGCCAGGGCGTTGACCGAGAAGTCCCGCCGGGCGAGGTCCTCGGCGAGCGTCGCGGGCTCGATCCCCGGAAGCGCCCCCGGCCGGTCGTAGCGCTCTCGCCGCGCCGTGGCCACGTCCAGGCGCGTGCCGTCGGCCAGGGTGACGGTGGCCGTCAGGAACGCGGCGTGCTCCACGACCGTCCCGCCGAGCGCCCGCGCCAGCCGGCGCGCGAGCGCGCGCCCGTCGCCCCCCACCACCACGTCGAGGTCGGCGCCCGCCGGTCGCGCGTGCCCCCGCAGGAGGTCGCGGACGAGGCCGCCGACGGCGGCCACCGGGGTGCCCATCTCCGCCCCGAGGGCGCCGACCGCGCCGAGAAGGCGCGCCCGGCCGTCGTCCACCCGCGCGAGCGCCTCGGCCGCCGATCCCGGGAGCCCGTTCCGAGCCCCACCCTCGCGCAGGACCGCGCCCACGGGCGTCCCTCCCGCGACGACGACCACGAACGGGACCGCGGGCCCCAGGCGCCGGCGCACCGCCACCTCGGCCATCCCCGGGGGCGCCGCCGGCGCGCCCCAGAGGAGCGCTCCCACCGGGGCGCGGCCGAGCCCCAGCCCGAGCGCGCGGCCCAGTGTGGCCGGCGTCGCGCCCCCCCACGCGCGGCCCAAGCGCGCGACGAGGAGCCGCGCGCCGCGCCGCCGCGCGAGCCGCGCCGCCTCCTCCACGGGCAGCGCGGCCGGCACCACGGCGATCGCCGGCGTCATGAGCCCCTCCGCCCGCGGGTCTACCTGGGGATAGCTCCGGCGTCGCCCGACCATCACAGCCGTGCCGATCCCCATCGCATCTCAGCGTCCTCGGTCGTCGTCGCCCCTCAACGTACAGGGAGTACGCCTCGGGGCGCCTCCTCCCTGCGTCCTTGATCTGCTCGGGTCTCGGCCCGGCCCTGCCGCGCGGGGACCGAAGTCATGCACGCGGATGGTAGCGGCGATACATCCGTCGCACCGCCTCCGAGGGAAGATGGGTGTAGATCTCCGTCGTCCCGATGTCGGCGTGGCCCAGGAGCGCCTGGACCGAGCGGAGGTCGGCGCCGCCCTCCAGCAGGTGGCTCGCGAAGGAGTGGCGGAGCGCATGCGGGAAGGCGCGCGCGAGCCCGATCCGGCGCGCGTGGGCCCGGACGATGCCCCACAGCCCCTGGCGGGAGAGCGGCCGGCCGCGCCGGTTCACGAAGACGGCGCCCGGCTCCGCCTCCCCGACGAGCGCGGGACGCCCCCGCTCCAGGTACGCCACGAGCGCCCGCCGCGCCTGCGCGCCGAGCGGGACCAGGCGCTGGCGGTCCCGCTTGCCCCGGCAGACCAGGAACTGGCCGTGGAGGTCCAGGTCGCCGGGCGTGAGCCCGACGAGCTCGCTCGCCCGGAGCCCCGACCCGTAGAGGAGCTCGAGGAGCGCGCGGTCGCGCAACGCGCGCGGCTCCGCCCCGTCGACCCCCTCGACGAGCGCGCGGGCGTCCGCCCGCGAGAGCGCCCGCGGCAGCCGCCGTGGGAGGCGCGGCGTCTCGAGGAGCGCCGCCGGGTCCCGGCCGAGGCGACCGGCCGCCCGCGCGTGGCGGTAGAGGCCGCGGACCGCGGCGAGCGTCCGGGCGAGGCTCCGCGGGCCGAGCCCGGCCCCGTGGAGCGCCGCGAGGTGGGCGGCGAGATCCGTGGGGCGGGCGGTCTCGAGAGAGCGGCGGCGTGAGACGAGGAACGCGGCGAGCCGGCGCAGGTCCCGCCGGTAGGCGCTCACGGTGAGGGGCGACGCCCCCTCCTCCACACGGAGGCGTTCGAGAAACTCGTCCACGAGGCCCATCCGGTCACTGGCCTGCGCTGCGGCAGGAACCGACACCACCGGTCCCGGCCCGAGACCCGAGCAGCCCCCACCGGAGGGGCGGGACGCCCGCGAGGCCGCAGGCCGAGCGCGTCCCGGCGA
>CAYQDR010000156.1:0-10027 GCA_964416315.1 uncultured bacterium
CGCCGACCACGGCGGGCTGGATGGCGTACGCGCGCTGCCTCCGGCGGCTCGCGCGACGGCGGCGCGTCTCGCTCCGGACGCTCGACAAGGCACTCTGGCTCGTCGGAGGACGCTGAGCCCCGTCTCCTCACCGCGACCCTCTCCCCCGTTGGGGGAGCGAGGGAAGTAGGCTATCCTGAGGGCGTCATGAGCGGGCCCGCCAACGTCGTGATCTGCGAGTGCTTCGCGCGCGACGGCCTCCAGAACGAAGACCGGTTCGTGCCGACCGATCTCAAGGTCCGCTTCCTCGACGCGGCGACCGAGGCGGGCTTCCCGAAGATCGAGGCCGTGTCGTACGCCCACCCGAAGTACCTCCCGCAGTTCGCCGACACCGAAGAGGTGCTGAGGCGGATCCGCCGGAAGCCCGGTGTCGCCTACCTCGGGCTCGTGCCGAACGAGCGGGGTCTCGACCGGTGCCTCGAGCACTGCGCGAAGGGGTACGGGCCCGACACGGTGAGCACGATCCTCTCGGCGTCCGAGCCGCACAACCAGGCGAACGTCAAGCGCACGATCGCCGAGTCCAGGGCCGAGATCGAGGCGATCTGCCGGCGGGCCCTGAAGGAGGGCCTCCGCGTCATCGGCGGTATCGCGACATCGTTCGGCTGCCCGATCCAGGGGGATGTCCCGTGGGAGGACGTGGCCGCGCTGGCCGTGTGGTACGCGGACCTCGGCGTCGAGGCGGTGCTCTTCGGCGACACGACCGGGGTCGCGAACCCGGTGCAGGTCGAGGCGTTCTTCGGCCGGCTGCGGGAGCGCGCCCCGCAGCTCACGCCGATCGCCCACTTTCACGACACGCGCGGGGCCGCGCTGGCGAACTGTGCCGCGGCGCGGCGGGCCGGGGTGACCCAGTTCGACGCCTCGGTCGGGGGCGTCGGCGGCCGGCCGAAGTTCACCGAGGGAAACTATCCCAAGATCCTGGGCTTCACGGGGAACGCCTGCACGGAGGATCTGGTGGCCATGCTCGAGGAGATGGGTGCCCGGACCGGGATCGACCTCGGCCGGCTCCTCGACCTGGGCCGCTTCGCCGAGCAGATCCTGGGCCGCGAGTTGAACTCGCACGTCGTCAAGACGGGCCTCGTCAAGCACTGACCGGGCACCGCCCCGGACCCGCCTCGCGGGAGGGATTATGCCGATCCGGTACGAGCAGCAGGACCGCGTCGTGACCATCACCATCGACCGCCCCGAGGCGATGAACGCGATCGACCCCGAAACCCACAGCGAGCTGATCGACGCCTGGGTCCGCTTCCGCGACGACCCGGAGGCGTGGGTCGCCATCCTCACCGGCGCCGGGGACAAGGCGTTCTCCGCCGGCGCCGACCTGAAGAAGATGATCCCCCAGGCGTTTGCCGCCGCCGGTCCGCGCCGGGGCCGGGGACATAACGACTATGGCCTCGGGGGGATCACGCGCGGGCTCGAGATCTGGAAGCCGATGATCGCGGCGGTGAACGGATACGCGCTCGCCGGCGGCCTCGAGCAGGTGCTGGCGTGCGACCTCCGGGTGGCGGCCGAGCACGCCGTGTTCGGGCTCACCGAGGTGCGGTGGGCGATCATGCCGGGGGCGGGCGGAACGCAACGGCTGCCGCGCGCGGTCCCGCTCGCGAAGGCGATGGAGCTGATCCTCATGGCCGAGACCATCCCCGCCCAGGAGGCGTACCGGCTCGGGCTCGTGAACGCGGTCGTGCCCCTGGCGGAGCTGATGCCGACGGCGCGCCGGTGGGCCCAGACGATCTGCGAGCGCGGGCCGCTGGCGGTGCGCGCGGCGAAAGAGGCGGTGATCCGCGGGCTGTCGCTCCCGCTGGCCGACGGGCTCAGGCTCGAGGCGTTCCTGTCGGGGACGCTTCGCGGGACGGAGGACGCGATCGAGGGGCCGAAGGCCTTCGCCGAGAAGCGGAAGCCGGTCTTCAAGGCGCGCTGAGGCGCTTCGGTGGTGGAGCTGGATCTCGAGAGCCTCCGGGCGCGGCTCCTCGCGGCGCTCGAGGGACGGAGGCGGCGCGCAGTCGAGCCGGGCACATGCGTGCCCGCGGCCGTGCTGGTCCTCTTCGTGTACCGCGACGGCGAGCCCCGGCTGGTCTTCACCAAGAAGACGGGCGACGTCCCGCACCACCAGGGGCAGTTCTCGTTCCCCGGCGGGGTCGTGGAGCGCGCCGATGCCTCGCGCGTCGAGACGGCGCTCCGCGAGGCGGGCGAGGAGATCGGGCTCGACGCCGGGAACGTGGACGTGCTGGGCATGCTCGACGATGTCCCGACGGGCACCTCCCGGTTCGTGATCACCCCGGTCGTGGCGCTCGCCCGCGGGGCCCCGGCGCTCCGGGCGGACGGCCGGGAGATCGAGCGGATCCTCGAGGTCCCGCTCCGCCGCCTGCTGGACCCCGCGAGCTTCCGTCAGGAGCTCTGGGAGCGGGACGGCGCCCTCCACCCGGTCCTCTTCTACACCTACGGTGACGACGTCGTGTGGGGCGTGACGGCACGGATCCTCCGGGGTCTCCTCGACCTCCTGGGCACGCCGGAGCCCCGCACGGTGACGGAATGAGCCAGTCGCGTCGCCATCGGCACACGTTCAGCTCAACCCAGGTGGGGGGGGTGTGGGGGGCGGAGTGGTTGGGACTCCCCCCCCACGTGGAATGACGTACGAGGCGCTCCTCGTGGAGGTCCGCGACGGCGTCGGCACGATCACGCTGAACCGCCCCGAGGCGCGGAACGCCCTGAACCGGACGGTCATCCGCGAGCTCGGGGAAGCGCTCGCCGCCCTCGAGGCGGACCCGGGCGCCCGCGCCCTCGTCCTGCGGGGCGCGGGGGAGCGGGCGTTCTGCGCCGGCGCCGACCTCAAGGGCTCGTTCCAGCCCGGCCCGATCCTCGAGGCGCGGGAGCAGTACGCGGGACTCGCGCGGATCCTCGAGGCGATCCCGCGCATGCGGACGCCGGTCATCGGCCAGGTCCACGGCTACGCCCTGGCGGGCGGCTGCGGGCTGGCGGCGGCGTGCGACGTCGTCATCGCCGCCGAGGACGCGGTCTTCGGGCTCCCCGAGATCAAGCTCGGGCTGCTCCCGCTCATGGTGATGGCCCCGATTCTCCGGGCGGCGTCCCCGAAGCGCGTCCTCCAGATGGTCCTCTCGGGGGCGGAGCTGCCGGCGCGGGAGGCCCTCCAGATCGGGCTCGTCAGCCAGGTCGTGCCGCGGGCGGAGCTCGAGGCGACGGTGCAGGGGCTCGCGCGGACCCTGGCCGGGTATAGCCCGGCCGCGCTCGCCATCGCGAAGGAGGCCTTCTACACGACGCTCGAGCTCGAGTACACGAAGGCCCTGCCCTACCTCCGCGATCTCCTCACGATCATCGCGGGCTCCGAAGACGCCCAGGAGGGGATCGCCGCGTTCCTCGAGAAGCGCCCGCCCCGCTGGACGGGGCGCTGATCCCCCTCAGGAGGGAATGGGCAGGATGAGCGGGCCGCGCCGTCGGAGGGTAAATCAAGAGGCTCTTCGTGTGGGTTCGACGAGGTAGACTGGCCGACGCTCCAATCGCCGCAGTCCCCGGAGGCCCGAAGGAGGCCGGTGCGGTCCGCTCAGGGCCCAGGGCCGCCTTTTTCGCTTGACAGGGTTTCGGCCGGGGGTCTGATCGCGGTCGCGGCATCAACCGCCAGTCCCGCCCAGCGGCCCGCCCCCGGCCCGTCGCGCCGTGCTTGGCCAGCGCCGAACCGAAAACGGTTCCCGCCCTCACGATCTCCGATCCTGGGGCCTGCCAGGTCGCCCGAACATCGCGTGGTAGAGTCCGCGCAAGGAGGAGCGACCATGCCCCATGCCACGGCTTTCGTGCCATCGCCGCTCGCGGCGGACCTCGACCAGCTCGGCGACGAGATCGCCACGCTCTCGGCCCACCTCGACGCCGCCACTGCCGAGTTGCTGAGCTTGCTCCGCGAGTTCGACGCGCGGGGCGGCTGGGCGGCGCACGGCTGCCGCTCCTGCGCGGAGTGGCTGAGCTGGCGCGTGGGGCTCGACCCCGGGGCAGCCCGGGAGCGGGTGCGGGTGGCGCGGGCGCTGGGCGCCCTGCCGCAGCTGGCCGCGGCCCTGGCCCGGGGGGAGCTGTCCTACGCGAAGGTCCGGGCCCTCACGCGCGTGGCCACCCCGGACACGGAAGCGCGCCTCCTGGCCGTGGGGCGGGCGGGGACGGCGGCCCACGTGGAGCGGATCGTGCGGGCCTGGCGGCGGGTAGACCGGCTGGCGGAGACGCAAGAGGCCGAGGCGCGCCACGCGCGGCGGTCGCTGCAGGTGTATCCGGACGAGGACGGGATGTGGGTCGTGCGGGGGCGGCTCGAGCCAGAGGCAGGAGCCATGCTGGTGCGGGCGCTCGAGGCGGGGCGGGAGGCGTTGTACCAGCGGCGGCAGGCCACGCAGATGCCGGACCAGGCCGAGGCGGAGCCGCCGACGCCCGGCCAGCAGCAGGCCGACGCCCTCGCGCTGGTGGCGGAGACGGCGCTTCAGCACGGCCTCGACCCCGACCCGGGGCACGAGCGGTACCAGGTGGTCGTCCACGTGGACGCCGCCGCGCTGGCCGACCCCGAGCAGCCCGGGCAGTCCGCCCTCGAGGACGGCGTCGGCGTTTCCGCGGGAACGTCCCGCCGCCTGGCCTGTGACGCGACCCGGGTGGTGCTGCGGCACTCCGGCGAGGGCGAGGTGCTCGACGTGGGGCGGCGGACGCGGGCGATTCCGCCGGCGCTCCGGCGGGAGCTCCAGGCGCGGGACCGCGGGTGCCGCTTCCCGGGCTGCGGGGTGCGCCACGCCCAGGGGCACCACATCCATCATTGGGTGAACGGCGGCCCCACCCGGCTCGACAACCTGGCGCTCCTCTGCCGGCGCCATCACCGGGCCGTGCACGAGGAGGGGTACCGGGTCGAGCGCGGCGCCGACGGCACGCTGCGCTTCAGCCGGCCGGATGGGCGGCCGATTCCCGAGGTGCCGCGGGCGCCGGCGGTCCCGGGCGACCCGACCGACGCGCTGGTCGCGACCCACCGGGCGCGCGGGCTCGCGATCGACGCGCGGACGGGGTGCCCGAGCTGGCTCGGCGAGCGGCTCGACCTCGCCTGGGCGATCGGGGTCCTGCATCCGGCGGCCCAACCGGCCGCGTCCCAGCTCGCCGGCCGCTTCCCCTGAGCACCCCGTTTCCGGGACGGTGTCAGGGGCTCTCCCCGGCCACCATGGATGGGAGGAGCCGGCGAACGCTGGTCCGGGAGCGCTCGAGTCGGAGCAGAGATCGAGCTACTGCCTATCCCATACGATTCCCGGAAGAGGAAACCGAGAAGGGCGGCAGGCGATCCCCGACCGAGTCCGTCAGGGCCTGCCGCCCTCGACGCGCCTAGGCCCTCGGGACGTGTTTGCGGTCCCTTTCCGGGGACCGCGTCCGGCGCTCGGGTCGGTGTCCGACTCCCGCAGGGCCAGTTCCACTCGTAGCACGCCCGGGAAAGCGGTGTCAAGGGCGGCTCACGTCGGCCGGGAGCCGGGCGGGCGTCGGATGGCGCCCGCGGCGAGCGGGGCGGCGCGCTCAGGTCAGGAGCGAGAGGAGGACCCTGACCCCGCGCGACGCTCGCCGGTGGATCGCAGCGTCGAGGCCCCACGCTCGTCCGGCCCGGCTCCCCAGGAACGCGACCATCGCGGCGATGAGCAGCGCGTGCATCGGGCCGGGCCCGGTGCCGGCCACGTGCGCCGCCAGGGCGGTGTTGACCGCCAGGAGGAGCCCCAGGAGCGCGGCGAGCCCCGTCAGGAGCCCGAGGATCAGCCCGACGCCGATGGCGACCTCCCCCCAGGCCTGGAGCGCGCTCGCCAGCGTGGCGTGCGGCAGCACCGTGTCGCGGAGGAAGTCGCGGTGCCAGGCGAACGGCGTCCCGGCGGCCAGCTCCGACAACCGGCGGGTCTGCTGGGTGAGGGCGGCGGCCGAGACGACCGGGTAGGGGACCGCGCCGGCCCACCACAGGACGGTGAACTTGGGCCAGGCCGCGCGGAGCACGAGTGCGCCGACGACGACCCGGAGGAGCGCCAGCCAGAGTTCAGGCCGCCACACGGCGCTCGGTCGGCCGCCTTACGGCCACCAGAGATAGAGGAAGCGCGGCCCCGACGTGACGAGCCGCGCCAGGTCCGCGACGCTCGGCGCCGGCGCCGGCTGGTGGCCGCCCGAGTAGACGGTCGCGCGGTACTGCCGCGGCCGGTGGTAGGTGACGATGCGCGCCTCCGTGAGCCCGGCGGCCTCGCGGGCGAGCGCGATCGCGTCCTCCAGGTAGCCGATCCGGTCCACGAGCCCCACCGCGAGCGCTTCCGAGGCCGTGTACACGCGCCCGTCGGCGAGCTGCCGGACGCGCGCCTCGTCGAGGCGCCGCTCGCGCGCCACCAGCTCGACGAACCGCGCGTAGAGGCGGTCGATGATCTGCTGGAAGATGGCGCGCTCCTCGGATGTGAGCCCGCGGAACGGGCTCCCCATGTCCTTGTGCACTCCGGACTTGATGTAGTTGGCGCTCACCCCGATCTTTTCGAGGAGGCCTCCCGAGTCGACGTTCAGCATCAGGACACCGATGGACCCGGTGATCGTCGTGGGGTGCACCAGGATGCGGTCCGCGGCCAGCGCGACGTAGTAGCCCCCGGAGGCGCCGACGTCGAGGATCGAGGCGACCACGGGCACCTTCCGGCGCGCCTTGAACCGCGCCAGCTCGTGGTAGAGGATGTCGGACGCCGTCACCGTGCCGCCCGGGCTGTTGATGCGGAGGACGACGGCCCGGATGCGGTCGTCGTCCGCGGCCTTCACGAGCTCCTCCCGCACGCGGGCGAGGAGCGGGACGGGCGGCCGGGTCTCGAGCGTGATCAGCGGCTCCTCGGCGAGGACGCCGCCCAGCTCGACCAGGAGGATCTTCTCCCGCCCCTTGCCCTCGAGCGTCGTCTCCTGGAGGGGGCGGACGCGCGGCGTGAGGTCGAGGGAGATGCCGCCGCACCCGGCGAGCCAGGCGGCGGCGAGGGCGAGCCAGGCGAGGCGCCGTGTCATGGTCGCTCGCCCGGAGTATAGCACTCGGATCCGCTTCTCCCCCAACCGGGGGAGAAGGGAGGGGGTGCTACACTGACGACCGTGGCCGCGCCCCTCGCGGGTCTCCGGATCATCGACCTCTCGCGTATCGTCGCGGGCCCCCTCGCCACGCAGATCTTCAGCGACTACGGGGCGGAGGTCATCAAGATCGAGCAGCCGGGCGTGGGCGACGACAGCCGCCACTGGGCGCCGCCCCGGGCGCCGGATGGGCAGGCCTCGTACTTCTTCTCGGTCAACCGGGGAAAGAAGAGCGTGACCGTCAACCTCAAGCACCCGCGCGGCCGGGCGCTGGTCGTCGAGCTCGCGCGCCGGGGCGACGTCCTCGTCGAGAACTTCAAACCGGGCACGATGGACGACCTCGGCCTCGGCTATGCGACCCTCCGCGCCGTGAACCCGCGCCTGATCTACTGCTCGATCTCCGGCTTCGGGGCCACCGGCCCGTACCGCGAGCGCGCGGGGTACGACGCCATCATGCAGGGGTTCACCGGGCTCATGTCCATCACCGGCGAGCCCGACGGCCCGCCCGTGAAGGTCGGGGTCGCCCTCATCGACGTCATCACGGCGCTCTACGCCCACGGGGCGATCCTCGCCGCGCTCCAGGCGCGGACCCGGACCGGCGAGGGGCAGCATCTCGAGCTGTCGCTGATGGAGTGCGGCATCGCCGCCCTGATCAATGCCGCCACGGCCTACCTGGTCGCCGGCGAGGTCCAGGGCCGCTGGGGGAGCGCGCACCCCTCGCTCGTCCCCTATCAGGCCTTCCGGGCGCGCGACGGCTACCTGATGGTTGGCGCCGGCAACGAGCGGCTCTGGAAGGCGTTCTGCGAGGTCCTCGGGGCGCCCGAATGGGCCGACGACCCGCGCTACGACGCGCCCGCCAAACGGGTGGAGCGGCGCGCGGAGCTCGTGCGCCTCATCGAGGCGCGGCTGGAGACGCGCTCCCGCGACGCGTGGGTCGCGGCGTTCAGCGCGGCCGGCCTCCCCGCGGGGCCGATCAACGACCTCGGGGAGGTGTTCGCCGACCCGCAGGTCCAGTACCGGGAGATGGCGGTCGAGGTCGAGCACCCGACGGCAGGCCGGATCCGGCTCCCCGGGATCCCGGTGAAGTTCGCGGGCACGCCGGCGCAGATCCAGGGGGCGCCGCCCCGTCTCGGCGAGCACACGGACGCGGTCCTCCGCGGGGTCCTCGGGCTCTCCGACGCCGAGGTCGCGGCGCTGCGCGCCGCGGGCGCGATCGGGGAGCGGCCGGCGGCGCCGCGGGGGTGAGGCGCGGGCTCGAGGAGGGAGGCCCATGGCGTACGAGACGCTGCTCGTGGAGCGCGAGGAGACCTTCGCGGTCGTGACGCTGAACCGGCCCCCGGCCAACGCCATCTCGGCCCAGCTCGTGCTCGACCTCGAGGGCGCGATCGGGCAGCTCGAGGCCGACGCGGCGGTGCGCGCCGTCATCATCACGGGCGCGGGCGACCGGATCTTCTGCGGCGGCGCGGACCTCACCAGCGCCTTCGGTGGGGGCGCGAGCGCGGACCTCGAGGCCTTCCTGCACCGCGGCAACGCCCTCCTCCGGAGGATCGAGACGTTCCCGAAGGCGGTGATCGCCGCCATCCAGGGGCATGCGACCGGCGGGGGATGCGAGATCGCGATGGCCTGCCACCTGCGCGTCATGAAGGAGACGGCGCGGATCGGGCAGACGGAGTCGAACCTCGGGATCATCCCCGGCTACGGGGGCACGCAGCGGCTCCCGCGCCTGATCGGGCGCACGAAGGCGCTCGAGTATCTGATCCTCGGCACGCAGATCCCGGCGCCGGAGGCGCTCGCCCTCGGCCTCGTGAACCGGCTCGCCAAGGAGGGGGAGACGCTGGCGGAGGCCAAGACGCTCGCGCGGGCGATCGGGCAGCGCGCGCCGATCGCGACGCGACTCATCATCCAGTGCGTGGACCGGGGGCTCAACGCCACCATCGACGAGGGGATCCGGGCGGAGGTGGCCGCCTTCCTCGAGACGCTGCGCACCGAAGACGCGGCCGAGGGGATTCAGGCCTTCTTCATGAAGCGCCCGCCGGAGTTCAAGGGGCGCTGAACGGTTGCGCGCTCGGGCGCGTTCTGTTACGGTCAGCCTGGCGAACGATCCGAATCCGGGAGGACGCGGATGGACCTGGGGATCGCGGGCAAGGTCGCGCTGGTGACGGGCGGAGCGCGGAACCTCGGACGGGCCGACTGTCTCCGGCTCGCCGAGGAGGGCTGTCGCGT
This sequence comes from uncultured bacterium, assembly GCA_964416315.1. GTDB lineage: Bacteria > Methylomirabilota > Methylomirabilia > Rokubacteriales > DASRDR01 > CAYQDR01. Next base: position 9,331 of record CAYQDR010000156.1, read on the forward strand.
GGCGGTGCTGGACCTCAACAAGGACGGCGCGGAGGAGACGGCGGGCGAGATCCGCAAGCGCGGCGGCCAGGCGATCGCGGTGGAGTGTGACATCGTGGACCGGGCGGCCGTCGCGGCCGCCGTCGGCCGGATCGAGCGGGAGCTCGGGCCGGTGGATATCCTGGTCAACAACGCCTCGATCATCTGGACGCTGGCGCAGCTGAAGGACATGAAGGACGAGGACTGGGACCTCAACATGAACGTGAACCTCACCGGGACGTTCAACGTGACCCGGGCGGTCTTCCCCGGGATGCGGGAGCACCGGTGGGGCCGGGTCGTGTGCATGGCGTCCATCGCCGGCCTCCTCGGGGGCTTCGGCCAGACGGCATACGCGACGACCAAGATGGGCGTCATCGGGTTCGCGCGCTCGGTGGCGCTCGAGGGGGCGCGCTACAACATCACCGCCAACGTGATCGCGCCGGGGATCATCGGCGAGCACGTCAAGCTCTCGCCGATGTACGACCGCATGGTGAAGCGCGTGGCCATGCAGCGCGAAGGCGCCCCGGAGGACATCGCGGACGCCATCGCATTCCTCTGCTCCGAGCGTGCCCGGTACATCACGGGCGCGGTCCTGACGGTGACGGGCGGCATGGATCTGTTCACGTTCTAGCCTGGATTTCCACAGAGGGGAATTTGCCTAACACAGGCCCGCCCCCTC
>CAYQDR010000157.1:0-9675 GCA_964416315.1 uncultured bacterium
CCACGCTCGTCCACCTCGCTCACCGGGAGTCTCTGGCCACGGTCTTCACGATCGACCACGCCGACTTCGAGACGTACCGCATCGGCGGCCGGCGACGGTTCCGCGTCGTGCCCGGCCGCTGACGGCCGTTGCCGCAGACGTCGCTCGGAGCGCGAAGGTGAGCAGGAGGGGTGTCTACAGCCTCACCTGGAGGGGGACCCTGTACGAGACCTCGAAGCGGAATCCAAGACTGGGGTTCGCAGACAATCCAACGCCCCCGCGCAACCACGGAAAATCAAGGGGTTCGCGGTCAGCGCTGCGAGCCCCTTGGTGTTTCATCCAGCGGCCATCCAGCAAGTCGGAGGAGGTGTGCTCCGCCCGCCAGAGCGCGCCGCGCGGGTAGAGCGCGCGCCAGGAGGAGAGGTAGGCTTGGGTCGCCGGCACCGCGCGGAGATCGCTCCCCGCGAGCGGGCCACCGAGCCCCTCGCCCGTCACCGCGTTCCAGCGCGAACCCGTCTCACGGTCCACCATCTGCCAGCCCGCGCCGTGGGGCGCCAGGCGCTCGAACGTGAGCACGCGCCCCTCCACCTCTCGCCAGAAGGCCACCGCCGTCGCCGCGGGCTCGATGTAGACGACGAGCAGGGGGCGCCCCGCGAGCGTCAGATGGGCGAGGGGCTGCCGTTCGAGCTCGCCGAAGGGGAGGGCAACGGCCTCGCCGCCCTGGATCACGCCCAGGACATGCGTATCCTCGAAGCGGTGGGGCTGGGCGGGCGCCGGCCCGCGCTTCTCGAGGACCAGCGTGTCGGGGTGGATGGCCCGCCAGAGCGCCCAGGTCGTGTGGAGGGCCGGGAGCATCTTCAACTCGGCGCCGGCGAGCGGCCCCGCCACGGCCCGGCCCGTCACGTGGCTCCAGAGACTCTGGGTCTCCCGGTCGAACATGACGAGCGAACCGCGCCAGAGCATGCCCGAGACGCCGAAGGTGAGGGGGCGGCCCTCGTGGAGCGGCCGGGCGTAGACCACGCCCGTGAAGCAGAGGGGTCACCAGGTGACGGCGACCGGCGTGTCGCCGAAGCGGTCGTTGACGATCTCGTGGGCGGTGAGGAAGCCGAGCGGGTAGGCGCGCGCCTCGCCCCCCAGGCGGAGGCCCAGCACGGGCTCGTCTGCCGTCATCTGGCGCCGGGCCGCCTCGCCGCTGAGGAAGGTGGGGGCGTCGATCGCCCGGATGGTGTCGGGGGCCAGCGCGACGAACACTGGCGAGCCCTCGATCGCCGGCGGGACCGTGAGGACGGGGCCCTGCTGGGCCGCCGCCGGCAGGGCGGCCGCCGTCAGCGCGAGCGCCACGAGCCTCGAGCGCCTGCCCATCGCCCCACCAGCATACGGCACCGCCGCTGTCGGCGCGAGCGGCAGGCGCCGGGGAGAGGGCCGCAGTGAGGGCGCACGAGCTCCTCGCGTGCGGTCACTGCTCCGGGTGGATGGAGGTCGAGGAGTGGAACGCCGCCCAGGCGAACCAGAAGGCGTCCACGTGCGGGATCGGTCGGAGCCGCTTCCCGGCGAGCGGGCCCGCGACGGCAATCCCGAGGAGGTTCCAGACGCTCCCGGTCTCTCGGTCGCGAAAGCCCTCCGCGGTGGGCTCGAAAGTGAGAGCGCGGCCCTCCGCGACCGGGCTGAAGACAGCGGTGGCCCCGATGGATCGCGACTGGTCGATGCGCCCCTCATCGAGAGCGGACAACGTCCCGGGGCGATAGAACACGACAAGGCGCTCACCCCCGAGCGTGTCGCTCACGACCCCACGCTTCGCGAGCAGCGACCACGGGTAGGCCCGCGCGGCCTCGCCCACCGTGACCCCGACGACCCGCTCCTTGGGCGGATGCCGCGGGTCGGGCCGCCCGAGGAAGAGGAATGGACTCAGCGTCGGCTGGTCGTAGCCCTCGTAGGGGTTGGCGCCGTAGGGGCGCCGGTGGCCGGTCTCGCGCGAGAGTACCTTGCCGCCCGGATGCGCGGCCCGCCATTCGTCGAAGGCGATCGTGTTGGCGGGGACCAGCTTGAGCCGCGTCCCGGCGCGCTGGCCCACGATGGCGCGGCCCTCCATCTGAGCCCAGAGCGAGTGGGTCTGGCGATCGTACATGACGAGGTCGCTCTTGTAGAGCTTCCCCGAGGTGCCGAAGTCGAGGGTCGTGCCCTCCACCACGCGGTCGAAGACGAGGCCGGAGTTGCAGAGGGGGCAGTAGGTGACCGTGATGGCCTTCCCGCCCACCGTGTCGTTCACGATCTCATGCCACATCAGGATCTGGAGCGGGTAGGCGCGCGCGTCGCCCTGGATCTCGAGCGCGAGGATCGGCTCCTTGGGGTGGAGCCAGCGGCTCGCCTCCGCCGGCGTGACGAACGCCGGCCGGTCGATGGCGGGAATCCCGTCGGGCGGGGGCCCGCCGGGGATGATCTCGTCGAGCGGGACCAGCGCCTTGGAGAGATCGGTCCGGAGCTGGCCCGCCGCGTCGGCCGGCCCGAGCGCGAGCGCCGCGAGGAGGCCCAGGAGCGCGAGGCGATTTGGGCCGGCGCGCACGCGCGCCTCGCTACACCCGGCTTTCCCTCGCGCGCTCGAAGCGCAAGGCGTCCGCGCACTCCAGGAGGGCCTGGTAATCCAGGAGGGACACCAGGCCGAAGACTGTGTCGCCCTCCGTCCACGCGACGGTCCGATACCCCTTCTGCTCCTGCTTCACGTATTGAAGGCCGCGGTAGGACACCGGGGTGCCCGGCAGAGCGGCGCCGCCACCCAGGGTGGGCACCATGAAGATGGACAGGAGCGTGCGTCCCTTCTCGTAGAGGACGAACGCCGCGCGGCGCTCGCGGATCTGGCCGATGCGCCCGCCGACGAGCCGGATGCCGGCCCCGGAGAGGTCGGGCACCGTGGCCCGGAGCGCCGCCCGCTCCCGGAACCACTCGGCGACCTTGCGGCGGTCCGTCGAGGCGAACTCGGCGGGGCGCTCGATGTCCACGTACGCGATGTGGTTCGCGACCAGCTCGCCGACCAGGGGGGCGGGTCGGCCGAGCCCCGGCTGGAGGAGCGCGACCGCGAGCGCCGCTGCGGCCGCCAGGGCTGGGGCGACGAACCAGGGGCGGAGGGCCTTCCGGCGCGCCTCGCGCCGGCAGAGGGCCGTGACGCGGGCCCGGAACTCGGGCGGCGCCGACTCGCGCGGCTGGCGACGGAGCAGCTGCCGGAACTGGCGCTCCTGCTCGGCCAGCGCCTGGCAGCGCGGGCAGTCGCCGACGTGGGCCGCGGCGGCGGCCGTCTCGTCCACCCCGAGCTCGCCGTCCACGAAGGGGGCGAGGTGGGTCTCGAAGTCTTGGCAGTTCATCCGGACTCCTTGATGTAACCTCGCTCGCGCGCGAAGCGCCCGAGCGACTGGCGGAGGAGGCTCCGACCCCGGAACAGCCGCGACATCACCGTGCCCGTCGGACACCCCAGCACTTCGCCGACTTCCCTGTAGCTCAGCCCTTCGAGGTCCGCGAGGATCACGGCTTCCCGAAAGACGAGCGGCAGACCCTTCAGCGCTCGGTCCACGTCGCCGTGCAGCACCGTCTGGAAGAACTCCTCCTCGGGGCTCTTCCTGGCCGAGGCCGGCGTGGTCACGCTCTCCCCGGCGGATTCCCACACCGCCGGATCCTCGTTCAGGACCTCGTGGCCCGCGCGGCGCAGCCGGTTCAAGAACACGTTGCGCAAGATCGTGAAGAGCCATGCCCGGCAGTTCGTGCCGGGGTTGAAGCGGTGGAAGTTCCGGAACGCCCGGAGACAGGCCTCCTGGACGACGTCCTCGGCCTCCGCCCGGTTGTGCGTCAGCCGGAGCGCGGTCCGATAGAGGGCGTCGAGGTGGACCAGGGCCACCTCCTCGAACTCCCGGGTCCGGTCCCCCCCGCCCCAGGCGATCACCGGCTCTTCCCCGCTCCTACCATGCTAACCGCTGGGATGGGGTTTGTATTCCAGGGGGTTCGGGGGCGGGCGCGGAGCTGCTCGAATCACTCCGCATGTGACGAGTAGGCATCCCTCGGCCCTGACGGGACTACCGCTTTGCGGTCGCGGGTTTTCAGGGTGGAGCGAGCGGGATGCAGGCCATCTCCTGCGTCTGGGGGGTGTCCTCCGCTGATGCCGCCGCGCGGATTCGGCGCTACTGCGGCACGGCCGGGTGGGAACTCGTCGACGAGGCCACGCGCGGCAGCGTCGGGGACGGGATCCTGGGGTGGCTGCTCGACGCCGTGGAGCGGAAGTGGCCGGAGCGGCTGATTCTCACCCGGGAGGGCCTGGCCGAGCTCGAGCGCGAGTTTCCGGAGCTCTGGGGGGCCGTCCGTGGCTGGGTCGAGGACCGCGGCGTGTCCGTGGTGGCCGTCCAGGTGTCGGCAGCGCGTGAGGAGGGTCGCGATGAACGAGCTGGTGGAGATCCGAACGCGGCTTGATCGGCTGGATCGGGAGAACCGCCGTCTTCGACGGATTACGGCGACAGCCGTCGTGGGTCTGGCGGCGGGGATCCTGATGGGGCAGGCCTCGCCGCGCCAGGTTCCCGGCGTAGTCGAGGCCGAGAAGTTCGTGCTGCAGGACGCGCGGGGCGAAAGCCGCGCCGAACTCACGGTCCTGCCCGACGGCTCGCCGACCCTGGGCTTCCTCGACAGGGAGGGGAAGCCCCGCCTCGTGCTCGGCCTCGGGCCGGACAGCTCACCGGGGCTGGCCCTGCTGGACCCGGGCGAAAAGGCGCGCCTCACCCTGAGCCTGCAGGCCCCCGGCTCGTCGGTGGTCGCCCTGCTCGACAAGGAGGGGAACGCCCGGGCCAGGCTCGACGTCGCCGGCGACGGTCTGCCCGGCCTGGCCTTTCTCGGCAAGGACGGGAGGCCCCGGGCCCTTCTCGGTATCCTGGCGGACGGTCAGCTCTTCAGCTTCCCCTCCGGGAGGTAGGCGCACGTCCGCGGGCCACCTGCCAGCGGCGGCGGGAATGATTACAAGCCCGGCCTGAATGTGAGACGGGCGGCGCTCCTGGTCGTGAGCTCGGGTGTGGAGGCGCGACCCGGATGCTCCGGCCGGTGGACTTCCCGCTTCACGCGACGTACGACCGCTTCTTCGATCTTCACTGGCGCCTCGAGCGACGGGACGGCGCCGTCGAGGCCGTGGGGCTGGTCGAGGCGACCCGCGTGGACGGCATCGCGGAGGTGACCCTCGAGCTTCGGGGGCTGGACGGCGCCGGTCGGGTCATCAGCCGTGCCCTGGGCCGCACCTACGGCGGGCGACTCCCTCGGTGGGGCACTCGGCCGTTCGCCGTCACGCTCCGCCCGGCCGGCTACGAGAATCGCTTTGAGCTCCGGGTCTGGAGCTACGTCTGGGAGGGGTCGCGGGACCGCGGGACGCGGGGCGGCGGGCACTAGGGAGCCCCCGGGCCGGGCCGCTACGGCTCCTTGACGACCGCCCGGTCCTTCACCCGGGGCTCCACGCCGGGTCGGGTCTCCTCCACCTCGGCCACTGAGAAGCGATCCTGGACCTCGACCACGCGCGCCGTGCCGATCTCCTCGTCGAGTTGGCCGAGATGCTCGCCGGTGACCGGGTGCGTCAGCGCCACGCCCTCCCGCCGGAGGCTCAGCAGCGAGCCTTTCTTGATCCCGTCCGCCGCGGTCAGGTCCACCACGATCAGCCCCTCCCGGACGTGGACGACGTAGCCGCGGGGGAGCGCGGTGCGCGCCTTCTCCGGCGCGACGGCCGCCGTCCGTGACGTGGCGGGCGGCGGGGCGTCCACGCGCGAGGTCGGAGTTGAGCCGGCCTGGAGGGGGCTGATCGTGGCGCCTTCCGGCGTGGGGTACCGCCACAGCACGTCCGGGGTCGCCACGATCGCCTGCCTGCCGAACATGAAGGTCGTGAGCGTGCCCGGGATCCGGTCCTCCTCGACCCAGACGTACTCGGGCTCGGCCATCGTCGCCCCGAAGCGGGGGTTCTGAACCAGCACCCAGCGGGTCTCCCCCGGTGGGCGTGGCGAGCTCGGCGTCGCGGGGACGCTGGCCAGGCCCTTCAGCAGATCGGAGTCGCCGGCGCAGCCGACGAGGGCCGATGCCACCAGGGCGAGGAGGCCGAGCACTCGGGAGCGCATGGGACTCTTCTAGCGCGTTTCTAGAAGAAATACCAGACGGCGCCGTTGACGATGTTGACGTCGCCCTCGCGTCCATTGAAGGCCTCGACATCAAAGCGCTTATACTCGAGGCCGACCTGCCACCGCTCCCAGAACTTGTGGATGATGTTGACGTGGATAGACTGGTGCTTCTCCAGGCTGTCCCCCGTGAACGCCGCCGCGATCTCGTCCGCCTTCGCCCAGCCGAAGACTCCGTTGAGCGAGGTGTTCTTGGTGAGCTGGTACCTGACTCCCGCGAACCAAGCGTCGGACTCCACGTTCTCGATGTCCGTCCCGACCAGGAAGGCCGTGGGGAAGTCGCCGCTCGCGAGTCGGCTGAGACCGTCCGAGCGGTGGTAGTGGGCGAAGACCGACACCGGGCCGACGTTGACCTGACCGCTGACCTGGGCCATCCAGGCCACCTCGCTCGCCCGGCTCCCGCCGTCGAGGGTGACCTTGGACTCGGAGGCGGCGAGGCCGGCTTCGACCTGGACCATCTTGCCGAGCCAGGAGACCTTGCCGGTGAACAGGGGCACGTCCTGGCCGGATCCCTGCGCTTCGTTCACGGTGGTGGAGCCGAGATCCGGGACCGAGTGCTTCTCGACGTTCCCCGCGAGGATCAGGTCGCCGCCCGCGACCGGCAGTCGGTACCCCGCAACGAGCTGCGGCTGGCGAGAGAAGATCTGGCCGGCCGGCCCGTTGAAGTCCACGAGGTCAGGCTGCGCGACATCACTGTTCATGATGAGCGACCAGGTCTGTCCTGCCAGGAGGAAGAAGCCCGAGGGGTGGTCGCCCCGGATGAAGGCGTGGCGGAGCCGGAAGTGCCGGCTGTTGGAACTGAGGGCGGTGCCGTCACCGCTGAAGAAGTCGGCTTCGATCCGCCCGGACATCTTCACCCCCCCGACGTCGTCGGAGATGGTCGCCCGGAGGCGGGACTGCCGGGCGTCGATGATGGTCTGGTCGTTGTCCCGTTCCTTGTCGCCGTCGAGAGGGGTATCGCCAGGAGCAGGCGACGGGAAGCTCCCGGTGTTCTTGTCCATGTACTGGATGTCGAGCTTGATGTAGCCGCTGACGCCGACCTTCAGCTCGGCCGCCGCCCGCGGCGCCGGCATGACGATGAGGAACGCTCCGGCGACGAGCGCGGCGCCGAGCCTCAGCGGTGCGTGGCGCATGCGTGCCTCCTTGTCTGGCCGCGGTGTGCCGGGCCCGACACGGCCCGCGGGCGGGGGATGGGGGCCACGGCGCCCAAACAAAGAGGCGGGCTTCTGGCTGGGGATCCCCAGAAACCCGCCTCTTGTTGGCGGAGGGCCCCTCGCGGGGATCAGCCGCGAGGTGGGCGCCGATCCATGCTTAGCTTGTCGCTAGTGCCTCCCTGCGCCTGGGAGTCCTGCGGAAGGGTCCCATGGCGCGTTCCGCCCTTAGTAACCGGCTGCGGTGCGGGAATATTCCCCGGGCGTCGGGCCGGGGTTCAGGGGGAGGTGCGGCAGGCGGGACGGGATAGACGAGCAGGCTCGGAGTGGGGTGCCGAAGGCCGATCGGCTAGTTCAACCTACCGAGAGACCCGCTCCGTCACGGGGTGCGGCGCCGGAGCCGGCGCCGGCTCCGCGAGCTTCGCCCGAAGGCGTCCGAGGGCCTCGGCTTCGAACTCCTGAATGGACACCCCGAACGCCCGTCGGAAGTTGCCGAACCGGTCCTCCGAGTCGCCGAAGGCCCGGAAGTAGGCCACGACCCGCTCGAACCCGTGACGCTGGATCAGCTCGTCCGCCAGCAGGAACGCGAGCCGGTAGGTGAGCCGGTCGCCCGCGCGGAGGTGGCGCGTCTCCCACCCGCGGGGCCGCCCGAGGTCGACCAGGTCCACCGGGTCGTCGCCGAGTGCGGGGAGGGCGTGGGCCACGGCCTGCCACGCCCGGTCCCACTCTTCCCGGAACGTGCCCGTGCCCAGCCGCTCGACCACCCAGCACGCGACCCAGTCGGCCATCCCCTCACGGAGCCATTGCTCCGAGCGGCCTCGCCGCCCACCCGACAGCTCATACTGGGCGACGTGCGTGAGCTCGTGCGCGATGACGCCGAGCCAGACGCTCCGCGGGCCGTCGCGGAGGGCCGCGTCGTTGATGAACAGGCGCCGCGCCTGCCCGAGGCCGGCCGAGTAGCGCGCGATCTCCGTCGCCTGAGCCAGCGGGAACTCGCCGACGTCGGCGAGCCCCTCGGCGTAGGCCCACCGCGAGGGGTAGACGAGGACCGTGAACTCGCGCGGGAGGGGCACCCCGAGCTCCTGCGGGAGGAGCGCCGAGACCGCGCGGACGGCGGTCTCGTAGTCGGCGAGCGCGCCGGCTGGCCTGGACGAGGCCGGCGCCTCGGGGTCGACGCCGATCCGGAGGACCAGCGGGGGTGCGGCGCAGCCGGCCCAGAGGAGGGCGAGGGTGGCGATCGCGAGCAGGCGTTGCCCTCGGCCCTCCGGTCGGCGAGACGTCGGCAACCGCATGCCATGGCAATCTAGCCCATCCGATTCGCGCTCCGCAAGGGGCGAGTGCTCGTCCGCTCGTCGGCGGTGAGCGGGCCGGGGCGGCCGCGGCAAGCCGCCCCGGCTCAGCGGGCCGGCAGCGTCACCGCCCGGAGTTCATGCTCACGAAGCCATCGAAGCGGTTCGGATGCCCGTTCTGGACGATAGTCGATTCGTGGCGTGTCGTGGGCTCGCCGACCCTGAGCTGCGGAATCCTGGCGGCGTCCGCGGGCTTGGCTGCGTCCTGCTTGGAGGCGGCCTTGGGGGTGTCGCCGGAGTCCTTGAGGGTCGGGCCGGAGTCCCTGAACGACGGACTGGCCTGCTGGGCGGTCACGTCGGCTCCCGTCACGGCGAGCACAGCGGCGACCGCGAGCGCGGCAACGAGGTTTCGGATCATCGGGTTCACCTCCTTCCGGTCGAAAACCGATCCTCTGCCGGATGAACCGACCACGACCTGGGTTTATTCCGTCACTCGGGGTGGACGGTACGGGAATGCACGGGTGCGCTCGTTCTCTAGGTCGAACCGGCGGCTCGCGTACCGAGCAGTGTGAACTCGCGTGGCGTTGCGGGAAGCGAAGTTCCTTGGCGAGCCGATGAGAGATCGCGAGCAGGCTGCCCGCGCGCATTTGCTGAAGGTGCTCGAACACGGACCGCGTGCTCTGGAGGTTCATGACGATGTCCCGGCACGAGTGGTCCCCGTTGGAGAGACCTGGACCTTGCCCTGGATGCGTGTCCCCGTGCACAACACTCAGGAGACTAATCAGATGGAGAGTGCCTGCCAGGAGTGGGACCGCCGCCAGGCTCAACGCGGGCCAGGGAATACAACTGGCCGCCTGGGGGTTAAGGAAAAGTGGGGCGGCGGATACTTCAACCACCCGATGGGGCCGACCCGTGACGGAGGCGCCTCGCCCCGCAGCCTGGTGTGGCCTCCCGTTTTCAAGAATAACTGAAAGGAGGAAGACGCGGCGGTGGAGGGAGAGTTCTGAGTCGGAGCCGGAGAGCGCGGAGCTGGGTGTTCGGGCTCACGGTTTCTGACAGCACTCTGCTCGGGATCATTGTGCT
>CAYQDR010000158.1:0-9673 GCA_964416315.1 uncultured bacterium
TCAGCGCGACGCCGATGGGCCGCCCCAAACGGCCCGCGGGAAACTCACGCTAGCCGTTCGGAGGGGGCCTCGACGGCCCCCTCCGAGACCTCGCCCGGGGGACGTTGCGGCGGCAACGCCGCCGCTCGGACCGGACCATCATGGCCGCGTGATCAAGCCCCGCGTTGCGCCCGGTTAGTCCGACCGCCACCTGGCGGCTACCGGGCCGCAGCTCAACACTCCGTCACCGAGGAGGGCGTATGCTCCGAGACCGGCTGCTTCACCCGCGCTGGGCCGTCCGGCTCCTCATCACGTGGGGCGTCGTCCTCGCCGCAGTCCCTCATCCCGGCGAGGCGGCGCCCCTGCCCCCCGCGGCCGCCGCCCCGGCGGCCGGCGAGCCTGGCGCCCCCCGGGCCCAGCTCGAGGAGACGATCATCCGTGAGCGCCTCGCGGCGCTCGGGGTGACCCCCGCCGAGGCGACGGCGCTCATGGCGCGACTCTCCGCCGACGAGCGCGCCGAGCTGGCCTCCCGCGCGCCCGAACTCGACGCCGGGGGGAACGCATTCGTCGCCGTCTCGGCCGCCATCATCGTCGGCCTCCTCGTCGTGCTGATCCTCGAGCTGATGGGCCGCCGCGTGATCTCCCGGCCGTAGCGGTCGGGCCCGCGCGGGCCCGCCGAGGATCCTCGGGCAGCCTCCGAGCGCCCAGCGGGGAGCCGCGCCAGGCGATGGCCGCGGGCCGCGGCCGCCTCGATCGGCCCGGCGAGGAGCTGGTCCACCCCGAACGCGCGGCCGGCCCCGGTCAGGAGGAAGATCGCCGGGAAGGCGAGCAGCATGACGTAGCTCCACGGCCACTCGTTCGGGACGCTCCAGATCCCGAGCGTGATGTTCGTCGCCATGCCGATCGCCACGAGTGCCCCGAGCCGCGTGAAGCACCCCAGGATCAGCGTCGCGCCGATGAACGTCTCCGTGATCAGCGTGAGCCAGCCGAAGAAGACGAAGTTGGGGACGACGATCGTCTCGAGCGCCGCCTTGTGCCAGGCGAACGTCGGGTACCGGATCATCTCGTTCAGCCAGTACCAGAGCCCGCCGCCGTCCCCGCCCGCGCCGGGCCAGCCGAAGTGGGGCGGCACCTTCCAGCGCGACTGCTGCCACCAGAGGACGCCGTAGAGGATCCGGGCGAGGCCGAGCGGCCAGCCCTGCGCCTGCCACGCGAACGCCTGGACGAAGAACTCGCGCACGGCGTCCCTACTCGCCTGACTGCTGGAGGAGCTTGGCCACCAGCGCGGTCCAGCCCGTCTGGTGGCTCGCGCCGATCCCGGCCCCGCCGTCGCCGTGGAAGTACTCGTAGAAGAGAATGAGATCGCGCCAGTGGGGATCCGTCTGGAACTTCTCCGTCCCGCCGTAGACCGGCCGCCGCCCGTCGGGCCCCCGCAGGAAGATGCGCGTCAGCCGCCGCGAGAGCTCGGCGGCCACGTCCCAGAGGTTCATCCGGTGGCCGGAGCCCGTCGGGCACTCGACCTTGAGGGCGTCCCCCCAGAAGTGGTGGGCCTTCTGCAGCGACTCGATCAGGAGGTAGTTCACCGGAAACCAGATCGGCCCGCGCCAGTTCGAGTTCCCGCCGAAGAGGCCCGTCGTGGACTCCGCCGGCTCGTAGGTGACCCGGTGCTCGACCCCGTCCACCCAGAGGACGTAGGGGCGGTCCCGGTGGTACCGGGACAGCGCGCGGACGCCGTAGGGCGAGAGGAACTCCGCCTCGTCCAGCATGTAGCGGAGGATCCGGGCGAGCCGCCGCCGGTTCGCCAGCGTGAGGAGCCGCCGGACCCCGCCGTCCGCAGCGGTCTCCGTCTCCACGTGGTGGGCGAGCTCCGGCCGGTTCTCCAGGAACCACTGCATCCGCCGCTTGAAGCCCGGCAGCCGGTCCACGATCTCCGGCTCGAGCGTTTCCACCGCGAAGAGGGGGATCAGCCCGACGAGCGAGCGCAGCCGGAGCGCGTGGGCCCCGCCGTCCGGGGTGTGGAGGACGTCGTAGTAGAAGCCGTCGCGCTCGTTCCAGAGCTCGATCCCCTCGCCCGCGACGTCGTTCATGGCCCGCGCGATGTGGACGAAGTGCTCGAAGAACTTGGAGGCGACGTCCTCGTACGCCGGGTCCTCGCGCGCGAGCTCCAGCGCGATCGCCAGCATGTTCAGGCAGTACATCGCCATCCACGCCGTGCCGTCGGCCTGCTCGATGTGCCCGCCGGTCGGCAGGGGCGCCGAGCGGTCGAAGACCCCGATGTTGTCGAGGCCGAGGAAGCCCCCCTGGAAGACGTTGCGCCCCTCCGTGTCTTTCCGGTTCACCCACCAGGTGAAGTTCAGGAGCAGCTTGTGGAAGACGCGCTCGAGGAAGCGGCGGTCCGCCAGTCCCCGGACGCGCCGCTCGATCTTGTAGACGCGCCACGCGGCCCACGCGTGGACGGGCGGGTTCACGTCGCTGAACGCCCACTCGTAGGCGGGGAGCTGGCCGTTCGGGTGCATGTACCACTCGCGGAGGAGCAGGACGAGCTGTTCCTTCGCGAAGCCGGGGTCGATCAGGGCGAGCGGGATCGTGTGGAAGGCGAGGTCCCAGGCCGCGTACCAGGGGTACTCCCACTTGTCCGGCATCGAGAGGATGTCTTCGTTGTAGAGGTGCGTCCAGCGGTGGTCGCGCCCCCGGACGCGCTCGGGTGGGGGCGGGGGGCCTGCCGGGTCGCCGCGGAGCCAGCGGCCGACGTCGAAGTGGTAGAACTGCTTCGTCCACAGGAGCCCGGCGAACGCCTGGCGCGCGACCTGCCGCGCGTCCGCCGAGAGGTCGGCCGGGATCACCGTGGCGTAGAACTCCTCGGCCTCGCGCTGCCGCCGCGCGAAGATCTCCTCGAACTCCGGGCCGAACGGGGCCGGGCCCGGCCGGTCCGTGAGCCGGAGCCGCACGGTGGCCTCGCCCCCCGGCGGGAGCGCGAGCGGGTAGTGCGCGGCCACCTTCGTCCCGCCCCCCGCCAGGCTCACCGCGTCCCCGCGCCCCTCGACGAGGTAGTCGTTGATCCCGTCCTTGACGTGGGCCGTCGGGTTCTCCCCGCCCCAGAGCCGGCGGACGTTCGTCTCGTTCTCGGTGAACAGGAGCGCCGGGGTCCCCGCGCAGAGGAGCCAGCGGCGCCCGTAGGTCGCGTGGGTCACCTCGACCGCCCCGCCGCCGGCGACCGGCTCGGCCGCGCGGGCGCGCGGGCGCCGCTCGTCGATCCCCCAGGCCCACGTGTTGCGGAACCAGAGCGTCGGCAGGAGGTCGAGCGGCGCCGGATCCGGGCCGCGGTTGACGGCCGTGATCCGCACCAGGATGTCCTCCGGGCTCGCCTTCGCGTACTCGATGACGACGTCGAAGTAGCGGTCCTCGGCGAAGACGCCCGTGTCGAGCAGCTCGTATTCGAGCGCGTACCGGCCGCGCCGCCGGTTCTCGGCGACGAGCTCGGCGTACGGGAACGGCGCCTGCGGGTACTTGTAGAGGTAGCGCATGGAGGTGTGGCACGGCGTGTTGTCGAGGTAAAAATAGTACTCCTTGACGTCCTCGGCGTGGTTGCCCTCGTCGCCGGTCAGCCCGAACAGCCGCTCCTTGAGGATCGGGTCACGCCGGTTCCAGAGGGCGAGGGCGAAGCAGATGAGGCCGTGCCGGTCGGAGATCCCGGCGATGCCGTCCTCGCCCCACCGGTAGGCGCGCGAGCGGGCGTGGTCGTGCGGGAAGGACTCCCAGGCCGTCCCGCCGGGGCTGTAGTCCTCGCGGACCGTCCCCCACTGCCGCTCGGCGAGGTAGGGGCCCCAGCGGCGCCAGTGGGCGCGGCGGGCCTCGGCGTCCTCGAGCCGCTTCCACTCGGCCGTCTCGGTCTGTCGCGGGGGTGCCGGGTCGCTCGGTGGCATGGCGCCCGGCTCTCTAGAGACGGAGGAGCTTCGCGCGGAGCGCCTGGATCTGCTGGTGCAGGGGCGTGCCGCGCGGCGCGGTCATCGGGGTCTGGTCGGCCAGCGTGGTGTGCAGCTCGATGAGCAGCGGCCCCTCCTCGGCGAGGAGCGCCGGCAAGCGCCGTCGCAGCTCGTCCAGATCGCCGATCGCGTAGGCGTTCCGGTAGCCCGCCCCCTTCGCCATCATCACGAAGTCCACGGCCAGCCCGCCGGGGATCTCCTGGGCCCCCGAGGTGTGGTACACCGCGTTCTTGAACACGAGGTGGACGAAGTTCCGCGGCGCCGCGCCCGCCACGGTCGCGAGGGACCCGAGCTGCATCAGGAGCGAGCCGTCGCCGTCGAAGACGATCACCCGCCGCTCGGGCCGGGCCAGGGCGAGGCCGAGGCCGATGGACGAGGCCCCGCCCATGAACCCGACGCAGGTCACCGACAGGTCGTCGGGGGCGATCTCCCGCCAGGCCGGGGCCGTCGTCATGGTCGGCACGCAGACGGCGTCGCCCCGCACGCCGGCGATCGCGTGGAGCACGGCTTCGGGCTTCATGGCCATGTCAGCTCGTCTCCAGCCCGACGAGCAGGGCCGCCGGGCCGCGCCGCGCGTGGGCCCGCCGGTAGTACTCCGGGATCAGGTGGACGTCGTTCGGCTCCTCGAGCCGCGCGTGGGGCACCCCGAAGGTGTCCAGGAGCGGCTCGCAGTACCGGACCATCGAGTGGCGCGACTCCCGCGGGTCTCGGTCCCGCTCGCGCCCGAGGAGCCCGATCAGGTAGAGGATCGGCACCCGGCCGTCGATCGCCACCCCCCGGAGCGTGTTGACCGAGGCGTAGAGCCCGGCATGCTGGATCATGAGCACGACCGGCTCACCGCCGATGTACAGGCCCGCCGCGATCGCGTTCGCCTCGTCCTCGGTGGCGCACGTGAGGACCCGAAGCGCCCGCTCCTTGTCGAGCGCCGCGAGCACGGTCTTCTGGTGCGTGTCGGGCACGCTCAGGATCCAGCCGAGGTACTCCGGGGGCGGCGGCGCGTTCGGCGCCTCGGCCAGCGCCGCCCGGGCCGCGCGGAAGGTGTCCTTCAGGGCATCGATGATCAGCGACGCGGGGATCGATTCCGGCATGGGGCCTCCCGGTCGGGGTTCGCCCTGCGCCCGATGCTAGCACGCTACCCCTTTCGGAGGGGGCCTCGACGGCCCCCTCCGTGACCTCCCCCAGGGACGAAGCCAGACGGCCCGCTACCGCGCGTGGAACGCGGGGATGACCTCGTCGGCCAGCCGGGCGAGCTGCTCCAGCATCGTCTCCGCCGGCCCGGCCGGTCGGAGGACGAACTTCCGCCCGCCGGCCGCCACGTAGCGCTCGATCACCGCCGCCACGGCGTCGGGCGGTCCCACGGCCGTCACCGCCCGCAGCGTCGCCTCGTCCGCGCGGTCGCGCGGGAGGGAGGGTCCCGCCAGGCGCCATCCCTCCTCGGGCGTCGGCGCCAGCACGAAGGAGATGATCGCGCCGTAGTGGTCCCAGGCGATCGTCCGGCCCGCCGCGGCCGCGTGCGTCTGGATGCGCTCGATGGCGCGGCCGAACGCCTCCGGGGCGATCAGCGAGGCGAGCCAGCCGTCGCCGAGGCGCCCCGTCCGCCGGAAAGCCGCCTCCGTCCGCCCCCCGACCCAGAGGGGCGGCGGCGTCTGGACCGGCTTCGGGTGGAGCCGGACGCGGTCGAGCGCGAAGTACGAGCCGCGGTGGGTCACCTCGTCCTCGAGCCAGAGCCGGCGGATCACCTCGATCGCCTCGTCGGTCCGCGCCGCGCGGGCCTCGCGCGGGACGCCGGCCGCCTCCCACTCGCGCCGCTGGTCGAGCCCGAGGCCGACCACGGGGAACACCCGACCCTCGGAGAGGACGTCGAGCGTCGCGAGGGCCTTGGCGACGAGGACCGGGCTTCGAAACGGGAGGACGAGCACCGCCGTTCCGAACTTGAGCCGGCGCGTCCGGCCGGCCGCGGCCGCCAGGGCCACGAGCGGCTCGAGCGTCGGGGCCGTCAGGCGATCGGAGAGCCAGAGCGAGTCGATGGCGGTCGTCTCGCAGAGCTCGACGAGGCGCCAGAAGCCCGCGCCCGCCCCCTCCGGCCAGGGGCCCGGCATCACGCCGATCCGGATCTTCGCGGGACCGAGCACGCCGCTCACCCCGGCCTCAGTAATCCCGCGGGTCGAGGGCGTCCCGGAGGCCGTCCCCCGCGAGGTTGAACGAGAGCGCCAGCACGAAGATCGCGAGCCCCGGCCAGAACGCCATCCAGGGCGCCTGCTCGAGGAACTGCTGCGCCGTGTTCAGCATCGTCCCCCAGCTCGGGTCCGGCGGCTGCACCCCGAGCCCGAGGAACGAGAGGATGGCTTCCGCGATGATCGCCGCGGGGATGGACACGGTGGCCTGGACGAGGATCGAGCTCGTGATGTTCGGGAGCACGTGGCGACCCATGATCCGCAGGTCCCCTGCGCCGATCGCCCGCGCGCCGTGCACGTAGTCCTCCTCCCGGGTCGCGAGCACGAGCCCCCGCGTGAGGCGGACGTAGGTCGGCGTGGCGCCGAGCCCGATCGCCACGGTCACGTTGGTCAGCGACGGCCCCAGGATCGTCACGAGCCCGATGGCCAGGATCAGGAACGGGAACGACAGCCACGCGTCGGTGAGGCGCATGAGAAGCAGGTCGAGGGCGCCGCGGTAGTAGCCGGAGATCAGGCCGGCCGGCACCCCCACAACGATCGCGAGGAGGATCGAGAGCACGCCGGCCCGCATCGAGATTCGGGCCCCCCAGATGACCCGCGAGAGGGCGTCCCGCCCGAGGTCGTCGGTGCCGAACGGGTGCTCCCAGCTCGGGGCCTTCCGCAGGTTCCCCCAGTTGCCCTGGTTCGGGTCGGCGGGGGCCAGCCACGGGGCGGCCAGGGCCATCCCCGTGAAGAGCAGGACCACGACGACGCCGGCCAGCGCCGGGGGCCGTTGCCAGAGCCGCCGCCAGCCCCGCCGGAGGCGACCGGCGCGCCGCGGCGCGCTGGCGGACGGCTCACCCTTCACCGGCGGCCCCCCTGACGCGGATGCGCGGATTGAGGAACGAGTAGGAGACGTCCACGAGGAGGTTGATCCCCACGTACGCGCTCGCGGTGATCAGCACGACCCCCTGGACGAGCGGGTAGTCGCGCGTGAACACGGCCTCGACGATCAGGCGCCCGAAGCCGGGGACGACGAAGATCTGCTCCGTCACAACGGCCCCGCCGATGAGCGCGCCCATCTGGAGGCCGACGATCGTCACGACGGGGATCAGGCCGTTGCGGATCGCGTGGCGCAGGACCACCGTCGGCGTGCTGAGGCCCTTGCTGTAGGCGGTCCGGATGTAGTCGGCGCTCATCACCTCGATCATGCTGTTGCGGGTCTGACGCATGAGGACCGCGGCCAGGGCCGCGCCCAGGACGACGGAGGGCATCAGCATGCGCACGGTGTTGGCCACGGGGTCCTGGGTCGGGGACACGTAGCCCGACGCGGGAAGCCACCCGAGCCGCACCGAGAAGAGCAGGATCAGCATGATGCCGAGCCAGAAGTTCGGGATCGAGACGCCGCAGAGGGACACACCGCTCGCCAGGTAGTCCCAGACCGTGTTCCGACGGACGGCGGCGAAGATGCCCGCCGGAATGGCGATCGTCAGCGCGACGAGGAGCGAGTAGCACGCGAGCTGGATCGTGATCGGGAGCTTGAGCCCGACGATCCGGGTGACCGACTCGCGCGTGCGGATCGACTCGCCGAGATCGCCCCGCAGGGCGAGGGACACCCAGCGGAGGTACTGGAGCGGGATCGGGTCCTTGAGGCCGTACTTCTCGCGGATCTCCTCGAGCCCCGCCTCGTCCGCGTCGACCCCCGCGAGGACGCGGGCCGGGTCGCCGGGGATCAGGCGGACGCCGGTGAAGACGACGACGCTGATGACGCAGAGCGTGACGGCCGAGATGAACGCCCGCTGGACCAGGAACTCGACCACAGCCGGGACTCCACCTCACCCCGATTCCCGGGGGGAGGCAGGCGCGAGCCGTTCGCCGAAGGGCGAACGGCCGGGCTTTGCCCGGAGCGCCGTCGGAGGGGGGCGGAGCCCCCCTCCGAAGTTTACTGCCAGCTCACGCCCTTGATCCGGATCAGCCCGTCCGGCACCGCCTTGTAGCCCTTCAGGTTCTTCGGGAAGGCGACGATGTAGCTCCGGTGGTAGAGGTAGATGATGTTCCGGCGCGCGCTGATTTTGTCCATCGCTCGCCGGTAGAGCTCGAACCGCTCCTTGACGTCGCTCACCTCGCGTGCCTTGTTGAGCAGGGCGTCAATGTCTTCGTCGCAGACGTTGGCCTGGTTGAGGCTGCCGCCGCAGGCGTGGAACTGGTGGATCTCGGCGTCCGGGTCCACGCGGCCGCTCCAGCCGATCAGGAACGTCTGGTAGTTCCCGGCGTCGTTCTCCTTGAGCGCCGAGGCGAACTCGCTCGGCCTGAGCGAGATGTTGAACCCCGCCTCCTTCGCCATCCCCTGGATGACCTCGCCCACCCGCCGCTCCTGCGGGTTGTTGACGATCGTCATCTCGAAGCCGTAGCCGCCCGCGAGCCCGGCGTCGGCGAGGAGCTTCTTCGCCCGGGTGACATCGCGGGTCGTGCACTTCCGAGCCTTGTCGAAGTACGGGCTGTTCGGCGGGAGGGGCCCGCAGCCCGCCGTGTACTGGCCCTCCCAGGCCACCTGGTTGAGGGCGTCCCGGTCGATCGCCAGCTCGAGCGCCTCGCGGACCCGCGGGTCGTTGGCCAGCGGGGTCCCGAGGTCCCCGCGCGGGGCGTGCTTCCCGGTCTTGTTGTGGACGTTGATGGTGATGCCGTCGTAGCCGATGCCCGTCACGCTCGACACGACGAACCGCCCCTCCTTGCGGAGGCTGGTCGCGTCCGTCGGGGCAACACGCTGGATCACGTCGATGTCGCCCGAGCGCAGGTTGGCCACGCGCACGTTGTCGTCGGGGATGATCCGGAAGACGACCTTGTCGAACTTCGCCGCGCTCGGGTCGAAGTAGTGCGCGGACTTCTCCACGACGATCCGGTCCTGGGCGACCCGCTCCGTCATCGTCCAGGGCCCGACGCACACCGGCGCCGTGCCGAACTTGTCGTCGAGCTTCTTCGCCTGCGCGGGGGAGACCGGCATCCCCGACCGGTCGGCGAGCGCCGCCACGATCGGGGAGAAGGGCTTCGCGAGGCGGAGGCGGACTGTGGTCGCGTCGGGCGCCTCGATCTCGGTGATCTGCTGGAGCTCGCTCTTGCGGACCGAGCCCTTCATCTCCCGATGCCGGTCCAGGGAGTACTTCACGGCCGCCGCGTCCATCGGCGTGCCGTCGTTGAACTTCACCCCCGAGCGCAGCTTGATGGTCACGGTTTTGCCGCCGTCGGAGTAGCGCGGCATCTCCGCCGCGAGCTGCGGGTGAACGTTCAGGCCCTCGTCGATCTCGTAGAGCTTTTCGCAGATCGCCGCGAAGACGATCCGCCCGACGTACGTCCGCGCCAGCGTCGGGTCCATGATGTCCGGATCCTGGTTCAGGGCGACGACCAGCGTCTTCTTCTGCGCCTCGACCGACGGCGCCGCCAGCGCGAGCGCCAGCCCCACCGCCAGCCCGACTGCCACTCCCCGCGTGATCCCGCTCATGGTTCTGTCCTCCGTGCGCCGGGTTAAACCGGCGAGGTGTTGCGAATGCAAGAGTCGTACGG
>CAYQDR010000159.1:0-9574 GCA_964416315.1 uncultured bacterium
TCATCTCAGCCCCCGCCTCCAGCCTGGGGGCCGTACAGATTCTGGTGAAGAGCGGCCTTTTCAAACACCCGCATTCCGAGGGCTCCGGTTACAGATTCTGGCGCAGAGCGGTTTTTCCTACGGCGAGTACTGGAACGACTCCGGACACGACCTGGCGGACTTCGTCCTCGGGTATCTTGGCCCAGGGCTGGCCCGCGCCGTCGGAGACGCGGCGAGCATCACCCTTCGAGTCACCAGTTCGGGTCTGGTCCAGGCAGAGCTGACGGTGCGGCCGGGCGCGACGCACATCACCGTCAGGGGGCTCAGGCGACTTCTAGCACTTCGACGGTGAGCCCGTCCTCCCACAAGTTCCTGCCGCAGGTCAGACACACGGCGAGAAGATCCCCGCTCCTTCCGTGACGATGGACTTCCCAAGACCCCGGCCTGAGGCCATGGGGGCACCGTTGCCCCGGCGGATGATGGTCACACACCCTCATCTCGCACTGGCACCGACCGCCTGCTTGGCGGTACAGGGTGGATCGAGCTTCCTCGGAGAGCCGCATGCCTCTGCCGGTTACCCTCTCCGATAGGCTCGCGTGTTCTTGTAGCAGGTTGCGCACATTGCGACGAGATTCCCCACGGTGTCCGGCCCGCGCGCTCTCTGGCGATGCGCTTCCCAAAACCCCGGCTTGAGCCCATGGGGGCACCGCCGCCCAGGCGGATGATGGTCACACACCCTCATCTCGCACTCGCATTGACCGCCGGCTCGGCGGTACAGGGCGCTCCGCGTTTCCACGGTCAGAGCCGCCACCGCTTCAGAATCAGGCCCCGAGGGACGCTACGGCAATCGGGTAAATCCCGGATGGGACGGCGAGGAAATCCCGAATGGGACGGCATTCAGTGGAAGTCGCGGGAGGGGACGCGGGCGGAGAGCGGCGGAAGCGACCGGACCGCCGTCGCCCGGACTGCCGTCACGCCGTCCTCGCGCTGGAGGATGCCGTCCACCACGACGAACGGCTCGTGGACGATCGCGGCGCGATCGCGCTCGAACAGCCAGGGGCGGACGATCGCGTTCGCGATCCCGGTCTCGTCCTCGAGCGAGAGGAAGACGAAGCCCTTCGCCGTCCCCGGGCGCTGGCGGACGATGACGCTCCCGGCCACCCGGACGCGCCGGCCGTGCGCGAGCGCTGACAGCCCCGCCGCCGGCGTCACCCCGAGCCACTCGAGCTGCCGCCGGCGGAGCGCCATGGGATGGGGGCCGACCGTGAGGTCGGTCCCCCGGTAGTCGGCCACCAGGCGCTCGACCACCGTCATCTCCCGGAGCGGCGAGCGCTCGCGCTCTGGCGCCCGGCCCATCCAGAGCGGCCCCGGCGGCCGCGCGGCGCGCTCGGCCTCCCAGAGCGCCCCCCGCCGCGTCAACCCGAGCGGGGCGAGCGCTCCGATCTCGGCGAGCGTCACGAGCTCCTCCCGCGTGAGCCCCGCCCGCGCCGCGAGGTCGTCCACCGAGGCGAACGGGCGCTCCCGTCGCGCCGCGACGAGGCGCTCCGCGGCCGCCTCCCGGAGGCCCTTCACCGTCATGAGCCCGAGCCGGACAGCGCTCCCCTCGACCGTCGAGCGCCACTCCGAGCGCCGGACGTCCACGGGGCGGACCTCGAGGCCGTGGCGCTGCGCGTCCTTGACGAGCGTTGCCGGGTGGTAGAAGCCCATCGGCTGGTTGTTCAGCAGCGCCGCGGAGAACTCGGCCGGGTGGTGGACCCGGAGGTACGCGCTCGCGTAGGCCAGGAGCGCGAAGCTGGCGGCGTGCGCCTCCGGAAAACCATACTCCGCGAACGAGGTGATCGCGCGCACGATCGCCTCGCCGGCCTCGCCCGTGATCCCGTTCCGCGCGATCCCGGCGCGGAGCTTCACCTCGACCGCCCGCATCCGCGCCTCGGAGCGCCGGAAGCCCATCGCGCGGCGGAGCTCCTCGGCCTCCCCGCCCGTGAAGCCCGCCGCGACCATCGCCATCCGGAGGAGCTGCTCCTGGAAGAGCGGGACGCCGAGCGTGCGTTTCAAGATCGACTCGAGCGCGGGATGGGGGTAGGTGACGGGCTCCCGCCCCGCCCTGCGCGCGAGGTAGGGGTGAACCATCTGCCCGACGATCGGTCCGGGCCGGATGATCCCCACCTCGACGACGAGGTCGTAGAAGCAGCGCGGCTTCAAGCGCGGGAGGGTCGCCATCTGGGCCCGGCTCTCGACCTGGAAGACCCCGACCGTGTCGGCCGCCTGGAGGGCCGCGTAGACCGCCGGGTCGTCCGGCGGGAGATGGGCGAGATCCACCTCGCGGCCGGCCGCGCGGCACATCACGAGCGCGTCCTCGAGGACGGCCATCATCCCGAGGCCCAGGAGGTCCACCTTCACGATCCCGAGGTCGGCTGAGTCGTCCTTGTCCCACTGGACGACGACGCGCCCCGGCATCGTCGCCGGCTCGAGCGGCACGATCGCGTCGAGCCGCCCGGCGCAGAGGACCATCCCGCCCGAGTGCTGGCCCAGATGGCGCGGCAGCCCCTGGAGGGCCGCCCAGAGCTCGGCGAAGCGGCGGACCCGCGGGTGCCCGGGGTCGAGCCCCGCGGCCCGGAGGTGGCGCCCCGGCGTGTCACCGGGGTCCCGGTACTCCCAGTCGGGGACGACCCGCGCGAGGCGGTCGAGGATCTCCGGCGGGAACCCGAGCACCTTCCCGACCTCGCGCGCGGCGCGCCGGGGCTGGTAGGTGATGACGTTGGCCGTCATCCCGGCGCCCGCCGGCCCGTAGCGCTGATAGACGTACTGGATGACGGCCTCCCGCCGGTCGCCCGAGGGGAGGTCGAGGTCGATGTCCGGCCACTCGTGGCGCTCCTCGGAGAGGAAGCGCTCGAAGAGGAGGTCCATCCCGATCGGATCCACCGCGGTGATCCCGAGGCTGTAGCAGACGGCGCTGTTTGCCGCCGAGCCCCGGCCCTGGACGAGGATCCCCCGCGCGCGGCACTCCCGGACGATGTCCCAGACGATGAGGAAGTAGCCGGCGAGATCGAGCTTCTCGATCAGGGCCAGCTCGCGGGCGAGCTGGATGCTCACCCGCTCGGTCACGGGCCGGTAGCGCTCGCGGGCCCCCGCCTCGACGAGCGCGCGGAGGTAGGCGCTCGGAGACCCGCCGCCGGGGACCGGGAAGTCGGGGAAGCGGTAGCCGAGGTCCTTCAGGGTGAACGCACAGCGCTCCGCCAGCTCGACGGCGGCCGTGACCGCGGCGGGTTGATCGGCGAAGCGCCGCGCCATCTCGTCGGGGGGCTTCAGCCAGCGCTCGGCATTCGGATCGAGGCGCCGCCCGGCGGCATCCAGCGTGGTCTTGAGCCGGACGGCTGTCAGGACGTCGAGGACCGGGCGCTCGGCCGGCGTCGCGTAGCGCACGCCGTTCGTCGCGAGACAGGGAAGGTGCAGACTCTCGGCCAGCTCGGCGAGGCGGCGCGTCCGGACCTCGTCCGCGCGCGTCGCATGCCGCTGGAGCTCGACGTAGACCGACCCCCGGCCGAAGAGGCCGACGAGCCGCGCGAGCGTCGCCCGCGCCGCGTCGCGGCGGCCCGCCACGAGGTCAGCCGCGAGCGGGCCGTCGGCGCCGCCCGTGAGGCAGACGAGTCCCTCGGTTTCCCCCTCGAGATCGTCGAGCGTCGCGCGGGCCTGCCCTTTCGGCGCCCGCGCCTTCACCTGCGTGATCAGGCGGCAGAGCCGGCGGTACCCCTCCTGCGACTCCACGAGCAGCGGGAGTCGCGACCCGTCGGCGAGGGTGAGCGCGGCCCCGACGAGCGGGCGGACGCCCAGGTCGGTCGCCGCCCGGTAGAAGCGCGGGGCGCCGTAGACGCCGTCGGCGTCGAGGAGGGCGAGGGCGGGGTAGCCGAGCTCGGCCGCCCGCTCGGCAAGCCGCTCGGGGAGGGAGGCGGCTTCGAGGAAGCTGAAGGCGCTCTGGGTGTGAAGCTCGACGTACTTCACAGATGACGAGGCCTCAAGGGCGGCTTGGCTGGTGAATTGGGGAGGGGATTCACGTGGGCAGGTGGCTAAGTGCCTGACAGCAGAGGGCCTGAGCGTTACCCCTATGAATACAATATTGGCTAGGCCGCCCCTTGGCCCCTCTGTTTCACATGCCAGTCCAAGAACCGCTTTACGGTGCCTTCCGAAATGGCACGGGGGCAGTCCACGGGTAGCCCCAATTCCTCGCGCACTCGTTTGGCCAGGCTTTCGTGCCCGTACGGGTATAGTTGCCAGCCGAACAGAAGCGTGAACCCCCCTCGTTGCCGAACTTGCTCGACGTAGCTCTTGGCTGCCATTCGCATGATGAACAGCGGTCTGACACCGAGAACCTCACACATCTCCAGCTTGATCGTGAGCTCCTCCTGCTCGATGTAGCCGAGCCCATTCTTGATCTCTGCCCCGTACACCACCTTATCCCGTTCGTATAGTCGATCCAGGTCGTGCCCAGTTTTCGTCCACTCTCTCCCGGCGTACGCCCGCACGTCTTGCGCGCTGGGAAAGAAGCCGACCCGAGCGAGCGCAGCATCGAATAGCAGTTCCGCGTGAAGACCAAGTGCCCTGGTGAGTTCTGGTCGCGAGAACTCTTGAATGAGTTCGCGAATTCGCAACGCTTGACGACGCCAATAGCGAAGCGTGGGCGACCAATAGAAGCGGACCTCTTCTCCGCCTCCCTCAACTTCGAGCGGAAGCGTCTCGGACCTCACCTTCTTCTCCGTCGCCAGCTCGTTCACAGCCTTCGTCGTAATCCAGTGGAAGAAGCGCTTCTCGAAGAGCACCGCGAGCTGCCGGCCGTAAAAGACCCTCTCCCGGTGCTCATCGAACCACCGGACCAGCACATCCTTGGCCTCGTCAACCTTAGTGTCTCGAGGCCAGCGTTCGGCGTCGGGCTCGTACCAGCTCTCATCCACCAACTCGCTCACCGGTCTGCGTCAGAAGAGCACATTCGACCGATCCGGCTCTGACCTTCCCATCCCGGCACGTAGGCGGTCATCAGGCTCTTGAACAGCTTCCCGTGGTTGGGGACGAGGAGGTGGAGCAGCTCGTGGACGATGACGACCTCCTGAAATGCCAGGTCCTCCGCGAGCAAGTCACGACTGAAGCAGAGCCGGCCCGCGCTCGAGCAGGACGCCCACTTCGTCGTCATCCGTTGGACCTGTACACGCCTCGGCCGCACGCCGATCCTCGATGCCCAGTCGTCTACTCCCGCCTTGAAGGCGGCAGCCCTCCGTACCGATGGACGACCGTCTGCCGACGCTCTCACGTTCGCTGGAGCCGCAGGAGTCGCTCCGCCAGCTCCACCATCCGCTCCTTGCCGACCGCGGGCAGGAGCAGCTTGTACAGCTCGGCCTTGAGCTGGCGGAGTTCTGCCGCGTTGTGCGCCTGATTCGGGAACCGCTGGAAGGCCGCGTCCAGCAGGGGCGCAACCTTCTCGGGCTCGGGCGCCCCGGTTTGCTTCAGGGTCCAGTAGATCGTGAACGTGTTGAGGTCGAAGCCCGCGCGCTCGCGCTCCTTCCGCGCCTCCACAAACTCGGTGAGGAGTCGCTCCAGCTTCTCCAGGGCCGCCTGGGTGCTGAACTGCCGGTCGTCGTAGGCCTCGAGAACCTCCTCGGCCCGCTCGCCGATCGACAGGAGATACGGCTGCCGCTCCCCCTCGTCGGCCGCCGCCTGGGCCAGGCTCTTCCCCAGATTGAGCACCTTGGCGTTGGAGGACCCACCTTCCTTCCTCAGGGCGGCCAGCGCCTTCTCGTCGATCTTGACGAGCGGCATCGTCGTCGTGACACCGAAGCTCGCCACCCGTTCACGGATCAGCCACTCGGTCTTCTTCGCCACTTCGCGATACAGCGCCACCCGCGTGCCGAAGGCATTCGACACGACCTCACAGAGGATCGAGAGCTTGGCGTAGTCATCGAGGTAGTCTCGCAAGAACACGTCCGGCGAGATGATCTCGTAGAGCACCTCGATCTCCCTGAACAGTTTGAAAAACGTCTCGCGCTTCGCCTTGTCGGCGAAGGTCTCGATGGCCTGCTCGAGCACCTTGTCGTCCACGGGTCCTCGGCACAGATCCAGATACCGCGGCGCCTGCTCGGCCATGAGCTTGGCGAACCGCTGTTTGAGGACGTCGAGGTTCTGGATCACGCTGGCCACGATCTCCGAGTCGAAGGCCAGGGCCTTCTCCAGCCGCTCGAAGATCCCGACGAAGTCCAGAACGAACCCCGCCGGCTTCTTGAACTGCCCCTCCTCCTCGTACGGGCGGTTCACCCGGGCGATCGCCTGGACGAGCGCGTGGTCCCGCATCGGCTTGTCCAGGTACATGCAGTAGAGGATCGGGGCGTCGAACCCCGTCAGGAGCTTCTCCGTGACGATCAGGATCTTGGGCAGGGCCCCGGGCTTGATGAAGGCCTTGCGGACTCGCTTCTCGTCCTCTTCGCCCAGGTGGAACTGCGCCAGCAGCTCGCCGTCGTTGTGGACGGCCGTGTAGACGACGGCCGAGTACTCCGGCGGCAGGTGCCGGTCGAGGGCCTGCTTGTAGAGCGCGCAGGCCTCCCGGTCCACGCCGACGAGAAATGCCTTGTAGCCGAGCGGCTCGACGTTCGCCCGGAAGTGCTCCGCGACGAACCGCGCGACCTTTTCCATCCGGTCAGGGGCCTTCAGGAACGCCTTCAGGCCCACCGCCCGGTCCAGGATCTTGTTCAGCTCCTCGATATCGCTGATACCCTCGGCCTCGACGAGATCCAGGAACTCCTTCTCGAGCTGCTCCCGCGGCACCCGGATGTCGTTCGGCGCCAGCGTGTAGTGAAGCGGCAGGGTCGTGCCATCCTCGATCGACTCGGCAATCGGATACTTGTCGAGGTAGCCCTTCTCGTCGTCCTTCCCGAAGACCTTGAAGGTCCCCTTGCCGTAGGCGATCCGGTCGATCGGCGTGCCGGTGAAGCCGACCATGGTGGCATTTGGCAGGGCCGCAACCAGATAGTTGCCGAGATCGCCGCTGGTCGTCCGGTGCGCTTCGTCCACGAAGACGAACACGTTCGACCGGGGGCAGAGGTCCGCATCGGCCCGGTCGAACTTGTGGATCATCGAGACGATCAGTCCGCGGTAATCGGACCGGAGCAGCTCGCGGAGCCGGGCCTTCGAGATGGCCTCCTCGTAGGTCAGTCCGTAGGCCTTGAGGTTGCCGAAAAGCTGGCTCTCCAGCTCGTTCCGGTCCACCAGCATGATCACCGTCGGCTTCTCGAAGGCCGGGTGGCCGAGGATCTGCTCCGCCGCCGCGATCATGGTGAAGGTTTTGCCGGCGCCCTGCGTGTGCCAGATCAATCCTCGCCGCTTCTCCGGGTCGAGCGCCCGGTCTACGACCTTCTCGACGGCGCGGGTCTGATGCTGCCGGAGGACGATCTTCCGGAGCTCGTCGTCCCGCTTGAAGAAGACGATCCAGTCCCGGAGGAGCTTCAGGAAGCGCTCCCGGGCAAAGAACCGCTTCACCTTCCGCTCGAAGTTCCCCTTCTCCTCGTCCTTCCAGTTGAAGACGTCCTTCCGGTCCAGGTTCCAGGTGACGCCGTAGTAGAAGTCCAGCAGGTGCGTGATGTCGAAGACCTGCGGCGCCGTCAAGAGCTCCGGGGTCTCCCGGTGGTAGCGCCGGATCTGGGTCATTCCCTCGTCGATCCCTTCCCGCTTGGTCGCCGCCTTGGTCTCGACCAGCGCCACCGGGACGCCGTTGACGAGGAACATTGCGTCGGCGCGGTTCGTGTACTGGCCATTGGTGTACTGCCACTCGTCGGTCACCTGGAACAGATTGTGGGCCGGGTGCTCGAAGTCGATGACCGTCACGTTCCGGGTGCGACGCTCGCGCTCGACGTGGACCGTGCGCTCCCCTCGGAGCCACGCCAGCACCTCGGCATTCCCCTCGATGTCGTTGCGCACGGCCTCGATCCGGCCGACGACGGAATCGACGTTGTCCACCGTGACCACGCCCGGGTTGAGCGCCACGAGCTTGTCGCGGAGGATGGGGTAGAGCAGCGTCCCGCTCTCCCCCCGCCGGAGCGTCAGCGCCGCTTCCGGTGGGAGGTACGCCCAGCCGATCTCGCTGGCGTACCGGATCAGCGGCGCCTGGACGACCGCCCGCTCGCTCGCGAGGCTAGGCATAGCCGTCCTTACGTTCGAGGTGCCGCGAGCTTTTGGTGCCACCGCAAACAGTTTTTGCGGAATTGGGCTCGCTCCAAACCCCTCTCATGTCAGCGTCCTGGTAAGTTTTGTAACCGGGTTTTGTGACAATTCTCCGGACGAGGTCTCGCTCCAAACCTCTCAAACGAGCTGCCACCTGCTCCCGCGTTTCTCCCCACCCGCTTGCCCCCGGAAACGCCTCAGGCGGCGGTTCACCGAGTCGAGGTCGAAGGCTTCCGAGTCGAAGTGGCCGCCGATCCAGTCCCGCATCTCGGCGTGCTCGGGATGCTTGGGATCGCGGATCGCCGCCAGGAACTCCTCGTATCCCGCCAGGCCTCCGCAGTCCTCCGGCGGGCAGGACCGGACCCCGCCTAGGCACCGGGGGTAGTGGATGCCGGGCTCAGGAGCGAGGATCTTCTCCACCCGGACCTCGTGTTCCCACGAATCCCCGAAGTCGTAGAGGTACGTGAACCGCGTGTTCGGCCGCATGACCACTTGCCAGAGCCGCACGCTGCGCTCCGGGAAGGCGTAGTATCCGCCCCAGTCGGAAGAAGGCTGCCCGTAGGGCCGGCCGCCGATCCTGAGCTCGTGGAGGTGGCTATCGGTCCATCCCATGACGACCTGAAACACGCGGTGGAGACGCGGCAGCAGGATGTCGCCGGGCACCTGCACCCGCCGCCAGATGGGCGGCTTGATCCCTCGGAGCGTGATCTTGAGCTGAAAGACGTCTGCCGTCCCGGGGCTCACCGTCATTCCTCTTCTACTCCCGACGAGTCTGCTACCTCGGCTCAGAGGACGACGCGCTCCACCAGTCCGACAAGCCGGCAAGACTCCCCCGGATCGCCACGCTCACCCAGAGAAGCCAAGCGCGGCCCGCAACCGGGAGCGCCATCGCTGCATGATTTCCACGGCACGCCCCGCGGTCTCTCGCGTCGCCGCCTCGCCTGGGTAGCGCACCTCGCCCGCCACGCGCGTCAACCACCGGAGCTCATCGAGGTCGCCTTCGGCCTCGGGCATGCCCGTGAGCTCAAACAGAGTCCGCAGCGCATGGCTCTTCGGGAAATCCTTGCTCTCCGCCACCAGGAGCGCCTTCAGGTACTTCTCGACGGCTTGCTGCGCGTGGACGCAGGCCGCGTCACAGTGGCCAGCCCCGGCCGCCCACCCGGCGACGGCCGCGTCTTCCTCGGCCTTGCGCACCCACTCGTCACGCAGCTCGCTCATGGAGCACGAGGCCGTCCCGCAGGATCTGCCTGAAGAACGGATCGCCCATCGCGATCCGCCGCTCGACCTCCGCCGGGCGCCGCACGATCAGGTCCATCGGGAACCGGTCGTCGCACTCCGCCCCGATCCGCACCGCCATGTCCACCGGCCGCCCCTCGAACTCCATCACCACCAGCAGGTC
>CAYQDR010000160.1:0-9487 GCA_964416315.1 uncultured bacterium
CCACCCGGGCACGGCTCCGGAGCCGCTTGACCGCTCGGGCCTGCTGGGCGGAGGGGTTCTTGATCGCCTGGGCCTCGTCGAGCACCAGCAGGTCCCACTCGACCTCGCCGACCCAGGGGAGCCGTGGGACCTGGCCGTACGTCGTGATCACCGCATCGACGCCGGCGAGATCCTCCGCGGCCAGGGCGGACAGCTCCCGGCTCGGCTGCTCCGACGGGTGGGCCACGAGCACCTCGAGATCGGGCGCGAACCGCCCGATCTCCTGCTGCCAGTTGGCGATCAAGGACGCCGGCACCACGAGGAGGCTCGGCCGCCGGCGATCCGCATCGCGCCCGCCGCTCCCGGAGCGACGGGCGTCGGCGGTCTTCAGGAGCAGGAGCAGGCCGAGCACCTGGATGGTCTTGCCCAGCCCCATGTCGTCGGCGAGGCAGGCGCCCAGGCCGAGGCGAGAGAGAAACCAGAGCCAGCGGACCCCGATCTCCTGGTAGGGGCGGAGCGTGGTCCGGAGTCTCCCGCCCGGATTGGCCGCGGCCAGCGCCTCGGGCCGGCGCAGGCGCTCGAGCGTCGTCGCGAGCCACTCCCCCGCGACCACCCGGGACCAGTCGTCCCCGCGCTCCGGCGCCGCCGCCGGCTCCCCGTCGGAGAGCGCCGTGCCGGCCAGGAGGCGCATCGCCTCCCGGAAGGAGAGGCCCTCGCGGGCCGCGCGTCGCGCCGTCTCCCAGTGGGTGAGGACCTCGCGGAGCTTCTCCCGGTCCAGCTCCACCCACTTCCCTCGTACGAGGGCGAGCCCGTCCGCGCCGGCGAGGGTCGCTCGCCACTCCGCGTCGGAGATGGCCTCCCCATCGAGGGTGAGGGCGACCGAGAAGTCGAGGAGCGCGTCCAGGCCGAGGGTGGAGGGCGGCTTGCCGCCGACGGTGACGCTGACCTCGAGCCGCCGGGGGCGATCCGCCCTCCACCAGTCGGGCACCCGGACCATGACGCCCGCCGCCTCGAAGGCCGGCACGTCCTGGAGGAAGCGGTGGGCCTCGCGGGGCGTCCAGGCGAGGGGCTGGAAGATGTCCCCCGTGTCCACCAGGTCCTTGAGCATGGGACTGTTGGCGGCGGCGCGGTCGACCGGCGCGAGCAGGGACAGGAGCGCGGCCCGGTCCCCTGCGAGCGTCCGGAGCGCCTGGCCGAGGGGCTGATGCTGCGGCCGGGCCTGGCCGGAGAGGCGGGTCGTGTAGGTGGCGAGGAAGGCGAACGGATGGTCGCTGTCGTGTTTGTTCTCCGCGAGGTGGAAGTAGACTCGCCCGACGAGGTTCCAGACGGGGTTTCTGGCCTGCAGGTAGGCCTGGATGCTTCCCCGATGGCGGCGGACCTCCTCGCGGAAGAACGCCTCGAGCGCCGCCCACCAGGTCCGGAGCCGGGCCGCATCCACGTACTCGCCTCCGGCCAGTGGCGGCGCCTCGGCGGCGAGCCGGTCGAGCTCGCCCGGCGGGGCCGGGACGTCCACCTGGGCGCGCCGCTCCTCGATGTCGCCGATGCCGCAGAGCCGGGTGACGAAGAGCCGCGCGAAGTCCCGGAAGAATCCCAGCGCGGGCGGAAGGGGGGTGGAGACTTCGACTGCGCCGAGGTGAAAGAGCCCGGCCGCTGGCCCGCAGGCAAAGGCAGCCGCGATCGCCTCGGCCGGTCTCGGGTCGAGCGGGGACGCGTCCGGACTTTCGAGGAGGCGAAGCCGTCCCGAGGGTGAGACCGCGAGCGTCAGCCGTCGCTGGTTCGAGGACTCGCGCGCCGCGTCACCGGCCACGGCGCCGATGGGGGTCGATCCGCTGCCGGATAGTGGTCACGACGTCCATGTCACGCCGGGAAGGCGTTCCACGACGAGGAGGCTCGCTCCCACCCACGTGAGGAAGAAATACCGCCACTGGGCGGGCGCGTCAAGAGCGGAGCGGGGGCTGGCGGGCATGGCCGACCTGGCCGGCGGTGGGAGCCAGTTGAAGGCCCTGGAGGACTCGAATGATCAGGGCTGGATCAACTGAACCCTTTACGGGGCCTGCACTCCCGGCCTGTTCAACCGACCAGCTCGAAGAGGCCTTCCACGACGTGATCGACCTCGTCCGCGTCGAGAGCTCCGATCCGCTTGCCGAGCCGCTCGAGTGACAGGGTCCGGACCTGGCCGATTTTCACCCAGGACGGCTTGGGCATTTTGAGGCCCTCGATCTCGTGCGTCAGCGGGAAGCCCGCCCGCTGCGGCTGGCTGGTCAGTGCGAGCGCGATGACGGTGCCCGAATACCGGTTCAGCGCTTCGTGGCTGATCACCAGGACCGGGCGGAGCCCGGCCGGCTCGCGGCCCCGCGCGGGATTGAGATCCGCCCAGTACACCTCCCCTCTCAGTACGCGGGCCACGACGCTTCCTCGCCGGTCATGCCCTGCTCTGCCAGGGCACGCTCCTCCTTGGGGTCGAGCTTCTTCGCCTCACTGAGGAGTCGGCGCTTCCGCTGGCGCTCGATTTTCTCCCTCACCGCCTCCTCGATGGCCCGGCTGCGGTTCTTGTAGAGGCCGCTCTTGACCCCTCGGTCGATGTCCTTGAGAAGCTCTCTGTCGAGCGTGATGGCGATCTTCTCCGCCGGCATCTGAGCCTCCTCGCCCTCGGTATGATGTTTCATCCTACCACAGCGACAAGGGTCGGCCCCGCAACCGCCTTCCGGTGGGTCGCGCCGGGCGGCCGGAGGGCCAGTCCAGCGGGAGCAGGCGCGCACAGCCTGGGCGCTTCCTGGCGAAGACCGGCCTGGCCCTGGGCGCGGCGGCCCTCGGGCAGGCCCTGCCCGCCGATCCGGTCGTTCGACTCCTGGGCAAGAACGCCCTGTGACTACCAATGGTTTATGCCAGCCCGGGCTGTAACTTCAACTCTGCATCGCACCCGATCGAGGCAGGCCTCACGGCGGACGGGGATCAGACGAGCCAGGTCACGACCAGCGTAAGTGCAGAACGCGCGAACGCGCCAGCGGCCGGTTGAAAAGCCGCCGGACGGGCGCGTACCCTGGTCGCCGTGACGCACCGCTACCACGTCGGCGTCGACATCGGCGGGACCTTCACGGACTTCGTGCTCCTCGACGTCGAGACGGGGCGCATCCGCATCCACAAGTGCCTGACGACGCCGAAAGACCCCGCCGTCGGGGCCCTGGCCGGCCTCGAGGAGCTGCTCCAGGCGGCGGGGCTCGCGTTGTCCGAGATCGGGCACCTCGTCCACGGCACGACCCTCGTCACCAACGCGATCATCGAGCGGGAGGGGGCGCGGCTCGGGCTCCTGACGACGCGCGGCGTCCGGGACGCGCTGGAGCTCGGGATCGAGCAGCGCTACGACATCTACGATCTGTTCCTCCGCTTCCCCGAGCCCCTGGCGCCCCGGGAGCTCCGGCGGGAGATCGACGAGCGGGTGAGCCGGGACGGGGACGTGGTGACGCCGATCGATCTCGGCCAGGTCCGGCGCGAGGTGGCGGATCTGGTCGGGCGCGGCGCGGAGGCGCTCGCCGTCTGCTTCCTCCACGCCTACCGGAACCCCGCCCACGAGCGCGCCGTCCGGGAGCTGGTCGCGCGGGAGTTTCCCTCGCTCGCCGTGTCGCTGTCCGCGGAGGTCGTGCCCGAGATCCGCGAGTACGAGCGGGCGAGCACGACCGCCGCGAACGCCTACGTGCAGCCGCTCGTCGCCCGCTACGTGGCGCGGCTCGAGGCCGCGCTCCGCGCGCGGGGGCACCGGGGCCGCTTCTACCTCATGCAGTCCTCGGGCGGCATGGCCTCGCCCCGGATGGCGATCGCGTTCCCCGTCCGCCTCCTCGAGTCGGGGCCGGCCGGCGGGGGCCTGGCGACCGCGTTCTTCGGCCGGCTGGTCGGCTACCCGGACGTCATCTCCTTCGACATGGGCGGCACGACCGCGAAGGCGTGCCTCATCCAGGACGGCCGCCCGGACGTCGCGCCGCGCACGGAGGCGGCGCGCGTCCACCGGTTCAAGCGCGGCAGCGGGCTGCCGATCAGGGCCCCCGTGATCGACATGATCGAGATCGGCGCGGGCGGCGGGAGCATCGCCCGGGTAGACCCGCTCGGCCTCCTCAAGGTCGGGCCGTCGAGCGCGGGGGCCGACCCGGGGCCCGCCTGCTACGGGCTCGGCGGGGTGGAGCCCACGGTCACCGACGCCAACCTCCTCCTCGGGTACCTCGACCCCGGCTTCTTCCTCGGCGGCCGGATGCGGCTCGACCCCGCGGCGGCCGGGGCGGCGATCGCCCGGGTGGCCGGGCCGCTGGAGCTCACGCCCCTCGACGCGGCGTGGGGGATCTACACGCTGGTCTGCGAGAACATGGCGGCCGCCACTCGCGTGCACATCATCGAAAAGGGGCGGGACCCGCGGAGCTACGCGATGGTCGCCTTCGGCGGCGCGGGCCCGGCCCACGCCGCCCGGGTCGCGCGGATCCTCGGGGTCCGCGAGGTGATCGTGCCGCCCGCCTCGGGCGCGGCCTCGGCGATCGGGTTCCTCGTCGCCCCGATCAGCTTCGAGTTCGCGAGCTCGCTTCCGGGCGTGCTCGACGAACTGGACTGGGACGCCGTCAACGCGCTCCTCGCCGACCTCGAGGCGCGGGGGCGCGCGCTGCTGGCGGAGGCCGGCGTCCCGGCGGACGCCGTCACGGTGACGCGCCGGGCCGAGATGCGGCTCCTCGGCCAGGTCCACGACATCCCCGTGACGCTGCCGGCCGAGCCGCTCGGCCCGGGCACCGTGGCGGCGGTGAAGGCGGCGTTCGAAGCGGAGTACGTGCGGCTCTACACGCACCTCTACACGGGGACGGTCATCCAGGCGATGAACTGGCGCGTCCTCTGCGCCGGGCCGACCCCGGCCGTCCGGGTGGCCGAGCTCGCCGGGGGCCCCGCGCCGGGGTCGAGGGAGAAGGGGCGTCGGCGGGCCTACTTCGCCGAGGCGGGGGGGTGGGTCGAGTCGGCGGTCTACGACCGCTACGCGCTCCGGCCGGGCGACGTCCTCGAGGGGCCCGCCATCGTCGAGGAGCGGGAAGCCACCACGATCGTCCCGCCGGGAGACCGCCTCGAGGTGGACGCGGGGCTGAACCTCCGGCTCCGGGTCCGGCACACCCCCCCGGCGGAGCCGGCGGCCCCCGCGGCGCTCCCGCTCGAGCGCGCCATCGCGCGGATCGAGGCCGATCCGATCGGCCTCGAGATCATGTGGAGCCGGCTCATCAACATCGTCGAGGAGTGCTGGCTCACGGTCTGGCGGACCGCCTTCTCCTTGATCATCGGCGAGGCGCAGGACTTCGGGTGCGAGCTGGTGGACGCGCGCGGCAACTCGCTCGCCCACTCGCCCCGGGCGATGCCGGTCTTCAACCTGACGCTCCCGCGCGCCGTCCGCGCCATGCTCGAGCGCTTCCCGGTCGAGACGCTCGAGCCGGGCGACGTCCTCGTGACCAACGACCCGTGGATCTGCGCCGGGCATCTCTTCGACGTGGCCATCGTGACGCCGGTCTTCCGCGGGGGAACGGTCGTGGCGCTCCTCGGCACGATCGGCCACGTCACGGACATCGGCGGGACCAAGGACAGCCTCGCCGCGCGCGAGATCTACGAGGAGGGCCTCCAGATCCCGCCGCTGAAGCTCTTCCGGGCCGGGGTCCTCAACGAGGACCTCATGCGGCTCCTGGCGGCCAACGTCCGCAAGCACGAGCAGGTCGTGGGCGACCTCCACGCGATGGTCTCGGCGAACGCGGCGGGCGCCCGGCGGCTCCTC
Organism: uncultured bacterium; assembly: GCA_964416315.1. Classification (GTDB taxonomy): domain Bacteria; phylum Methylomirabilota; class Methylomirabilia; order Rokubacteriales; family DASRDR01; genus CAYQDR01. Next base: position 5,759 of record CAYQDR010000160.1, read on the forward strand.
GACTTCATGGCGGAGTACGGCCTGGAGGACCTCGAGGCCCTGGCGACCGTGATCCAGAACCGCTCCGAGACGGCGATGCGCGAGGCGATCCGCCGTGTCCCGGACGGCGTCTACGAGGCCGAGGTCTGGAACGACGGCCTCGGGACGCCGCAGCGGTTCCCGGTGCGCGTCACGGTCGCCGGCGACGAGATCCACGTGGACTGGGCGGGGGCGCCGCCGGAGCTCGGGCGGGGCGGCGTCAACTGCACGTACAGCTACACGGCCGCCCACACGACGTATCCGCTCAAATGCATGCTCTCGCCCGACGTCCCGAGCAACGCCGGGGCGTACCGGCCGATCCGGGTGAGCGCGCCCGCGGGCAGCATCCTCAACTGCGAGAAGCCCGCCAGCGTCAACATGCGCACGCGCACCGGCTGGTACCTCGCGCCGGCCCTGTTCCGGGCGCTCGCCCCGGCGATCCCGGCCCAGGTCCAGGCGTTCACGGGGCTCCCCGCCTCGATCTTCTTCTACGGGGTCGGCCCGGACGGCCGCGTCTACAACGACCATCTCTTCCAGGGCGGCGGCCAGGGCGCGGCGGCCCACGGCGACGGCAAGTCGGGGCTCCTCTGGCCCACGAGCGCCGCCAACACGTCCGTCGAGCTCTTCGAGACGCGCGTGCCCGTGCTCGTCGTCGCGAAGCGCTACGTCCCGGACACCGGCGGCATCGGCCGCCACCGCGGCGGGCTCGGTCAGGTGGTGCGCGTGCGGAAGCTCGTCGACGACGGGCGCCCCGTCCTGGCGGGGGTGCATCCCGATGGCGTGCTCGCCCGCACCCCGGGCCTGTTCGGCGGGCAGCCCGGCGGACCCGTGCGCGGCGTGCTCCTCGATCCCGCGGGGCGCGTGGTGGAGGACTACGGCCCCGGGGCGCTCGTGACGCTGACACGGCCGGACGAGCTCCTCGAGGTGCAGCTCGCCGGCGGCTCGGGCTACGGCGACCCGCTGGAGCGCCCGCCGGGCGAGGTCGAGCAGGATCTCCGCGGGGGCTACATCACGGCGGCCGGGGCCGAGCGGGACTATGGCTGCGTCGTCGGCCCCGACGGCCGTCTCGACCTCGCCGCGACCGCGGCGCTCCGCGCCCGGCGGCGGGCCGCGCCCGCCTGAGCAATTCCAGCTACCTCACTCCCGGGTTTCCGAGATTTCGACCTCACGCCAACACCACGCCTTCATCTGCCATGGCATTTCTTGAACTTCATTTCGCTTCCGCACCAGCACAGTTCATTGCGACCGAGTATCCGGCCTGTCAACGGAACTCCACGGAAACCGAAGCGAGAGCCCGTTTCCTTGAGAAGCTCCGCACCTGAGAATGGGGTCACGGGTAGTTTGTCGATCAGGTCAAGACATGCCTGGGCATTTGCCAAGGCCTGCTGAGCCGTTTTCTCTATAACAGCAGCAATCGGCGCATCGGCGCGATACTTGTACACCACAACGGCGCTTGGTTCCCGGTCTATGAAGGTGGAGGGTCCCAGTGTGCTGACGTTGCTTTCAAGTACCCCGGCTACCCCAACGCTGTAGCTCGGTCTGTTGTGGTGCACAAGGTCGCAAAGCCAGTCGTAGTACTCCAGGACCCACTGCCATTCGGGCTCGGCAGCGAGTTTCCTGACGGCCGGAGTGACAACTGGCCACGAAATGGGAACCCCCCTCCCTCTCGAGTGCTTGACGAAGCCTAGGATCCTTCACAGCGTGTCGCGCCCGACTGAGATGCTCGAAGAACTTCCTTCCGCGGGCTACAAGATCTCTCTGCTCCGCTGAGCAGGTCTTTGTCAGGTCAGTTGACAAGGCATGAAGCGTAGCGTGGTACTCAAGGATCGAACGGGCACTGTCCACGAGGCCGATGGGATTCCGACGCTCCGCCATGGCAACGTATGCATCAACAAGGTACGCAACTTTGATTCGGCCGCCCCATATCAAGTGCTGCGTGTGAAAGAAGCACATTTGGTGAATGTGCATGATAATGCGACGACGGTCACGCCCACGACGCTCGACATTGAGGACAGGGGCCCCCTCGGGAAGAGTGATCGTGCTCGATACGCGGCTCTCCAGCGTCCGCAGGAGATCGCCGAGGTGACTCAGCGCGTTTTTTGCTGAGTCTGAGAGTTCGATTGTCGCTCTCCTCCTCCCCTTGACGGCGCGTTGCGGGTAACGTACCACGCTGGGAGGAGGCTTGGGAGGGGGCCGTCGAGGCCCCCTCCCGTGATCTAGCGGATCACGATCGCGTCGGGCAGCCCCTCGAAGTCGGCGTCGGCCGTCACGAGCTTGGCCCCGTAGCGGCGAGCGGTCGCGTAGACCAGCGAATCGGCCATCGCCAGGCCGCGGGTCAGCGCGACGTCGGCGGCCTCCAGCGCCAGCGACTCGTCCACCGGCGCGATCGTGGCGCGCCGCAAGGCCGTGATGGCTTCCACGGCGCGCTCCTCCGAGAGGTCCCGCCGGATGGCCTTGTAGACTTCGCAGACCTCGATCGCGCAAACGAGCAGCGGCTCGTGGCCCTCGAGATAGGGCGCGAAGCGATCGGCGCGCGGGCGGTCGGCGAGGTACTCGATCCAGCCGCTCGAGTCGACGAGGATCAGACCCGGTCCGCCTTCTCGCGGAGGCCGCGGTCGGACACGCCCCGCCCCACGCCCCGGTAGGCGCGCATGGGGCGCTCCGGGACGAGGAAGATCACGCCCCCTTTGTCCAGGACCGTGAACTTCATGCCGGGGCGGAGCCGCATCCGCTCCCGGGGCCCGCGGGGGAGCACCAGCTGGAACTTGCGGGAGAGCGTGACGGTGTCCATCGACTTACGAGGATCGTATCGATCGCGAATTCGTAAGTCAATGAGCCTGGATCTAGCGGTCGATCTTGCTCGATCCCCCATATCTTGCGGTTGCTGGCCGATACCCAACTTGTGTTTAGTATATCTTCAGACCGCGCTGCACCGCGGCCGGGATCCACCGGGACATGGACGCCGCCCCTCGGCTCGCCCTCGCCGGGCTCCTCCCCCCCGACCTGGCACTCTGCCTCGTCCGCCCGGAGCTCGCCCGCGTCCACCGCCCCTCTGCGGCGACCGGGATCGCGTCGCTCGACGCGCTGCTCGGCGGCGGCTTCCCCCGCGGGCGGATCGCGGAGGTCGTCGGCCCGCGGTCGTCCGGGCGCACGAGCGTGCTGCTCGGGGTCCTCGCCGGCGCGACCGCGCGCGGCGCCGTGACGGCGCTCGTGGACGCGACGGACGGCTTCGATCCCGCGTCGGCGCAGACCCTCGGGGTGGATCTCGACCGCCTCCTCTGGGTCCGGTGTGGCGGCGCGCTCAGGAAGGCGGTCCAGGCGGCGGACGTCGTCGTGCGGGGCGGCGGCTTCGACGTCGTCGTCGTGGACTGGGGCGAGCTTCCGCCGTGGGCGCTCGCGCGGGTCCCGGCCGCGGCGGTCGTCCGGCTCCAGCGCGCGGTGGAGGCGACGCCGACGGCCTTCGTCCTCTCGGGGGCGCGGCGGGTCGCGGGCAGCCTGGCCGCGGTCGCTGTCGCGCTCGCCGCGGGACGCGCGGGCTGGGCGGTGGGAGGCCCGGGGCTCCTCGCGCGGCTCGAGGCGGAGGCGCGGCTTGTCCGCTCGCGTGAGCGCGCCCCCGGCACGGCCGCGCGCGTCCTGTGGCGGTTCCTGTCGTGACCCGCCTTCCGCGCTTCGCGTGCCTCTGGGTGCCGCGCTTCGCCGTCGCGGCGCTCG